>NZ_JARESO010000067.1:0-38600 GCF_046030175.1 Paraburkholderia sp. RL17-373-BIF-A
GCCGCGCGTCGTCAACATCACAACCACCCGGCACCGCTTCGTTCTGCGTCGCTGCATCAGCAGCAGAGAAACGAGATTATGGAGAGCGACTGACACGTCGTCAACCCCCTTTTGTGAATTTTCTTTTGACCAGACGCCGATCGACGCCAGAAACAGGCGTCCCCTATATATAGGGAGAGTGGTGCAAACGCGACCCCGTCGTGTCAGGACGACCGAACTCCTCTATAGTGAGAAGCTTGAAATCAGCGAATGTGCACGCACCTAGATGCATCGAACCGGCGACCGCTCTACGCCCGACCAGCGGCCCAAGGACGAACCTGCGACAAACGCGCATGATGAAATGATGTGCACAGGATGAGCGCGAAGCCCCAAGCTCGTATATAATGCGAGCCGCGCGAATTTCGCACATTTCTATCGGCCCGCTTCGAGCGGGCTCATCTTTTTTGCTCCCCAGAGCACAGCCAAACAACCGCGTTGAGTCACTCAGGTGATGTTGAGCCATGCTCGAAACGCCTGACGGTCGCGTCTTGCGTCTCATAGCGAAGCCTCTAGAGGAGAATACGTGAACCCTTTTGATCGCGAAGATTCGCAACACGAAACCGCCGCCTACACCGCCAAAGCCCCCTCGGGCCGTACGGCCAAGGGCAAGGGCGCCGGTAAAGCGATCCCCGTGGCGGCCGAACTGCCGCCGCAGCAAGCCGAAGAACGTCAGCGCCAGATGCGTGCGCTGATCCAGCTGGGTAAGGAGCAAGGTTACCTGACCCACGCGCAGATCAACGACCATCTGCCCGACAACTTCGCGCAAACGGCCGCGATCGACAGCATTGTCAGCGCGTTCAACGACATGGGCGTGCAGGTCTATGAACAGGCCCCGGACGCCGAAACGCTGCTGCTGAACTCGAACGCCCCCGCCGTGGTGTCGGACGATCAGGCGGACGAGGAAACCGAAGTCGCCCTGTCGACCGTCGATTCCGAATTTGGCCGCACGACCGACCCGGTGCGCATGTACATGCGCGAGATGGGCGCGACCGAGCTGCTAACGCGCGCGGGCGAAATCGCGATTGCGAAGCGCATCGAAGACGGCCTGCATGAAATGGTGCAGGCGATTGCCGCTTGCCCGCTCGCGATCTCGGCTATTCTGGCGAGCGCCCAGCAGGTTGCCGACGGCGAGCTGCGCATCGACGAACTGGTCGACGGTCTGAATGAAGACACGCTCGCCGCCGAAGAAGACAGCGCAAGCGCGGACGCATCCGCCGACGTCGACGCGGACACCGACAGCGACGACGAAGAAGACAGCGACGACGACGTCGGCCCGGCCGACTCCTCGGCAGCAGACGAAGCACGCCTGAAGCAACTCACGAGCGACTGCCTCGAAATCTTCGCCCAGGTCGGCATGCTGTCCGACCAGATGAACGCGTCGCATACGCGCGGCGACGTCACCTCGAAGGCGTACCAGCGTGCGCGCGAAGAGATCCAGCAGCACCTCGCGAAGATCCGCTTCACGGCGCGCACGATCGATCGCCTGTGCGGCGACGTGCAGCAACAGGTTGCGCAAGTTCGCGCGATCGAGCGCAACATTCTGCAAATCGTCGTTTCGAAGAGCGGCATGCCGCGCGAGAAGTTCATCGAGTCGTTTGCCGGTCATGAGGCCGACCTCGGCTGGACGGAACGCGCCGCGCGCCCGTCATCGTCGTACGGCGCGGCGCTGGAGCGCCATCTGCCGGCAATTCAGTCCGAACAGCAAAAGCTGATCGAAATCGAAGCAACGGTTTCGCTGCCGCTGAAGCATCTGAAAGAGATCAACCGCCAGATGGTCGCGGCCGAATCGAAGATGCGCAAGGCGAAGAGCGAGATGATCGAGGCGAACCTGCGTCTCGTGATCTCGATCGCGAAGAAGTACGTGAACCGCGGCATGCTGTTCCTCGACCTGATCCAGGAAGGCAACATCGGCCTGATGAAGGCGGTGGACAAGTTCGAATACCGTCGCGGCTGGAAGTTTTCCACGTACGCAACGTGGTGGGTCCGCCAGGCCGTCACGCGCTCGCTCGCCGACCAGGCTCGCACGATCCGCGTGCCGGTGCACATGATCGAAACGATCAACAAGCTGAACCGCATCTCGCGCGAAATCCTGCAGCAGACCGGTCAGGAAGCGCATCCGTCCGTGCTCGCGGAACGCATGGAACTCTCGGAAGAGAAGGTGCGCGGCATTCTGAAGATCGCGAAGCAGCCGGTGTCGATGGAAACGCCGGTCGGTGACGACGGCGATGCCACGCTCGGCGACATGATCGAAGACTCGGCAGCGTCCTCGCCGGCCGACGCAGCGATGCAAGCCGACTTGCGCGCCGCCATCGACGACGCGCTCGACTCGCTGTCGCCGCGCGAAGCCAAGGTGCTTCGTATGCGCTACGGCATCAACACGAAGTCGGACCACACGCTCGAAGAAGTCGGCAAGCAGTTCGACGTGACGCGTGAGCGGATTCGTCAGATCGAGAGCAAGGCCATGCGCAAGCTGATGCATCCGAGCCGCGCTGATCGCCTGAAGTCGTTCCTCGACCGCTAAGCCAGCAATAGCGCTTGTCGTGCATCACGCCCGGCAAGCGCATTCTTTCTCCCTCTCTCAAGCAAGCAGCGAAATGATCCCGCCGATCGTGATGCCCGCTGCCAGCCACCGCCCCGCCGTATAGAACGCGTTGTGCGCTTCCTGAGGCTGATCCGGACGCTCGAGCCCGAGCGTGCCGTACGCAAACGATTTCACCGCTGAGACGCCGGATGCCGGTGTGCCCTGGCTTGCAGAATCGCTGACTGCGTCGCCCTGGCCCGTATTGCCATCTTGAGCCGCCGTCGCCGTCGCCGCGCCTTCCGCGGAGATATGGACGGCGTCATCCTGCGTGGGTGCATCCACCGTCGATGTCAGCATGACGGCGTCGTCCGCTGCGGACGGGCTTTTCGTCGTCACGCGGTCCGGTCCCGGCAGTGTCGACGACAACGCACTGTCGATTTGCATAGCAACCTCCGTTGATTTCGCTTATTCGATGCGCCGGCCGCCGGCCGCTAGCGGCGAATCGAGCACCTATGCAATAGCGCCGCAA
The DNA here is from genome assembly GCF_046030175.1 of Paraburkholderia sp. RL17-373-BIF-A. Classification (NCBI taxonomy): domain Bacteria; kingdom Pseudomonadati; phylum Pseudomonadota; class Betaproteobacteria; order Burkholderiales; family Burkholderiaceae; genus Paraburkholderia; species Paraburkholderia sp. RL17-373-BIF-A. The sequence goes on from NZ_JARESO010000067.1 coordinate 3,090, forward strand.
ACAGCTTGTGGACGACGCACGGCCGGCTACAACACCTATCGACCCCATTGCGTCGAAACTTGAGCTCCGGTAAGAAAGGGTAAGCGCTTTCCTTTGGATCGCTGCGTCCTCGCGCCGCCGGGCTCGGCATCCCACCTCGCGCTGAACAGCCCGACAAGATCCGTTTGCGCAAGCTACGCGCCGAAACGCGGCTTGGCCCATTGCGTCGAGCCGTGGCGTCACCCGCCGCGGTCGCGCAACATTCGCCGGTAACGCTTCCCACAATTGCGCGATTCCAGGTGCGCACCGCCGCATGGCCGAGCAACCCACACCTGCCGGGCGGCAACGGGCGGCGGCAACCGTCAGAAGGCGCTCCCGCGCCAACCATTCCCCAGGTAACAGGCATAGTCGTTGCGCGCTCCCCATGTACGCTTTTTACGAGGAGCACATCATGACCACGTTCGATCCCCAAGTCCCGGCATCCGCCGGCGCACAGGGCGCAAATATTGTTGGAGTCGGCATCGGTGACGGACCCGGACCGGATGTCATGGCGGCATCGACGCTCGATGGAAACAAGGTGATGTCGTCCGACGGCGAACATGTCGGCAAGATCTCCGACATCATGCTCGACGTACGCGGCGGCCGAATCGCTTACGCGGTGCTATCCACCGGCGGCTTTCTAGGCATAGGCGACACGCTTCACGCGATTCCCTGGAGCGCGCTCACGCTCGACACGGACGACAAGTGCTTCGTGCTCGACGCAAGCGCCGAACGCATCAAGAACGCGCCGGGCTTCGATAAGGATAACTGGCCTTCGATGGTGGACATGCAATGGGGCACGTCCGTGCACGAGTACTACAACCGTCCGCCGTATTGGGCGGCCACGCGTGACGTCATCGAAGAGCGGAGATTGGACTCCGACCTTTGATCGTCCAACGACGTGCATCGAGCATCACGAGCCGCCTTCTTGCTGAGGGCGTGCTCGCGATCGAACCAAGTCCACAGCATTTGTCCACAGAAACTGTTCGCAAGGCTGTGGACAACCTGCGCATGACTCCTCCAACTCCTTGAACGCATTGGCTTTCATCGCTGCGCTCTCAATGAGTCGCGTGGCTCACGGCTTGCCGCACATCGAGCGGACAGCGGCCCATTCGCGCGGCGTCAACGCGCTGTCGCCGAGCGGTGACCCTTGGCTTTGCTTTTGCCGATCGCTCGTCCGCGGATGATCCGAAAGGAATTCCACCGCAGCGCCGGCATTGCCGTTGCGCGTGCCGTTGCGCGTGTCAGTCAGCGCAAAAAAACCGGCGAGCCCGTCGCTGCGCAAGCCACTTGCTTGCAGATAGGCGACGCCGTTCGCATCGGCGAGGCGCTCCATATCGCGGCTATACGACAAACCCACGAGTCGCCCAGCCAGCGACGACACATCGGCGAAGCCGAGATTGATGCCGAGCGTTGCGCTGATCACGCCGATACCAGCGCCGCGAAACAACGCGACCATCGGATCCCGTCGCGCGATATGTCCGGTCTCGTGCGCCATCACGCCGGCGAGTTGATCTGCATTGCCGACTCGCTCGATCAAACCGCGCATGATCACCATGCGTGCGCCAGGCAGCGTCAGCGCATTGACCATCTTGCGGTCGACCACCTCCAGGTGGACCGGTTGCGCGATACCCGCAGCATGAGCGAGCCGCGCTTCGAGTCGCTCTAGCGCGCGCTGTCCCTCTTCACCGCGACACACTTTGTCCTTGCCGACGACGACCGCCTCCACCATCTCGCCGAGCTGGTTTTCGGCGCTGCGCGGCACCAGCGCCGCGCCCACCGCCGGCAGTCGCACGACGAGCACGAACGCGAGCACCAGCGCCACCACGCCGACCATCAGCCAGCCGAGATAGTGCCGCCGCTTCATGCGCCGCGGCATGATCTGCGCCGGCAACGTAGCAGGATCGGTCGACACGCGGCCCGACTCGCCTTTGCACGACAACGCGACTCGTCCTTCCGGATCGGGTTCGCCGACGACCAGCCGCGCTCGCGGCCACACCGCCAGTTCGCCCGCTTCGCCGTCGATGGAGAGAAACGCGTCGCTCCAGCGCAGCGTCACCGCATGAGCAGCGGCACTGCGACCGTCGTAAAAGCGCGTGCCCGTCGAGTGCGCGCCCTCTGAATCGGAGAAGGTCAACGCCGCCTCAGAATCAGAACGCGCCGCCGTGATCGAGCAGATTCAGCATGCCCTCGCCGGTACGCGGCGCCGCCTGATCGCTTTGAGCCAGCGTCTGCGGATCGAGCTGACCGGACACTTGCAGCGTATCCGCCGCGAGTCGCATCACGCGATGCAGCACGATCGGCAAACCCAAGCCCAGCGTGAACACGACGATGGCCAGATTGCCGAGGATCATGCCGAGCAGACGCCCCGCGGTGACGCTGCTGCCGAAGCGCAGTTGCGAGCCCAGCGTCGTATTGCCCATGACATGGCGCGTGAGCAGCGCCAGGTAGAAGCACTGAATCAGCAACGCGCCGACGATGAACAGCACGTAAAACAGAAACACCGAGCCGACAGCGGCGAGCGCCGCGGGATCGTTTCCCTTCAGCGGAGCGTGGCCAATCGGCAGCAGCGCCATGAAGCTCTTGAAGAAGATCGCCCCGAGTGCGACCAGCAGCGCGACCACGCCGACAAACGTACCGACGAACGCGGCATACAACGCGCGGGCGCGGCCTTCAAAGTGAAACGGCAAGCTGCCGAAACTGCTTGCGTTGATGCGGCGTTCCGCGAGGCGCATCGACACCCACGGCACCAGCTGACCGAGCGTGACGATGCACAGCAGGCCATACAGCAACACATACACGCCGTAGACGAAGGACGAACCGGTCATGCCGCCGCGAATCCCGCACCACTGCGTGCGACTCAGGCGATAACGCTGCGCGCTGAAATACGCGCCCGCCGCGACCACTGCGATCACGACGTAAAGCGCAAGAAACGGCAACGCGCCCAGCAACGCACTTCCCGTAACGGCGCGCAGAACCGCGCTGAGAATGCCCGCGCCGATAACCGCGCCGATCATAATCGCGATCGCCAGCAAAAACCCTTTGAACAATTCACCGCCGGTCCCGGTGTATTCAAACCGCTCACCTTGAAAACGCATGCGCGACCAGATATATCGGCGAGTATTGGTGGTCGCCCAAAATCGATAAATGCCTAATGTGATGATCTGCAGCAGCAGATTTTTGATGAAGATCCCGTACAACTCCCCAATCTTGCCGTCATAGGTCAAGAGCGGCTGCTTCTGGTCGAGTGAATTCATTTTTCTTCTGCCCCATTCGCAAACTGACGTTTTTATGGCCCGCGCTGGCGTATGCGTTGCGGGCTAGCGACGGCCCCGCGCAAAACTGGCTTACCTCGCGCAAGCATTTGAAAACCGGCTGACGAAAAAGCAAGCCGATGAGCGCGATCATTACACGCTTTTGTTGATTTATAAACACTCTTCCTACTTAATGAAAATCTCGCCTTTATTAAGTGAAGGTTTATCAACAAATTAAGCCATTTCGCATCGTCGCACTCAGAAAAATCATAAGCCACTCGCGTCCGCTGCTTTTACGGCAAGACAAACGTTTTCACGAGCGTCAATTCACCTGCCTTGCGCATGGGCACGCGAATCGTTTCGCTCTTTTCGTTCGGCGTATTCTCGTTCGTGATGATGGTCACCTGCGCGACGGTCATATCGGCGCCACTATTACCGCTGCCGTAGTAATTCACATAGACCAGATACGTGCCCTTTAACGGCGCCGCGGACGAGTAAATCTCCGGCCCATAGCCCGTCGTCACGTCGACGTCGAGCGCGCCGCCGTTCGGCGCGACGCGCTCGCCGTACCAGGTGTGCGCGCCGTCGGGCGAGACGACGTGCAGATCCAGATCGGTGCCATCGGTGTCCCACGCGAGCAGCACGCGCAGCTTCGGCTGGGTCTTGCCGCTGTAGGCGTCGTAGAACTGCACGCGCTTGCGGCTGCCGTCCGGCGCGCGCAGTTCGACGCCGTTGCTGCCAGCAGGAAACGCATACGGCCGCGAGAACTTGCCGTCCTCTTCCACGCGCTGCGGCAGCGGCGTGCCGTCGACCACCAGCGTGCCCACCGACGTGCCCTTCTTCTTCGGCGTGTTGCGGATCTGCCCTTCGATCAGCGCGAATTTGGACTGCCCCTCCGGCGTCGACACCGCCACCGCCGGGTAGTGCACGTCCTGCGTATAACGCTCGCTATCGCCACTCGTGTTGCGCCAGCCGTTCAACGGCGCGGCGAAGTCGATGTCGCTCGCGTGCGCCGCCGGCGCTACCAGCAAGCAGGCCAAACTAGCCACGCAGGCCATTGCGAGCCAACCGCGGCTCGCCATCATCCAACCCGTCGTCTCGACCTTCATCGTCACTGCTCCCATCCCGCTGTCAGAGTCGCTCGCTTTTCACGAGCATCAGGTCGCCGATCTTGCGCAGCGGCACGACCATCGTTTCACGCCGTTCGTTCGGCGTGTTTTCGTTGAACACCAGCGTCAACGTCGCCGTAATCACGTCGCGATCGTGCGCGGCGGCGTCGAAGTTGTAGCCGGTCGAATCGAAATTGCCCCAGTAATTCAGAAAGAACAGCCACGTGCCATGCTCGGGTGCCGCCGAAGAAAAGATCCCCGGCCCCGCGCCGTCCACCGAATCGACGTCGAAACCGCTGCCGTCTTCAAGCGTCGGGTTGGCGAAGAAGGCATGCAGGCCGCCCGGCGTGATCACATGCAGATCGACCTGCGCATGCGGATCATCCCACGTGACCATCGCGCGCAGCTTCGCCTGCGGCTTGCTACGGTCGGCTTCGTAGAATTGCATGCGCTGGTGCTGTTTGCCGTCGGCGGAAATCAGCTCGATGCTGTTCGAACCCGCGCCGAACGCCCAGGGCCGCGCGAACGCGCCTTCGTCGTCGGTGTAGAGCGGTGTGGGATTGCCGTTGACGACCAGCGTCGGCGGCTTGCGCGCGTGTTTGTCGATGTGCTTCAGGCGTCCCTCGATCAGCGTGCGATAGCGCTGCGCGCCGCGATCGACCGGTGGCCGCGGATAAGCCGCGACGAAATGCTCGCCCTCGTTCGTCAACCCGCTGTGACGCCAACCGCCGAACGAGCCGGTCAGATCGGCGATCGCGCCGTCGGCGTCGGCGGCTTCGGCATTCGGCGCAGCAGTGCAGAGCGCAAACGCAGCCCCGACCGCGGCCAGCGTTACGACGGCGCGAACACGGATAGCGAGCCGCGAAGGCGACCAGCGCAACAAGGATATCGGCGAGCACGAGACGGTATTCATTGGATCGAATTGTCGGTACGAATCAGCGTGCGCGCGGTGCGCTCGACGAACGTCTCATCGAGCCCACGCGGATGATGCTGGAACGCGAGGTGGATGTATTCATGCGCCAACGCGATACGGTCCTCTTCGGTCTGCAAGCGATACACGTACACGCGATTGCGCTGCGCATCCGCATACGGCCGACCTTCGCGCACGGCGCACACCGCGGGCAGATCGGGCGTTTCGTAGCCCGCCGCGCCGTCCATGCGCCGCGCCCACAACGGCGCGTTGCGTTGCAGCCATGCCTGCGCGCCGGCCACCTCGACGCAGTCGCCCGAAAGCGGACTCTGGAACGAAGTCAGCGTCGCTTGCGGCCAGGTGCGCGCGAGAATCGCGTCGAAAGTGAGGCCGGTTTGCGCGGAGGCCTTCGCGGCCAGCCAGCTCATTTGTCCTGGCGCGGCTTTGTCGTGGTGATACTGAACCGGCACACCGGTCAGCACCAACGCATCGGTCACATCAGCGGCATGGCGCGCGGCGGCCGTCGGCGCGCGTGGCAGGACGCGCTGCGTGCTGCTGCTGTCGTCGATACGGAAACAGCCGTGATCGTGGTTGCCGTGCTGTACGACGTAGGTGCGCGCCGCGACCGCCAACGCCTTCGCCGCTTCCGCCTGGCTCGTGTCGCCTTCGCGCTCGACCACGCGGGCCACATAGTCGTTCATGCCGAATCGGCCGACCACTTGCGGCGCGCCGGCCGCATCGCGATCGAGTCGCAGCTCGCCGCGACTCGTCACCCGCGCCCAATTGCCATTGACGAAGCCGACCCGGAGATCACCGCGCAACGGACCCTCGGACGCAGCGGCCGGTCCTTTATCGCCGAGCACTTCGCGAATCGGATAGCGGCTGAAGAAATCGACCAGAACGCAAGCGCCGTCGTCCGGCACGGTGACTTGCGTGAGCAGCGGCGCAATCCGCGGTGCGGCGGCCGCCAGCACGCGCGCGCTGCCGCCCGGACCGCCCAGCCATACCGGCGTGCCGTCGGCGAGCCAGCCCGCCGCGCCGCCGATCGAAGCGCCCGGACGCGCCGGGTCCGGCATCGTCCACGTCTTGGCGCGCAGCACGCTGCCGTAAAGCGACACCGTGCCTTCGCCGCGTCCGCTGGTCAGCACCGACACCAGCGTGCTCGCCGCCGCTTCGCGCGGCCCGACGGGCATCGCCTGCAAGGCGGCGAGCAGTTCGGTCACCGGCACGAGGCGCGTGGGCGTCATGGCATGCAGATCGCGCAGCCATGTGGGCGCGTGAGCGGCCGTCCAATACTTGCGCCAGTCGGCGGAATCGAGCTGCAGGCGCGCGGGTTCGAAAAAGAGCCCGCATGACTGCACCAACGCATGTTCACGGTCGATGTGACCGCCTGTCATGCAGCAATACACTTCTTCCGGATCGCCGCCGTTGCAGGCGTAGTCCGGCGTGGCGATGTTGCGGTCCACCAGATAGCCGTAGACGAACAGCTTCCATACGCTGCCGAGCGGCGTCTCCAGCGTCGCAGGCAAGACACCCGCGCCCTGCGGCGAGAAGCCGACCGCGGCACCGCTGCCGTCGACTTGCCAAAGCTGGCTCTGGCCGTCGCGCAGCCAGGCGAAGCGCAGCATCTGCGAACCGGACACCGTTTGAGATGAAGTCGCCGCATACGCGAGGGTGCCGTTGCAAACACAGCAACCGAACCCGACGCCCACGGCAAGCGCGATCCGCAGCCTGGCTGCCAGACGATCGCGTAGAGGCCGAAGCGTGCGGAACATGGCGGTCTCGTCTCGCTTACTGAATGCGCAACGTCGTCACGCGATCGCTCTTGCCGCCTTCGAACGCCTTCGCGTCCGGCTGATACATGCGGAAGTAGCGCGCGGGCGGCAGCGCGAACGTGCCCGGCAACGCGAAGCGCACCAGTTGCCGCAGCGTGACCGGCCGGTCGAGCAAGGGCACGGGCTGGTGATAAGCCAGCTCGCCCATCTCATACGACGCAACGCGCTGGAACGGCTGCGGACCGCTGGCACCATCTTTCGCGCCCGGCAGACCGTCGATCGATACGCCCCAGCTCGTCGCCTCGACATTGCCGCCCGGCGGCAGCGGCACGTCGAGCAGACCGTAGTGGTACGCGTTGCCGGAGCGCGGCGTGAGCGTGACTTCGTCGACGTACAGCGCGTTGCTGTCGATCGCGTCGTTCTGCTTCACCAGACGCGCGGTGAATGTCGAGCGGCCCAACTGGCTCTCGCCGCCTGCTGCTCCCATCTTCGGATCGACCGCGATCTCGACCGGTTCGAGCTTGTAGAAACGGCGCTCGACGGTGATGTTAAGACGGCTGTCCTCGCTCGTATGACTGCGGAACGAAACCAGCGCGTTGACGTCGGTACGCGCGGCGCCTGCGGCGAGTGTGGTCGGCAGTCCCGCGCCGGTCCACTTGTAGAGCGGCGTGCCGGTCGGCGTCGCGGCGCGTGTCCAGCCCGCGCCTTGCAGCGACGGCAACGACGCGGCCGGCACATCGCCGCCTAGCGCCTTGCGCAACCACAACAGCGTCAACGCGCGATCGAGCGTCGGATAATCGGCGCTGCTCTTCGCGAGCAAGGCGGATGCATCGACCGCCGCGCCGCCGTCGCCGCCCGACATGACCAGCAGACTTTGCACGAGCGGCGCCGGATCGTTGCTCAACGCGGTACGCGCGGCGCTTGCCGCGGCGTCGAAGCCATCCGGCAATTGCGCGCTCGTGCTGCGCGCCATGCTGGCGATCAGCAGCGTCGCCATCTGCTTGCCGCGCGGCGAATCGGCTTGCGCGAACACGATGCTGTCCGACGCGCCATACGTGCCGTCGCGCGCGGGCGCATTGGCCGTGGCCGCCGCATCGCTCATCAGGTCCGCGGCGACGCCCGACACCGGCGTCGCAACCGGCAAGCCCATCTGCTGCATGAACCACAAGGCCAGCGCACGATGCAGCAGCGGCTCTTTCGCCCCGGCGTCGCGATAGACGTCCATCGCGTGCTGCCAGTTGTCGGCGGGAAGGCTGATGCCGAGGCTGCGGCTCGCGAGCCAGTCCGCGTAATACGCATAGGCCGTGATCAGCGCGCTGCCGCCGGTGGTATCGCCCCACCAGCCGAATGTGCCGCCGACGCCCGCAAGCATCGCCAGACGCTGCCGTTGGTTGCGCAGCAGCGCTTCGAGCCCTTGCGTCGAACTCGCGCTATCGTCGTAGCCACGGCCGTGGCCGATCGCATCATGCGCGAGCGCCAGCGGAATCAGACGGCTCGAGGTCTGCTCGGCGCAACCGTACGGATAGTTGATCAGATCGTCGGCGACGCGCATGAACTGGCTTTGCGCGCTGCCGATGAAACGCACGCCGACACCCTGCGCATCTTGCGGCAGATTGAGCGGCTTGTTCGAGCCGTCGAGCGCCACCGTGTTCTGATGCAGATCGAGCCACCCGCTCGCGTCGAGATGAATCGTGGTTTGCAGACGGTCGACGTCCTTGCCCGCGCTGCGCAGCGTCGCGTTGATCACACCATCTTTCAACGCGCCGCTCGGCAGACGCAGATAGTTCGCGCCGCGCTTGAGCGTGACCTTCTGATTGAGCGACAACCCGCCGCCTTCGACCACCCACTGCGCGTCCATGTCCGCGTCGGTCTGATTGAAGGCGATCATGTCGATGGCCGGCTGATCGTTGACGCGGAAGTGCGACGGTCCGCTCCACTTCAGATACAGCGCCTTGTCCGAACGCACGTAAGCGGTGCGCTGACCGACCATGCCGTCCGGCGCCGCCGCGCGCACCGTGATGCGCCAGCGCGCCAGCGAATCCGGCATCTTGAATGTCATGGTGGCATGGCCGTTCGCGTCGGTTTTCAGACTGCCTTCCCACGCGGCCGTGTCCTGATCGTCACGGCGTGGCCGTTCCAGCACTTTCACGCCGCGCTCGTTGTAGTTCGCGCGTTGCGGTCCACCCGGTGCGCCCTTCAGCGGCGAGCGCGCAAGGTCATAAGTGATGAACGACAGGCTCGACGAAGTCCGCACGTTATTGCGGCGCGGGTGATAGAAGAAGTCGAGGATATTCGGCGCGATTTCCGGCTGCAACACGTAGACCATTTCATCGACCACGCTCACCGTCAGATTCGCCGCTTCCGGCTTACCGTTCAACGTGCTGTCGAAATTCAGCGTGACCGTGTCGCCCGGACCGTACACCGGCTTGTCGCTTTTCACGTTCAGTTCGATCTGCGGCTGCGCGACCACAATGCCTGCGTTCTGGAACACGTATTCGCCGGCGTGCACGTACAGCACCGAGAACGTCATGTTCGGCGCAAAGTCTTCGCCCACCTTGATGCGCGCTTTCCATTGCGACGGCGCCACACGCTGCAATTGCAGCCAGTCGCCGCCCGCCGTGAGCAGCGCGCGACGCTCGACGTTGTCGCGTTCGAGCGTGAGCAACGCGTCGTCCACCGGCATCGGGAAGGTGATCAGGGCTTCGGCGGTATCGCCGATCTTGTACTTGTCGCGATCGAACACGATCTCGACGCTGCCCGGAATCGCTTTCAGGCCATCGCCCACGACCCAGTGGCTGGACGCGGCGAGCAGGTTGCCCAGGTCGTCCTTGACCGACAACATGTAGGAGCCCGGTTCGTCGAACGTCACCGGGAATGACAGCTTGCCGCCCGCGCTCGCGCCCTTCAACGCGCCTTCGCCATGCGTTTGCGATTCGAGGCGCGTCCATTCCCATTTCGACGGCGCATGCGACGCCGGATCGACCGCGCCGAGCGCCTGCAGATCGAAGCTGACTGCTTCCTTCGGTTGCGAGAACGATTTGGCGGTGGTCAAACGATAGGGCGTCGCGCCGCGCGCAATCAGCACTTCGCGCGTCACGCGCACCTTGTACGCCGCGCCGTCCTGCGCGAACAGCGTCAACGCATAGCGGCTCGGCTCCTTCGCGGCCGGCAGCGTGAGACTCGCGTTGCCGTCGCTATCCGTCTTCAGTTCCTGTTGTTCGAGCTTGACCGGGAACAGACCCGCGTAACGCAGTTCGCCGTCGACGATCGTCACTTTCTGCGCGCGCAGCGTGACCGAGATCTTGCTGTCGCGCACCGGCTTGCCGTCCGGATAGCGCAACTGGATCTTGCCCTTCAGCGTCTCGCCGGTCGCGTAGTCGGCTTTGTCCATCGACAGGTTGACGTCGAAGTGCGGCTTCACATATTCGGCGACACGAAATGCGCTGCCGTATACATCGCCGTTGTAGTCGAAGCGCAGCGTGTAGCCGCCGGCGGTGGCATCGGCGGGCAGCGTGAACGCGGTGTCCGCGCCCGTGTCCGACGCGAAATGCACCTTGCTGGTCGCCACCGGCGCGCCGTTCGGATCGAGCACGTCAAGCTTGATATCGGCCTCTGCCGGCGCCGACGATTGCGTCGCGTTCTGGAACGTGCGGCCGATGAACTTCACATGCACCGGATCACCCGGCCGGTACATCGGACGGTCGGTGACCGCATAGATCTTCGTGTTGTAGATCTCGCTGTCGTAGTAGAAATTCTCGGAGACGAACACGCCGCCCTGCGGATCGGTGCCAAGCACATAACTGCGCTCGGGGCTCACGTGTTGCAGCACCAGCGCGCCGTCGTTGCCGGTCGAGCCGCTTTGCAGGACGCCCACGCCGTCGGTCCAGTTCACTTCCGTATTCGCCACGGGCTTGCCGTTATCGCGCCGCGTGCTCCACACCAGCATGCCGCTCGATGCCGCTTTCACCACCGCCACCGTGTCCGACACGAACAACAGCGTGTGCGCGCGATAGTTGCCGATCACCGCCTCGACGATATACAGCCCCGGCGGCAGCTTGCCGACCGGAATCATCACGTTGCCCGAACTGGCTTCGATAAAGTTGCTGCTGCTGCCCGCGAGGTTCACGCCCTTGGGCGGTTCGATCACTTTCGCATCCCAGATCGGATAGCGGAAACGCGCGACCATGTCGTAGCCTTTGAGCGGCGCGAATTGCGAGTTCGGCTCGAATTGCGTCGGCTTGCCGGTCTGCTCGCCGAGTTTGAATTGCGGCGCCGCTTCGGTCGCCTTGCTGCGGGTCGCGAACGACAACACACGCTGCCATGCGCGGCGTGCTTCGGTAAACCAGCGGTCCCACAGATACGCGAGCGTGTTCGCCAGCCCTTCGCCCTGATAGTTCGGCGCGACATTCAACCGATGCAGATTCTTTTGCGCCTTCAGAAAGTCCAGCGGCTTCGGCACGCGATACACGACGATGTCCGCGCCGCCAAAAGCCTGCAACGCGTCCTTGAAATCGCGGCCGGGCGCTTCGAGCCGCACCTGCGCCAGTTGATCGCTGCCGAAGCTCGCGTCCGAAAGCAGGAAGAACGGCTGACCGTCGACCTTCTGTGAACTGAAATTGCTCGACGGCGCTGTCTGCAGCGTCGGATTTCCGGCGATGTTGGCATCGGCGGCGGCGGCGCTCGCGGCGTCGTCGTCGGCATGGGCGGCCGGTGCGATGGCGAGCATCATGGCCGCGAGCAAGACCGGGAGCAATGCGGCGAACGTGCATGCCGCGCGACGGCGCGCATTGCCCAACCAAGCACTCGATGGCGTGACGGAAATCATTCGGGTCATGGTGTCAAAAAGTCCAAACGAAACACGCCGACGAAATTCGGATTGCCGTCGAGCGGCTGCCAGCGGGAATCTTTCCATTGCATCAGGTCGGAAACGGCGACGGCGCGCAGACCGGTATCGGTCGGCGTGACGGTGCCTGTGTGATAAGCGATGTAGCGATCCAGCCAGATCATCAGATGCTGGTCGTCGCCCTGGTCGAAGAAAAGCAGATCACCGGGCAACGCCTGGTTCACGTCCTTCGAAACAAAACGGCTATTGCGTTGAATCAGTGCGATCGCCGATGCGTACGCGCCGGTGGAACCGTCGAGCTGGGTCCAGCGGTTGGCGATCGTGCGCTGCGGCGCGGACAGTTGCAGCTCGGGCGGCATGCTGCTGGTATCGGCGAGACTGGTCATGCCGTTGGCGCGCAGCCATTTGGTGTCGTGCGGCCTGAGCGTTTCCCCGACGGCGAAGCGCACGAGACCCGCGCAATCGCGTTGCGTCCAGCGCGGGGTCGGTCCGCGCCGCATCTGCTGGTCGACGATGCGCGCGAACCACGCGCGAAACGCCGCGGATTGTTGCGGTGAGAGTGCGTCGGGGTCAGGGGATGCGGCGGTGGTGGTGAGCGCGTGTGCGTAAGGCGCGAGGCTTGCCAGCGCGCATAGTGAAGCCATGCGCGCGAGCCATGCGCGGCGCGAGGAGACGCGAAGGCGGCGCACTCAGTCGCCCTCAGTGCCGGGCTGATCCGCGGGCGTATCGGCAGCGGCGGTATTCGCACCGGCATCGGCCTTCGCGCGATCGAACCACCACTCCACCGGCACCCAGCCCGTCGAGCCCGGCAGGTCCTGCGGCAGCGTCAGCGAAACCGGCGGGTAATGAGCGAGCGCGTGCAGCTTCGGCACCAGGTGCGTGCGCGATGCGTTGCGGAACACCGCTTCCTGATCCGCCGGCAACGCCGCGCCCGCCTCGCGTTCGATCAGCGCGGCAGCCGACGACGGCGTGAGCGTCAGAATCGTTCGCGGCAGACGTTGCGGCGCGAGCGTATCGGCGAGCGCCGGATAGCGCTTGTCGAGCACCGCGAGCGTATCGTCGACGAGCCGGCCGTCCGGCGAGAAAATCAGATAGCCGTGCGCGAGCGCGAGCGTGACCGGGAAATAGCGTTCCGCCGACAACTGCGACGCGAACGACGCCTTGCTGCTCACCGCCGTGCCCGAACGCGCGCTAACCGGACGCTGCCACACGGTGACATCCGCGCCTTGGTCACGCATGGTGACCGGCAAGCGGCGATAGCCCGATTCGGCGCCGTCGGCTTTGGCCGCCTTCGCTTCATAGGCGCCGATCACGTTGCCGAAAGTCTTGCCGAGCGCGGTCTTCAATGCGGCGATGCCGGCCGCGTCCTGCTGCTTCACGCGCGCGACGAACACCGGCGCGACCAGCGTGGACTTCGCATACCAGCACACCGCCGCGGGACCGGTGAGCTGGTCGCCGATCGCGGCGGCGTTGTCCGCGCCGCCGTCGGTCACCTTGCCCAACAGACCCGAGGCCTCTTTCCAGTCCGCCGGCAAGCTTGTACAGGCCGCCGCATTGGCTGGCAAAGCGCGCCACAGGTCGGCGCCGTTCCATTGCTGCGGCAACTTGCCTGGCTCGATCAGCGCCGAGGTTTGCCAGTTCGCCGCGGCGTTGCCGTTCGGCGAGAAGTCGAAGCGCAGCGCGTCGATGCCTGAGAAAAACGCCTGATAACCAAACGACAGGTAATTCGCCGACACCACCAGCCGATGGCCCTTCGGCGCGTCGCCGGACGCGTCGAGCCGATAGGCATGCGCGGCGTCGTCACGGCCCGACGAAAGCATCTCGGACACGGCGTCGGCACGCTCGCTCAGCAAACCGCCCTTGCCGTCGAGCAATACACCGGGTGCGGACAGCACCACCAGGCGGTCCTCTTTGGTGGCGAACAGCAGCGTGCGGCCGACCGCGAGTTTCAATGCATAGACCGGCACGTCGCCGGAGAGCTTCGCCACCTGGCTCAGTTGCGCATCGCTCGTGGCGAGGTTGCCCACGCCTTGCAGCAGCTTGGCGAAGCCGTTGCGATGCATCGACATCACCCAGTAGCCGAGGCGGCCGTCGGGCGAGCGCCACAGCAGCACGTGCGCGGGTTCGTCGAAGACACGGCGGATCAGTTCGTCGCGCCAGTCGAGTTGATGTTCGAAAGCGAGACGCCGCAGCGCGCCTTCGGCGGACAGCCGCGTATTGCTCGATTCGTAGTAGTCGACGAAGTCTTGCGTCAGCACGTCATGCAACAGCGGCACGCGCAGAATGTCGCGCGGCAAACGCGAGAGCGCTTCGCTGTCGATCACCGCGTCAGGGTGATGAATATCGAGGACGACTTCGCTGTTCTCGGCGACTTTGCGATGCGCAAATGGACGCCACACCGCCTGAATGATCACGCCGGCCACGACCAGAAGACCGACTACCAGGATTGCAATCTTTTTGCGCGACATCTTCATCTGATTTCTTCTGGTTCGATGCGACGGTATTAACGCGGATGCCCAGCGGATTAAGCCAGCGGGATCAATCTCCGAAGGCAGCGATGATAACCGATATTTTTAACCGGAAACCAGCGACGCTTCCTATTTAACAGTCAGACTTGCTTGAGGAGTTTGACAAAAATCGGACATGTGCCTGATTAAGCCATTAGGAAATGTGTTTGTTGGATGCGCCGATTCGGTTCGTTAAACCGGCGCAAGCCAGTGCGGCACTTATAGACAGGAACACGCGGCACATGGCCCGACGCTTTACGCATAGGGCCCATCGGCATACATGGCATTACTCGTTCGGAGCCTTTATGCTAAATCCGCTTAATTTAGCGTACGCGTAAAAAACCCGGCTGCATGCTGTGTGCTCGCCGGGTTTATTTCAAGCATCGTGATTACTACTTTACGCGAGTACTGCCTTAGCCGTCGTCAAAAATGCTCGAGCGCCAGCTTCATTCTCTGCACGCCGGTTTCGATATCGGCCACACCGGGCGCGGCAAATGACAAGCGCAATGCCGACGAATCGATATTGTCTTTATAGAACGCGACGCCCGGCACAAACATGACATTACGCTCGATACAAGCGCGCAGATAATCGGACGCATTCTGACCGGCCTTCAATCGCGCCCACACGAACATGCCGCCCGCAGGACGATGAAACGCGATCTGTTCCGCCAGTTGCGCGTCGAGCGCATCGCACAGCGTGCGGCATTTCACGGCGTAGGCGTCGACGATGCGCGGCAAATGACGCTCCAGCGCACCGCTCGCGAGGTACTCCGCGGCGATCCCCTGGGTCCACGGCGAACTGCACAGATCGACGGTCTGCTTGGCGACGACGCAGCGCCGAAGAATCTCCACGTGCGCGAGCATCCAGCCGACACGCAAACCCGGCGCGACGATCTTCGACAGACTGGAAAAATGCACGACCCAATCGCGTGAACCCGGCACCTGCTCGCTCAGGGCGAGCAGCGAAGGCAACGCTGTGCCGCTGAAGCGCAGATCGCCGTAGGGATCGTCTTCGACGATCAGAAAGCGGTGACGTGCCGCCAATTTCAGCAAAGCCGTGCGGCGTCCAAGAGACAAAGTCGCGCCGGTCGGATTGGCGAAGGTGGGCACCGTGTACAACAGCTTCGGTGCGCGGCGCAGTGTGCCGGCTTCGAGCAGCGCGGCGAGTGCGTCGACATCGAGTCCGTCCTGATCGACGGGAATGGTGACGACGTCGGCCTCTTGCAGCTTGAGCGCTTGCAAGGTCGCGGGATAAGCCGGCTGCTCGACCAGCACGACGTCGCCGGGCGCGACCATCACGCGCAGCAGCAGATCGAAGCCTTGCTGCGAACCGGTCGTCACCAGCAATTCCTGCGGCGTACACGACACGCCACGGCGCGCCATCAGCTGCGCGAGTTGTTCCTTGAGGACGAGAAGGCCGTCGGTGGGACCGTATTGCAGGCAGAGCGTGGTGTGTTGCGACGCGCGTGCCGCAGCGGCGTCAAGCCCTTCACGATCGAACAGATCGCTCGCCGGATAACCGCCGGCAAACGAGATCATGCCGGGTTGCGCCAGATACTTGAAAAGCTCGCGGATCGGCGAACCGGTCGGCGCTTCGAATGCGGGATTGAACGTGAACATGGTGACGGGCCGCTTGTTTCGAGAGGGAAGATCGGCGTCGATTGTGGCCGTCGTCAGGATGGGCGGCAAACGATATCTACGCACTACGTATTGCGTTTTCCGCATCACCCCGGCGCGCGCGGCTACACCACGTTCTTCTCCACGATGGGCCGGTTTTCAAGCACGCGCGTGAAGCTCAACGAACCCAGATCGAGCGTGGCGTAGCGGCCATGCAGAATCAGTTCGCTGATGCCGCGCCCCGTCGCCGGGCCTTGTTGCAAACCGTGTCCGCTAAAACCGTTGGCAAAAATGCAGTTATCGACATCCGGGTGATAGCCGATGATCGCGTTCTGATCCAGCACGTTGTATTCGTAATAGCCGGACCAGCAGTTCTGCACACGCAGCGCCTCGAATTGCGGCACACGATGCGCGAGCGTCGGCCAGATCACGTCGTCGAAGAGAGCATGATCGACCTCGTCGAGTGGCAGATCGTCGGGGTCGTTATCCGCTGACGGCGACGTGCCGCAGATAAACGATTTGCCTTCGGGACGGAAATACACGCCGCTCGGATCGATCAGCAACGGACACCGTTCGAGCTGCCCCGGCGACGTGACATTGAAAATACTGCGGCGCCGCGCGTAAACGGGGATGTCGATGCCGACCATTTGCGCGACTTTGCGCGACCACGCGCCGGCGGCATTGACCACCACGTCGCAAGCATAGGCCTCGCCGTTCGCGGTCTGCACTTGCGTGACGCGTTTGCCATCGCGATGGATGGCGGCGACATCAGCGGCGACGTAGCGCGCACCGAGCGACTGCGCCTTCTTGCGCAGCGCCTGCACGAGTCCGTAGCCATCGAACCAGCCCTCTCCGCTCTCACCATATGCACCAGCCACGAGGTCTTCCGTGTTGAGCCAGGGAAAGCGCGCTTGCAACGCGTGGCTGTCGAGCAGACTGATATCGGCGCCGAGACTCGTTTGCAGCGCGTGGTTCTCGCGCAGCGTCGTCTCGCCGGCGGGCGTCGCGAGGAATAGATAGCCGCCTTCGTGCAGATCGATCGACGGCTTGGCGCCGTCGACCTCGAGCCGTTCGCCGATCGAGCGCAGAAACTCGATGCCGAACAACGACATCTGAATGGACAGCGGTGTGGAGAATTGCTGACGGATCGACGCCGCCGACAATGCCGACGACGAGCGCGCATAAGTCGGATCGCGTTCGATTACCGTGACGCGGACTGTCGGATCGGACAGCCGCAAGAAATACGCAATTGAGCTGCCGATCACCCCACCGCCGACGATCACGACTTTGGAACTCACGTCTTACTCCACGAGTAGCGTGGCCGCTCGCAAACGCCGGCGGCGCAAACGGATTGCTGAAGAAGGTTGTGTAAAGCCGCAGCGGCGCAAGAATGCGCCGCTGCTTTTTGGCCGGTCAAGCGAACGGTATCAGCCGATATTGAAGTCGATACCCTGCGCGAGCGGCAGCGCCGACGAGTAGTTCACCGTGTTGGTGGCACGGCGCATATAGGCCTTCCACGCATCCGAACCCGACTCGCGGCCGCCGCCGGTTTCCTTCTCGCCGCCGAACGCGCCGCCGATTTCCGCGCCGCTCGGTCCGATGTTGACGTTCGCGATGCCGCAGTCGCTGCCCGAGTCGGACAGGAAGCGCTCCGCTTCGCGCAGATCGGTCGTGAACACGCATGACGACAGACCGTGCACCGCCGCGTTGTTCGCCTCGACTGCGTCGGCGAAATCGGTGTAGCGCAACACGTACAGAATCGGCGCGAAGGTTTCCTTCAGCACCACCGACGTTTGCGACGGCATTTCGACGATCGCCGGACGCACGTAGTAGCCGTTTTCATAGCCCTTCACGTCGACGCGTTCGCCGCCGAACACTTTGCCGCCTTCGGCGGTGGCCTGTTGCAGCGCTTCCTGCATGCGGCCATACGATTGCTTGTCGATCAGCGGACCCATCAGTGTGCCCTTTTCGAGCGGATTGCCGATCGGCACCTTGCTGTACAACTGCTTCAGACGCTCAATGGTTTTGTCGTACACGCTCTCATGCACGAACAGACGGCGCAGCGACGTGCAACGCTGGCCCGCCGTGCCCACTGCCGAAAACAGAATGCCGCGCATGGCGAGTTCGTGATCCGCGGTTTGCGTGACGATGCCCGCGTTGTTACCGCCGAGTTCGAGCAGCGAGCGGCCGAAGCGCTTCGCCACTTCCACGCCGACCGTGCGGCCCATTTCCGTGCTGCCCGTCGCGCTGACGATCGACGCGCGCGGATCGGCCACCAGCTTCGCGCCCACGTCGCGGCCGCCGTTGATCAAGGCGGTGAGGCCGGCCGGCGCGTCGCCGAACTCTTGCAGCGCTTCGCTGAGAATCTGATTGACGGCGAGCGCGGTGAGCGGCGTCTTTTCCGACGGCTTCCAGATCACCGCATTGCCGCAGACCAGCGCGAGCGCCGCATTCCACGACCACACCGCGGCCGGAAAATTGAATGCCGAGATCACGACGCAGGTGCCCATGGGATGCCACGTCTCCGCCATGCGATGCCCCGGACGCTCCGAGGCGATCGTCAGACCGTACAACTGACGCGACAGACCGACCGCGAAATCGCAGATGTCGATCATTTCCTGCACTTCGCCCAAGCCTTCCTGAAGAATCTTGCCGGTCTCGAGCGTGATGATGCTGCCGAGCGCCTGCTTTTTCTCGCGCAGACGATTGCCGAGCAAACGCACCAGTTCGCCGCGCCGCGGCGCGGGAACGTTGCGCCAGGCGGTGTACGCCTCTTTCGCCTGGGCGAGGGCCGTGTCGACTTCCGCCACCGTATTGCTGGCCACGCGGCCAATGAGGTCACCGGTGATGGGCGAGTGAACCGCGATGTCGCCGGCTTGCGCCGCGTGGGCGATGCCGAGGTCGGCGAGGATGGTGGAAGCGTCCATGAGAATCCCTTTAATTTCCGATGCGAAACAAGAGTAAGTTCGGAAACTATACACGCGGGTTTTTGCGGCGGCAAGGGTATTTGCCCGGAGCCGGTCGGCGGAAAGCTCGGGAAGGCTTGCTCTGCATGGACTGGCTAGCATGTCGAGCCCAACGTGCCGTACGTTGCCGGCACCTGCACGAACCGCGCGCCAGCACGCCAGCCTTGTCACACTCGTTTCTTATTGGAAATACGGGGTCTCTGACTTCGACGCGTTCGCACGGGCCGCGCTGGCGGCGCCTTGGCGCAACCGGGCCGACAACGCGCAGGAGTGAACGTCAACGGACGTCGGCCTCAAATGCCCGCCATCAGCCTGTCGACCAGCACACGCGCGAACGGCGGCAGGTCCTTGAGGCTGCGCACGCAGATCTTGAGCTTGCGCTCCGCCCACGGGTCGTTCAGTCCGACCGTGGCGATCTGCATCGTCTTTTTGTGCCGCAGCGCGACCGATTCCGGCACGATGCCGATGCCCACGCCCGCTTCGATCATCCGGCAAGCGGCTTCGAAATTGCCGACCTGAATGCGCAGTTTCAGCCGCGCGCCAAGCGCATCGGCGGCACTGGTGATGAACGCGTGGATCGCGCTCGACGTCGGCAAGCTCACGAAATTGGCCGTGAGCACTTGCGCAAAGTCGACCGACGCCAGACGTGCCAAAGGATGATCGCGTGACGTGACCAGCACGAGCCGGTCGTCGCGATACGGCAGCATTTCCAGATGCTCCGCATGCACATTGCCCGCGACGATGCCGATATCCGTCGCGCTGTCCGCCACGCCTTTGACGATTTCGCCGCTCAACACTTCGCGCAGATCGATGTTGACGTCCGGATGATCGCGCAAAAAATGGCTCAGCA
The DNA here is from genome assembly GCF_046030175.1 of Paraburkholderia sp. RL17-373-BIF-A. Lineage (NCBI taxonomy): Bacteria > Pseudomonadati > Pseudomonadota > Betaproteobacteria > Burkholderiales > Burkholderiaceae > Paraburkholderia > Paraburkholderia sp. RL17-373-BIF-A. Next base: position 22,939 of record NZ_JARESO010000067.1, read on the forward strand.
CGGCCGGCATGAACTCGCTGATCGCGGTGGTGTTGGCCCAGATGCGCACGTGTCCCTTGATGCCTTCGCCGTACTCCTGCATGTCGCCGGCCAGATGCTCGACCCGTTCGAGCACGAGCCGCGCGTGATGCACGAAGGCTTCGCCCGCGGGCGTCAGCGTCACGCCCTGGCTGGTGCGATAGAGCAGCTTGAAACCCAGTTGTTCCTCGAGATTCTTGACCCGGTTGCTTGCCGCGGGCGCCGACAGATGCGAGCGCTCCGCCGCGCGCGCCAGGTTCTGCGTGTCGGCGATATTGAGGAGCAAGCGCAAGTCCACGAAATCGAAATGCATGATGAAGGCCTGGGTTGAAGCGCCGCTGGGCGCTCGCAAGACAAAGGCCAATCTTAACCGGGCGTGAAGGAAGCGCTAAACCGTTTCGGCAGAGCCACTGGTCTCGCCCGCAACTTCATGCATTAGACGCAGCGATACAGGTAAGCGTTGAACCGCTTACCGCTCGCGCTCCGACCTTCATGCCCGGATCGGCGCGCGCGACCTTATCGATTCCCTGCAATGCGCTCTCGTGCCCCCTCCGCGCTGCGTTGAACGGATTCTGGCGGCGCGTCATGACTCCCCGCAAGCCGTGCTTACGCGCCGCCGCACATCGCCAGGCACAGCACTTGCTTTAGCCTGCGGCTCGACAGGACAACAACACATGGCAATTTAGCCCACGTCCCTGTCACGGCCGGCGCCACGAATACCCGAGGCGCAGTCCAACCGAATATTTCAGGCATAAGCAATATGAGTCGCGTATTACTGGTCGACGACCAACCCGAGGCATTGTCCGCGCTGCGCGCCGTGCTGGTCGGCCGCGGTTACACGGTCGCCACGGCGGCGGACGGCGCCGAAGCTTTTGAACGACTGCAACGCACGCGCGTGAGCGCCGTGGTGTGTGACTGGCGCATGCCCAACATGGACGGCGCCGAACTGATCGAATCGATGCAGGCCCGCAGTGAACTGGCGTCCGTACCCGTCATTCTGACGAGCGGCAGCGGCGAAGCGCCTGCCTTACCCGTCAAAGGCTTTCTCAGGAAACCGTTCGCGCTGGACAAGCTGCTCTCGTTGCTGGCCGAATGTGAAAGCGATGCGGCGGCACCGGCCGTCTGTTGAACGCTTTACGTCCGCGGCGCAAGCGTCGTCGATACGCTCGCCAGCCAGAAGCGCGCACAAAAGCGGGGCACGCGCTGGTCCGCGAGCGCAGTGGTGCGGCATCAAGGTGCGGTTCCTTTGGAGCGCGATCGCGTCTGAAAGAGCGAATCGACGGACCGCGCTCATGCGCTCAATTGCCTATACCGACTTCTCGAACAACTCTCCGGCTGGCGTCAGATCGGCATCGGGCGAGATGTCCTCGAGCGTCTGCTGACTCGTCTCGATCCGCAGCGCGAGGATCGCCACGCTCAGCAACAGCAGCACCCCGCCGACCATAGTCAGCACGCCGGTCACGCCGAAGTGCGTGTACAACAACAGCGCCACATAAGGCGTGGACATGGATGCGGCGCGTCCGCATGTGCCGGCGACACCCGTTCCCCGCAGCCGATGCGCAGTCGGAAACAACTCCGGGATGTAGCCGAACAGTCCCAGCGTGCAGACCGTATAGATCGCCGTCACCAGCGCGAACCCAACCACGGAAATCGCCGCCGGCGTCCGCATCTGCACGTACACGAAGCCGAGCGCGATCGTCACGAGCGAGAACAGCACGATGCCGTTACGCCGGCCGATCCGGTCGGTGACCAGATACCCGACCACCGCGCCGGCCGGCGCGCCGAACGACATCAACAGCACGAATCCCAGCGACTGCACGATCGTCAGCCCTTCCTTGACGAAGAACGTCGGCAACCACGCGACGAATCCATACAGCGACATGTTGATCGCCATGCAGGTCAGCGCCGCCACCAGCGTGCGGCCGATCATGCCGCGCGCGAACAGCGCCGAGAACGGCGCGGCTGGCACCTCATGACTCATCACGCGCGCCACCGGCGGCAACTTGCCGACACGCGCTTCGACTTGCCGCTCGATCGCCGACACCGTCGCCTCGGCCTCGTCGAGCCGTCCGACCGTCTCCAGCCAGCGCGGCGATTCCGGCATCCGATGCCGCAGAAACCACACGACGAGCGCACCGATCCCGGCAATCGCAAACATGTAGCGCCAGCCCAGATGCGGGATCACCCAATAGCCGATCGCCGTCGCGCCGAGCAGGCCGGAATTGATGATCAACGCGAGCAGCGAAGTCCAGCGTCCGCGCGTGGCCGGCGGCACGAATTCGCACAACGTCCCGGCCGCCACCACCAGCTCCGCGCCGAGCCCCACGCCCATGATGAAACGCAGCAGAATCAGCCAGTAGATATTCGGCGCAAAACATGCGGCAATCGACGCGAGGCCGAAAATCGCCAGGTTCGCCTGATACGAATAACGCCGGCCGAACCGGTCGCCGAGATAACCGGACAGACCGGCGCCGATCATCATGCCCATGAAGGTCGCCGAGATGAAAAACGAACCGAGCCTTAGATCGGTGAAGCCGCTCTTGACCATCGCGGCTAACGCGCCGTTGGCCAGATAGATATCGAATGCGTCGAGGAAAGCGCCCGCGCCGATCAGGCCGAGAATATTCCAGTGGAAACGGGTGATAGGCAGGCGGTCGAGCCGCGCGCCGGAATTGACGGTTGCCAAATTGTGTCTCCTCGTGGTCCGTGCGCGGCTGGACCGCGCACGCAAAACAGTTATGCATGGCTGTCTTTATATGGCGACGGCTCTATGCATGGTCTTGGGTAACGCGGCGCGAGTGCGCCCCTCCGCGTGACGTCAAGATTGCGTCACGCCGCTTCTTCAGGGAATTGGCATTATTGGAAGCCGATGTTTCGTCGCGGTTAATGGCCAGGCCGCGCCTATGCGTCGGCGATTCGCTGGTCTCGGCCTATGCGCCCGCCAGGATCCTTCGCGCCTTCAGAATCACCGGCATATCGACCATCTTGCCGTCCACCGCCACCGCCGCGCCGTGGCTCGTTTCCACCGCGGCCAGCACACGTTGCGCCCAGGCCTTGTCCGCTTCGCTCCACGCATAGGCGCGATGCACCGCATCGATCTGCTTCGGATGAATGCACAGCTTGCCGCCGAAGCCGAAGCGGCGCCCGCGGCGAGCGTCGGCTTCGATACTGTCGGCGTCGCTGATGGTGGTCGATACGCCGTCCACCGGCGCGCCGATCCCGGCAAGCCGCGAGGCCAGCACGATCTGCGAGCGGAACAGATGCAGTTCCTCGCCGTCGCCGTCGATACCGAGATCGATCTGAAAATCCAGCGTGCCGAACACGATGCGCTGTACGCGCGGCGCGGCGCACAACACCGCGAGGCTCGCAAATCCGCGCGCCGTTTCGACGATCGGCAACACGCTCAGTGTGGAATGCGCCGTCGTCAGCACTGCGTCGATCTGTTCACGCGTCTCCGCTTTAGGCAACACGATCCCGGCGACCCCCGGTTGCCCGGCGAGCGCGGCGACATCCTCGTCGAACCACGACGTGTCCGAGCCGTTGATGCGCACCCATGCGGGCCGCGATGCATCGCCCGATACAGCGGCCAGCACCGCCGCGCGCGCCGCCGGTTTTTCATCGGGCTGCACGGCATCTTCGAGATCGAGAATCACTGCGTCCGCGCCGGCCGCGTGCGCTTTTTCGAAGCGCTCAGAGCGATTGCCCGGCACAAACAGATAGGAGCGCGGCAGCGCGACGCTCATGCGGCCACCGTCGCGTTGGACTCTGCTTCGAAGACCGACCCGACCTGCGTTTGCCCCGCGATTTGCCACGCGTTGCCGAGCAATCGCGCGGCCTCGCCTTCGGTGGCCGCGCCCGCAAACGCCGCCAGTCGATGTAGTTTGGTGGCGATCTCATCGCGTGACAGCGTATTGCCTGGGTCGCCTTTCGGTTCGTCGACGCGGCCCGTGAACGTGCGGCCGTCAGTGGTCGTGACCGTCACCTTGCCGATCCAGCGCGCGGGATAGGCTGCATCGACTTCGGCGTCGAAGGCCATTTCGACGTTGTCGCGGAAGGCGGCGATCGCGTCCGCGTCGAAACCCTGCTCGAATTCGGTCACGCCCGCATAACCGTGATGCGCGACGAGTCCCAGCACCGTGCCCATGTTGAACTTCGCCTGGTGCACCGTGCGCGGCGTGACGACCGCGCCGAGCACGTCGATCGCGCCTTGATGGACGTGCGCCACGACCTTCGCGATATCACGCGGTGCGAGACGGTGTTCCTGCACCACGGCGAGCAACGCGTCGGCCGCGGGATGTGTATGACGGCACGCCGCGTGATATTTAAACGACGTCTCCGCCGTCGCCCACCGGCTGCCCAGGCGGTCGACGAGGCGCGCCGGATCCGCGTCGCTCGACATGCCCGCCGCCATGCCTTGCGCGCCTTCGAGAATGTGCGTCGCGCCCTTGAAGCCGTCGGCCGCGAGTTGCGCGGCCATCAGTCCGTTGGCCGCGGCCATGGCCGTGTGCAGTTGTTTCGAGTCGGCGGCGTCGCGCAAAAACTCCCACAGGCCGCTTGCCTGCGTGCCCGCCGAGCCGAACGCGTCGAGCATCTGCGCCGGCGACAAACCGAGCAGCCGTCCCGCCGTGGCGGCCGCCGCCAGCGTGCCGGCCGTGCCAGTAGTGTGAAACACCTTGTAGTGCGAGCGACCCAGAAACTCGCCGATGCGGATGCCGACTTCATATCCCGCGACCGCCGCCGCGATCAAATCGCGGCCCGACGCGCGACGAGCTTGTGCCAGCGCGAGCGCCACCGGAAAGACGACCGTCGCGGGATGAAACACCGAGCCGTTGTGCACATCGTCCTGTTCGGCGAAGTGCGACGCCGCGCCGTTGATCATCGCCGCGAAATACGGCGTGGTGCGGCTGCGGTCGATCAACACTTCGCTCGGGCCGTCGTTCGACGCGCCGCCAGCCTGGCGCGCAAACCGCGCGATCGTCTCGACCGGCCGCGCGCCCTTGCCGGCCAACGCCGAACCGAGCCAGTCGACGTAGAGGTTGACGGTGCGCTCGACCACTGCGTGCGGGATGCTGTCGAAGTCGAGTTGAGCGGCGAAGGTGGCAAGCGTCAGACTGGGATGGTCGTTCATGATGAGGTCGCGTGGTATTCGTTCAGGTCGCCGGGGTGGCATCGCTCACGCGCCGGCACAGCAAACATTCAGATCGTGCCGGCGGCTCGCAGCGCGTCGATACGCGCGCTGTCGTAACCGAGTTCGCGCAGGATCGCGTCGGTATGCTCGCCGAGCGCGGGAACCGGGTCCATGCGCGGCTCGAAGTCCGCCGGCAAACCTGGCGGCAACAAGGCGGGCACCACGCCCGCCGCCGTGCCGACTTCATGCCAGCGCTCGCGCGCCTTCAACTGCGGATGCGCCCATACGTCGCCGAGCGTGTTCATCTGCGCGTTGGCGATGCCGGCGTCATCGAGCCGTTCGATGACCTGCGCCGCGCTCAGTTTCGCAAAGGCCGCGACGATCACCTCGCGCAAGGCGTCACGCGCGGACGTGCGTTTCGAGTTCGAGTTGAAGCGCTCGTCCGCGGCGAGTTCCGGCTGCACCAGCACGCGCTCGCAGAAGAGCTTCCATTCACGTTCGTTTTGCAGACCGAGCATCACCGTCTTGCCGTCGCCGGCGGGGAACGGTCCGTACGGATAGATCGTCGCGTGTGCCGCACCGGAGAGCGCGGGCGGCGGTTGACCGTCGATTGCGTAATAGAGCGGATAACCCATCCACTCGACCATGCTCTCCAGCATCGACACGTCGATGCGGCAACCGCGCCCCGTGCGGCCGCGCAAGAGCAGCGCGCTCAGAATGTTCGAATACGCGTACATGCCCGCCGCGATATCGGCAATCGAGCATCCCGCTTTGGCCGGCTCGTCCGGCGACCCGGTGATCGACAGAAAACCGGATTCGCTCTGGATCAACAGGTCGTAGGCTTTCTTGTCGCGGTAGGGGCCGTCGGAACCATAGCCGGAAATATCGCAGACGATCAGCTTTGGATACTTCGTGCTCAGCGTGTCGTAACCGAGACCGAGCCGGTCCGCGGCGCCGGGCGCGAGGTTCTGCACCAGCACGTCCGCGTCCGCGACCAATGCGTCGAGAATCTCCGTCGCGGCGGGCTGCTTCAGATCGAGCGCAAGACTCTCCTTCGAGCGATTGGTCCAGACGAAATGCGACGACAGTCCATGTACGCGCTCGTCGTAGCCGCGCGCAAAGTCGCCGACGCCGGGTCGCTCGATCTTGATCACCCGCGCGCCGAGATCCGCCAGTTGGCGCGTACAGAACGGCGCGGCGATCGCATGTTCGAGCGTGACGACTTTGATTCCGTCGAGTGGTCTCATGGTGTTTGCGCCCGAAAGTCAGAATGAACGCGGCAGCCCGAGAATATGCTCGGCCACGTACGAAAGAATCAGGTTGGTGGAAATCGGCGCGACCTGGTAAAGACGCGTTTCGCGGAATTTGCGCTCGACGTCGTACTCGCACGCAAAGCCGAAGCCGCCGTGAAATTGCAGACACGCGTTGGCCGCTTCCCACGAAGCATCGGCGGCGAGCAGCTTTGCCATGTTCGCCTGGGCGCCACACGGTTCATGCGCGTCGAAACGGCGCGCCGCCTCGAAGCGCATCAGGCTGGCCGCCTCGACATTGATGAACGAGCGCGCGATCGGAAACTGCACGCCCTGGTTCTGGCCGATCGGACGGCCGAACACGATGCGCTCTTTCGCGTATTCGGTGACCTTGTCGACGAACCAGTAGCCGTCGCCGATACATTCGGCGGCGATCAGCGTGCGTTCCGCATTCAGACCGTCGAGGATGTACTTGAAGCCCTGCCCTTCTTCGCCGATCAGATTCTCGGCGGGGATTTCAAGGTTATCGAAGAACAGTTCGTTGGTCTCGTGATTGACCATGTTCAGAATCGGCTGCACCGTCATGCCGTGTCCGATCGCTTCACGCAGATCGACGATAAAGATCGACATGCCTTCCGATTTCTTCTTCACATCCGACAGCGGCGTGGTACGCGCGAGCAGAATCATCAGGTCTGAATGCTGCACGCGCGAGATCCACACCTTCTGGCCGTTGATCACATAGCGGTCGCCGCGTCGCTCGGCGGTGGTCTTGATCTTCGTGGTGTCCGTGCCGGTGGACGGCTCCGTCACGCCCATGGATTGCAGACGCAAGTCGCCGCACGCGATCTTCGGCAGATACTTTTGCTTCTGCTCTTCGGAACCGTGGCGCAGCAGCGTGCCCATGTTGTACATCTGGCCGTGGCAGGCGCCTGAGTTGCCGCCGGCGCGATTGATTTCCTCCATGATGACCGACGCTTCCGTCAGCCCCAGCCCCGAACCGCCGAAGTCCTGCGGAATCAGCGCGGCCAGCCAGCCGGCTTTGGTGAGCGCGTCGACGAATGCTTCCGGATAACCGCGTGCTTCGTCGATCTTGCGGAAATACTCGCCGGAAAATTGCTGGCACAGATCGCGTACGGCTTCGCGAATGTCCTGGAAGGAATCCTGCTGCGTGGTTTGCATTAATCGAATCTCTTGTAGGTCAGGCGAAGCTCAGGCAATGGCCGCCGTGGCGCGCATGGTCAGATAGCCTTCGTGGTCTTTGGCCCATAGCTCGATGAGCTTGCCGTCCGCGGAAGGCTTGCCGCACACCGTGAAAGGCTGGCCTGCGAAGGTCGGACGCACTGCCTTGAAGGCGAAACTTTGCAGCGTGGCGTCCGGTTGCTCGCGGCGCACCAGGTCGACTAGCAGCGTTGCAATCAACGGACCGTGAACGATCAGGCCTGGATAGCCTTCGACTTCCGTGACGTAAGGATAGTCGTAGTGGATACGGTGGCCGTTGAAGGTCAGCGCCGAGTAGCGGAACAGCATGACAGCGTCGGCGTCGATCGTGCGGCGCGAGGTTTCGCCTTCCGGCGCGAGTTGCGGCTGCGGGGGCCGCGCGCCTTCCTGCGGCGCGTCGCGATAGACGATGTCGTGCTCTTCTTCGAGCTTCAGTTCGCCACCGGCTTCGATGGTGTGCTGCACCGTGACGAACACGAGACGGCCGGACCGGCCGGTCTTGTCTTCGATATTGGCGATCGTCGAAGTGCGCGTGGCATGCTCGCCCACCTTGAGCGGCGCGTGAAAGGTCAACCGGCCGCCGGCCCACATGCGACGCGGCAGCGGCACGGGCGGCAGAAAACCGCCGCGCTTCGGATGGCCGTCCAGGCCGACTTCGGACATCGGCGCAACCGGCAGAAAGTACAGCCAGTGCCAAAGCGGCGGCACGCAGTCGCCGTTTTCCTCGCGATCGAGCGTGGCGGCCATCGCCTTCAGGGGAAAGGCGGTGATGTCGTCTTTGGCGACCTCCTCCTTGTCAAGCCAGTCGTCGAGTTTCTGCGGGGAAGCAGACATGGGCACAGTCTCCGGATACGCGCATTGGGTTTAATAGGGTCCTACTATGAACGACGCGGCACATCCCGCGAAGTTTGCATTTTCGAAGCGGGCGTTTGGATTTGCTTAAGGCTCGCGGGGCCGCCGTGTGGCGGGCGCTGCCGCCGGATCGCTCTGACCATGATGCGCTCGTTGCCGAGGCGCCGGCCGTGAACAGCACGGAATTGAAAAGCAAGAGTCGGAGTGCGCGGCATGGCGCGCGTCCTTACACTCAATCATCGTTCTGGTGATTGCTTGATGGAGATGGCTTATGGATACGGTTGCGAAGGGTACGCAGTCCCACTCGCTGGCATTGGATTTGGATTGGAAACCCGGTGCGGGACGGAAGCCGGACGTGAAAGGCGCTGAGGCACCAGCGCACCGCTCGCTTGCGCAGCGCGTCGGCGCGATCGACTGGTTCGATGTCGAAGAAGGCTTGAACGCGTATGGTTGCGCGATGCTGCGCAATCTGTTCAGCTCAGAGGAATGCGACGCGCTGACCGCGCTCTATCCGCGCGATGCGCTGTTTCGTAGCCGCGTCGTGATGGCGCGGCACGGTTTCGGCCGCGGCGAATACAAGTACTTTGCGTATCCGCTGCCGTCGTTGATCGGCGATTTGCGCACCGCGCTTTATCCGCGTCTCGCGCCGGTGGCGAATCGCTGGAATGAGGTGATGGGTATCGATGTCCGCTATCCCGCAGCGCACGCGGAGTTTATCGAGCGCTGCCACGCAGCCGGGCAGACGCGCCCCACGCCGCTGATGCTTCAATACGCCACCGACGACTACAACTGCCTGCATCAGGATCTCTACGGCGAACACGTGTTCCCGCTGCAGGTCGCGATTCTATTGTCCGAGCCCGGCGCGGATTTCACCGGCGGCGAATTCGTGATGACCGAGCAACGTCCGCGCATGCAATCGCGTACGGAAGTGGTGCCGCTCGGCAAGGGCGATGCGGTGGTGTTCGCGGTCCATCATCGGCCGGTTCAGGGGACGCGCGGCCCCTACCGCGTGAATCTGCGGCATGGTGTGAGCCGCTTGCGCTCCGGCCAACGGCACACGCTCGGCGTGATTTTCCACGACGCGGCCTGAGGTTTGACTTAGCTCGGCTTGACGTGCGCTACTGCGCCGCCTGCTGCTGCGCTGCGGCAAAAATTCGACAATCGCAATTTTGACCCGGTATCATCCGGGAAAACCCGAATCCGCTGGATGCGCTGCGCCACCCTTTGCAGCGCATTCGGCGTGTCTGTTCGCGTGTTATCGCCCGTCGTCGGATGGGGCTTTCAGCCGGTGATCCCGGCATGGCGGCCCAGTTCGACGATACGAAGGTGGCGGGCCCGCGCGCCCGCCCTGTCGCAATCGGCCAAAAGCCGGTGGCGGCCATTTAGCCTGGATATCATCGATCATGATTGCTGCCGCGTTTTCGCGCGTCGCCGACCGCCTGCTAGTTGCGGACCCGGGACTCGTGCGTCTCCATACCGCGCTGCGCGTTGCGCTCGCCTGCCTGCTCACCGGCGTGGTCAGCATCGCGTGGACCGTCTTCCAGGATCAGCCCATCACGCTCGCCGCGCCCGGCATTCTGTTTGCGATGGTCGCGCCGCTGTTCGTGCGCGAGGCACGGCGGACCGCCTGGTTCCGCACGCTCTTCTACCTGTATCTCTGCGCTTGCGTGTGCTTCGCTACGGCGAGCGTACTGTGCCGCTATCCGCTGGCCGGCGATGCGGGCTTCCTCGTCGTGATGTTCGCCGGCATGCTGTGCCAGGCGTGCGGGTCGCGTGCATTGGGTTGCGCGATGCTGGGCGTGGTGTGCTTTTACCTCGGCCTGTATCTGCATCCTTCGACGACGCATCTCGCGCAGTCGCTCCTGCTGTCCGCGTTCGGCCCGTTGATGGTTGCGCTGGTAGGCCGCGTGATCGTGCCGATGCGGACGGCGGCGAGCTTTCGACTCGCCGTTCATACGGTGACGCTGCGCGCGTCGCGTGTGCTTCACGCTCCGGCTGCCGCCGCGCATCTCTCCGCGTTGAACGAAGCCGCACTCTCACTCGAAGAACAGTTGGCGCTGCTGAATCCGTCGGATGCTGAAACGATTCGTGAACGGATCGTCGAAGTGGAAGTGGCGGCGGGGCAGCATGCGTTTGCATCAGGACCCGCGGATGGCGGCGTCAAGGCGAGTGCCGATGTATTGCGTCACGCGATTGCGCAGCTCAGGGAGATTGCGCATCGAGGCGACACGCGACGCGCTTCGTCTGCACCGGCGAGCGGTGCGGTTGCGCGGACTGCGGCGCAGCGCTTTGCCGACTTGCGTAGCAAGCTCTGCTGGCTTCCCGCCACGCGCGCCACGACCGCTGCGTTGCTCGCGATGCTGATCGGCCACTCGCTTTCGCCGGAGCGTTGGTTCTGGGCGGTCATCACGACGTTCGTCGTGTTTCTCGGCACCCGGTCGCGCGCCGATACGGTGTATCGCGGGGCGCAGCGCCTCGTGGGGACGTTGGCCGGCGCGCTCGTCAGCGTGTTGCTGGTCGCGCCGCTGCACGACTCGCCGGTGTTGCTGGTGGCCGCGATGGCGCTGTGCGTGTTCGGCTGGGCTTACTACATTCTGAGCGCGTATGCGCCGGGGGTGTTTTTCATCACCGTGCTCGTCGGGTTGGTCTATGGCGAACTGGGGTTCGCGATGGGGCCGCTGGTCGAGTTGCGGATCGAAGAAGTGCTGGTGGGTTGTCTCGTGTCGTTCGCCGTCGCGATTCTGATGATGCCGCTTGCAGCGACGCGGCACGTCGAGGCGAGACTAGGCGCGGTGTTGGGCGCGTTGCGGGAGGTGGTGCGCTTGGCTGGGTCGGGTGCGCGAGCGGGTGATGCGGTTGCCGCGGTGCGCAAGCTCGATCGCGGTTGGCACGATCTGCGGATCGCGCTGCGGCCGCTGCAGACGCAGCGCGTGGTGGTGTGGAATCCGGATGTCGAGTTGGCGACTGGTTCGTTGCTGTGTTGCGTGCATTGGGCGCGCGTGTTGAGTGGGTCTGCACGACGCGGTGGGTTGGAGGATGAGACGGCGCTGAATGCGGCGGAAGTAGGTGCGGCTCATGTCGCGTCGATCGTGGCGCGGCTTGATTCGTTGATTGCGCGTTATGGCGATGCGGCGGCGGGTGCTGCGCGTGGTCGGTCAGATCAGCATGTGCCGGTGATGCCTGCCGTTGATTTCGACGTGAACCAGGCATCGGCACTTGCGCAATTGGATGGCGCGGTCGCGCAGTTGTTCGATCGGTTGATGCAGCCGGTTTTGGATACGCGGCGGGTGTTCAATTGGGCGTTGAGGGGGAGGAGTGCGTAGGGCAACGCGGCAGGACTGCGTGGCTATTTAAGCGGAGAAGACCCAATACAAGAGTTTTTTCCGTTTGCATTTCCCGCTACCGGTCGAGCCCATCCACGATGAAGGCACCGGCGCTCATGTCCGAGCAGGAAACTCAAGGTCATGAACCACACCCTGTGATTTCCATTTCTGGCAACGACTCTCCAGCATCGAGGCAAGGCATCAGACAAGACTCGAAATCAGGCTGCACCCGCACGTGGCGTGATGCCCCTGCCGCGCGACGGGCGTGCCGCGATCCGTGATTTTCCTGTCGCCTTCGAGGATCATATTAGGCTGGACTTCGGGATGCAGCGGGCACTTCACGAGATCGCCCACGCGGGCCACGCGCCGTCCGGCGTAGCGCATGGTTTGCGAAGGCGGTGATGACTTCGCCGCCGTGGTCGGTGGTGTCACCGAGTCGGATTAGAGCGATCATTACTTGCCCGCTGATGGGAATGGGTTTACGAGATCGGCAGAGCGGACCCAGCCTGTTGTGACTCGTCCTCCTGAGGTCAAATCAGGATTCGCATAGCGTACGTAGGAATAAGTGCTCGATGTCGCGAGAACGACTACTACATCTCCCTCCACCAGGTACGCGCGCGTGCTATCAAAGCGTAAGCCGATTTTTTTATAGAAAGTTGATTTTTTTGAAAGTGCACGAATACCAATTGCTTCAGTTTTCTTCTCAATGGTATAGCGAACGACATACTTGTCACCTGGTCTCTTCCCAAATGAACCAACCGCCCAACCGACGCATCCAGGCGCGGGATTGTCAATACGAACTATCCGCTGGTCTTGCAGGCTATATACCGCCCCAGCCGAATCAAAGCGCCCATCTCGATCCTTATATCGATATGATTTAGGGGGAAAGGCGAAGGAAAAGGAACTTATATCACGTCCAGAATACTCCCCCTCTTTGAATGAAGACTCTCTAGCCTGGTAGAAGAAAAATTCACAATTCTTGTCACCTTCGACCGACCCATAGTAACCAATAACTCCGTCGCGCTCATTTAGCATAATCATATTTGGCGAATCGAAAATCAACAATTCAGCAGCGTTAGCCGCGCCTGAAAACGACAAAATGACTGCAGCCACCCGAGTTAATTCATTTAAATGTTGTATAGAAATCCTCCAGATTTTTTGCATAGTCCGGATTTTTTTTACGCCAGCCACCGCCGTTGTAATAAGTTGCGACATCCTCCCACCTCTTATCCTTTAAAGCCTTAACAGCTTGCGGTTTCACGTTCTTCATGAACGCCTCAAATACCTTAACCTGCTCGTCTATCCCTTTCATGTGTTCGCTTGCGAAATCCACGGCGGAAGAAAACCCACACCCGTCGAAAGCCTCACCAAGTATCTGAAACGCGCCCCACGAAGTCGACTTAGCGGCGGCCTCCATATCCAGGCTTGCAGCGCGACAGAATCTTTCATACTGGTGCAATCCGTCCTTTCCAAATCCACCTGATGCAGGACTGCAGATGTCCGGATATTTATTTGCATATGGATTTACTGGTTTATTTTTTCTATTTTTACTCTCCCCGGGCATCGTATAGGCGTAGAATTTATGCCGCTCATATAGAATTTTTGGCAAACCATTTTTATCAAAACCATGATCCGGCTCCCATTTCCCCTTACCAACAGCCTCCTGCTTCGAGAGCGCCTTAATAGCCGCAGCCTCACAGCCAAGCGAATTTGCCAGATAAACGAAGTGCTCATCCGTGAACCACATTGATTTCGGGAAATTCAACCTGGAACCAAGCAAATTAAATGCAACTGTTTGCGGCTTGCCATTGTCCACCACCTTTAGGTGGTGCTCGATTGTGATTTTTGTCTTCTTTTTATGAGTTTTCTCATCCTCAGTTACGTCCTTCTTGCGTGTCGGAAAATCCTTTTTTACCTTGCCCTGTTCAGTGACCTTCTGCGACCATCCAATGTACGGTCCAAACTCATGAACCAGGCGTTCGACGGTCATGACCTCACCCTCTTTCACAACTGGAAGGTTGAGGTTCTGCTCCAGTTCCTCTTTTGGTGTCAGTTTCGTCGTCGCTTCCAGGTGGTACTCAGGACTGACAACGGTGAAGGCGCTGATGTCCTTGCTCGGGGTCACGGTCGCCTTCCATATGTACTCGCCGCGCTGGTTCTTCACCAGCACATCAATCGGCTGATTGCGCGCGGCGTTCTGGATCGTCAGGGCGTAGCCGTCCTTGTCTGTCGCTACCGGGTCGGCCTTGTTATTAACCATCGGCATAGTCGGACTCTCACCGGGGGCCGACGCCACCCCCAGTGTCGGCGCCGGAGCTATCGCAGGCGGATCATCGCTGTCTGGTCCAAGTTTCCATGCAGGCGCTTGCGGCGCACCCGTGCCCGCCCTGATCTGCACGGACAACCCTTCAATCGGTTTCTGCAGGGTATCCCTGAATACGAAGGTCACTTCCACATAGGGCGATGGCGGAGCCTTTGGGGTCGCGGGTTGATGCGTATGATGTCGATGAGGCATCTGTTACCTTTTACAAGTCACTTTAATGAGCAGGCTCGCTTCAGGCCTGCCCAGCGTCATTTTCCAGTTCGTGGTGATCGTAGGCATCTTCGACCACGCTCCAGTTACCCGCCCCGATCTCGCAGCGGACCTTCGCTGGCTCCGCCGTGCTGACGGTCAGCGTCGCACCATCGGTCAGCATCCCCTGCTGTCTGAGGGTGCCATCTGGCAGATAGATGCGATACGGCTGGTCGGCGACTGTCTGCCCGTCGCCGAAGTTTTCAGCAACCGTGCTCACATCAAACTTCTGCGTGTAAAGCTCGGCAGGGTTCTGCGCCAGCGGCGTGATGGGCATGACTGGCAACGGCATGCGCATGGACGAGGCAGTGGGTACGTCCCATGAAGGCGTCCTCTCCAGGATCGGTCCCGGCGACCCGTTAATAATCCCGCTGCCGTTGATCTGGATATATGAACCGCCCGCGCCGATCCACACTTCCTTTGACGCCGTGATGATGACTTTCCCGTCCGTGCTGCTGATAGTGAGGTCCTTCAGCGCCGCCAACGCCATCCCGTCGCCCTGCGCCTGCAACTCGATCTTGCCTCTGGCCGCGTAAAACTTCATGCCGTCCTGATAGGCGAACAGCGAGATCGAGCCCCGCACCGAAGCGTGGTACGAGCGCCCCGCTGACAGGCTGTAGTCGCGGCCCGCCGTGATCGCGTGTCCTTGACGGGGGCCGTTGCGCCCGCGCGCGTTTCGGTACTGATGACCATGCCCTGATTGGCGCGCAGCACGCCCCATGCGTCCGTCGCCAGTTCCCAGCCTTCGCCCCGCGCTTCCTTGCGCCCCTTGTTGCCGTCGATACGCGTGTTGTAGCCGACGATCAGCCGTGACTGCGCATGATCGCTGCTGACCTGAACCTGAAGTTTGCCGGGCGTGTCGTCGGCGACGATCTGGTTAGCCTGGAACCCTTTCAGTTCCTGCGTCCGCGTGCCGCTCAGTGCGTAGTTGGCTGGCAGTAACCACGGTGGCTGCCTGAGCCGGTTGACCATCCGGTCGGCAATATAGGGCTTGTCAGGGTCGCCTTCGTGGTAGTTGATCGTCACTTCCTGGCCGATACGGGGCACGTAGATCGAGCCGAACGAATTGCCCTGCCACGGCGAGGACACGCGTACCCAGCAGCTCGCGTTCTCGTCCTTCGGCCTGTCCACGTCCCACAGGTAGCAGATCTTGACCCGACCGTACGCATCGACCCAGGTCGTCTGGTCCTTGGGACCGACCACCACGGCCGTCTCGGCGTAACAGCGGGGCTTCTTCTTCGGCCTGTTCCTGAAGAACCGGTTAGGCGACTGCAGCACGAAGTCGGTCACGCACTCGAACC
>NZ_JARESO010000068.1:0-38531 GCF_046030175.1 Paraburkholderia sp. RL17-373-BIF-A
ATACGCCGAGACATCCCGCCCCGCCGGTACGATTTCAACGTGCCGCTTGCGGATCGCATCGACTAACGAGCGCAGATAGCCGCCGGGTCCTTCGCGATTGCTGCAGTCGCAGATCTCCTCGAGATCGGCGTCCAGCATCCCTGCAAGCGCCGACGCAAGTGAACGCGTGGTGTCGGTGCGCGAGTAATAGACGACAAGAACTTTAGCTTCGGACATTTCGATCTCCGTACCACGTGCCGTTATGCGTTCACATGCGGGATCCGCAGTGCCTGTCCCGAGCATAGGCGTGGCTGGGAGAGTTCTCATGATCCATGTCAAGCATCGAACTCGACCATCACTACTGCGCCATTGGCGTGTAGGAAATGCCTGACATGAGCGTAGGACGCCCTACGCGAAGCTCAGCGTCACCTGATTTCTATCCGCCGTGCCCTGACCAATACTGACTTTCAGGACAGCAGCAATCGAAAGCCCTCGCGACGCCCGCGATAAGCGTGCCGAGGTTGACCTGTAAGGAGACCGGCCATGCCGAACGATACCTTTTCCGTCCATGCCACTGCGCAGGCCGGACAAGCGCAGGACACACGCGATGCCGCCAGCGAACTCGAAGAAATTCTCGCGCTGGCCCGCGACTCCGGAATGCTGATCACGCTGGACGGGCAAATCGGGCGCGAGAAATACCAAAGCATCGCCGGCTCACTGCACGCCTTCAAACGCTTCGCTGAGGCGCTCTGCAACAACTTCGGTCAACGCGCGGCAACGTGACCAGCATGCGGCCTATTCATCAAAAGAGGTGAGGCATGAAGCTGACTTTTCTAGGCGCGGCAGAAACTGTCACCGGCTCGAGGTATCTGCTGGAGGGAGCCGGCCTTCGGGTGCTGATCGACTGCGGGCTCTTTCAGGGCACAAAGAATCTGCGACTGCGTAACTGGGGCGCATTCCCGGTTCCGGTCGAAACGCTCGATGCCGTGATACTGACGCATGCCCACGTGGACCACAGCGGGTATCTGCCGGTCCTCGCGCGGATGGGATACCGGGGGCCGGTCTATTGCACCCGTGGCACCCGCGAGCTGTGCGAAGTGATGTTGCGCGACAGCGCAAAACTCCAGGAAGAAGAAGCCGTCTTCGCGAACCGCCATGGATTTTCGAAACATCATCCGGCACTGCCGCTATACACCCTCGAAGATGCCGAAAAGGCGCTGCAGTTGCTCGTGCCGCGCGAATTCGATGTACCGAAGCAACTGAACGAGCACGCGTGCTTCCGGCTGTTGCCGTCCGGGCACATTCTGGGCGCCGCAAGTGTCGTGCTGTGCATGGAAGGCAAGGTTGTCGCCTTCTCTGGCGACGTTGGCCGACCGAACGATCCAATCATGCGTCCGCCCATGCCGTTCGCGCACGCTGACTATCTCGTGGTGGAGTCCACCTACGGAGATCGTGTGCACGAAGCAGCCGACCCTGCCACGCAACTGGCCGAAATCTTCCAGTGCACCTTCGCGCAAGGCGGTGTTGTGGTGATCCCGAGTTTCGCGGTGGGCCGGACGCAATCCATTCTTCATTACATCGCGCAGTTGAAGGCGAGCGGGCGGATGGTCAATGTGCCGGTCTACCTCGACAGTCCGATGGCATCCAGCGTCACACAGCTTTACCGGCATCACGTGGGCGAACACCGCCTGAGCATGACCGAAGCCAATGCGATCAGCCACGCGGCTGAGATGGTGCGTACCGTCGACGAATCCAAAGCCGTGTCTGCGCGGCACGGCCCGATGGTGGTGATCGCCGGCAGCGGCATGGCGACGGGCGGACGGGTCGTGCATCACCTGAAAACGTTCGCGCCCGATAGCCGCAACACCATCGTGCTGGTCGGCTATCAGGCGGCCGGCACGCGTGGGGCGGCCCTTGCCGACCATGTACCTGCGATCAAGATCCACGGCGACTACGTGCCGGTGCGGGCCTCGGTCGTCTCGCTTTCATCGCTGTCCGCCCATGCCGACTATCGGGAATTGACGGATTGGCTTCGTTCCATGTCCGTCGCGCCGAAGCGCGTGTTCCTGACGCATGGCGAACCGGCTGCCGCCGATGCGCTACGGCGTCATCTCGATGAATCGCTGCACTGGCGCTGCGAGGTACCCATCTACCTCGAAACCGTCGAACTGCCAGGGTCGAATGCAGTGACAGGCATTCATCCGTGCGATGCCACCGCCATGTCCAACGTCGAAGCGGCTGATCCAGATCAACTGGCCAGACCGCCCGAAGTGTCCTAATCAACGCATCCTGCACATTACCGAGGTCGTGTCATGAAGAATCTAGCGGATTCATTTGCGAGCCCGTCGGCACCCCGGCCAGCCACGCGCACTACGGCAGGGGCGGCGAAACCATTGCGGCTCGGCCTGCTGACGGCGCTGGTGATAGGTTCGATGATCGGCAGCGGCGTGTTTTCACTGCCGCAGAACATGGCCTCGGGCGCAGGCGCCGCCGCGGTACTAATCGGCTGGCTGATCACCGGCGTAGGCATGCTGATGCTTGCATTCGTCTATCAAACCCTGACGACGCGAAAGCCCGAACTCGATAACGGCATCTACGCGTACGCAAAAGCAGGTGCCGGCGACTTCGTCGGCTTCAATTCGGCGTGGGGTTACTGGGTCAGCGCATGGATCGGCAATGTCGGTTATCTCGTCATTGTGTTCGGCACGCTGGGCTATTTCTTCCCCGTATTCGGTGACGGCAATACGCGCGCCGCGGTGCTGGGCGCGTCGATCGGGCTGTGGCTGATGCACGCGGTGATCCTGCGTGGCGTACGCAGCGCGGCAGTGCTGAATGCGATCACCACGGTCGCGAAGGTCATCCCGCTGCTGCTGTTCATCCTGCTGGCGGTCGCGGCCTTCAGAAGCCATGTCTTCACACACGACTTCTGGGGCAGCCCGAAACTCGGCAGCGTGTTCACCCAAGTCAAAAGCACGATGTTGATCACAGTGTGGGTGTTCATCGGCATCGAGGGCGCCAACGTGTTTTCTGCACGTGCGCAGCGCCGGGAAGACATTGGCCGGGCAACGCTGCTTGGCTTCGCCGTCGTGTTGCTGCTGCTGATGGCGGTCTCGCTGCTATCGCTTGGCATCGTCTCGCAGAGCGAACTGGCCGCCATGAAAAATCCGTCGATGGCGGGTGTGCTGGACAAAGCCGTCGGCACATGGGGAGCCGTGCTGATCAGCATCGGCCTGCTGGTTTCGGTGGGCGGGGCGTTGCTGGCGTGGACCCTGCTCGCGGCCGAAACGCTCTTCACACCGGCGAGCGGTGGCGTGATGCCCGCGTTCCTTTCGCGTGAAAACAGCCATGGCGTGCCGGCCAATGCGCTGTGGGTAACAAACGGGCTGGTCCAGCTATTTCTGGTCATCACGCTCGTGTCGAACGCGACGTATCAGGCGCTGATCTCGCTCGCGACCTCGATGATCCTGGTTCCTTATCTGTTCTCCGCGGTGTACGCCACCCGGATCGCCATGCGCGGCGAAGGCTATGCGGCGACCGACACCGTTCGCAGCCGTGACGTGCTGATTGGCGGCGCCGCAACGATCTACTGCTGCTGGCTGCTCTATGCAGCCGGCCCGAAATATCTGCTGCTCTCCGCGCTGCTCTATGCGCCCGGCGTACTCCTCTACGGCTGGGCGAAGCGCGAGCGCCACGCACGTCTGTTCAAGCCTTTTGAAGTCGTCATTCTCGCCGCCCTGATCGTCCTTGCCGCAACCGCCGCCTGGCTGTTGTCGAGCGGCGCGCTCGGCCTCTAAGCCGTCGATCCTCGGGAGAACCTCTATGACATTCGGCGTCTATTCGGAAGTCGGTACCCTGCGCAAGGTGATCGTCTGCCGCCCCGGGCTCGCCCAGGCGCGCCTCACACCGGCTAATTGCCGCGAACTGCTGTTCGACGACGTATTGTGGGTCTCGCAGGCGAAGAACGACCACTATGCGTTTGTCAGTGCGATGCAGGAGCGCGGTGTCGACGTGCTCGACCTGCATGACCTGCTTGTTGACGTCCTGCGAGGCCGGGAAGCACGTGACTGGATACTCGGACACAAGCTGTCCAGCAGCACCGTTGATCAGGAATTGTCCGAGCAACTGCTGCCGTGGCTCGACGAGATGAGCGCGGACGAACTCGCCACGCGCCTGATCGGCGGGATCGTACGGGCCGAACTGCCGTTCGAACCTGCCGGGCTGGTCGCGCAATCCACGGAGCCAGCCGGCTTTCTGCTGCCGCCGCTGCCCAACACCCTGTTCACACGCGACAACAGTTGCTGGATCAACGACGGCGTCGTACTCGGCTCGATGTACTGGCCGGCGCGGCGCCAGGAAACGCTGCTGAGTGCGGCCATCTATCGGTTCCATCCGTTGTTCAGCGGCGGGACGCGCATCTGGTGGGGCGATCCGGCAACCGATCATGGCGGCGCCACGCTGGAAGGCGGCGATGTGATGCCGCTATCGCGCGACGTCGTCATGATCGGCATGGGCGAGCGCACTTCGCCGCAGGGCGTCGCGCAGCTTGCGCGCGCGCTCTTCGCACGTGAATCAGTCAAGCAGGTCATCGCCGCGCAGTTGCCCCGGTCGCGCGGCGCCATGCATCTCGACACGGTCTTCACCTTCTGCGACCACGACCTGGTCACGATCTTCCCCGAGGTGGTCGACGGCATCCGCTGCACCACTCTGCGTCCTTCACAAACGCCCGGCAAGCTCGACGTGCGGCCGGAAACCATGCCGTTTCTTGATGTGGTGGCGCGCGCGCTGGGCCTGAAAGAGCTGCGCACCGTGGCGACAGGCGGCGATACATGGGAGGCCGAGCGCGAACAGTGGGACGACGGCAACAACGTGATCGCGCTCGCACCCGGGGTCGTCGTTGCCTACAACCGGAATGTCTACACGAACACGCTGCTGCGCAAGGCAGGCGTCGAGGTCATCACCATTCCGAGCGGCGAACTGGGCCGCGGGCGTGGCGGCGGCCATTGCATGACCTGCCCGATCGAACGCGATCCCGTCTGACGCAGTCCGCTTCCCACACATTTCGAGGAATTGCTTCCATGGCATTCAACCTGCGCAACCGAAGCCTGCTCAACATGCAGGATTTCACTCCGCGCGACATCCGTTTTCTTCTCGACCTTGCAGCCGAACTCAAACGTGCGAAGTATGCCGGCAACGAGGTCCCCCGGCTCAACGGCAAGAACGTCGCACTCATTTTCGAAAAGACGTCGACGCGCACGCGCTGCGCGTTCGAGGTGGCCGTGCACGACCAGGGGGGCCACGTCACCTACATCGATTCGGCAAGCTCCCAGCTCGGGCGCAAGGAGTCGCTCAAGGATACGGCACGCGTACTCGGCCGGCTTTACGACGGCATCGAATATCGCGGCTTTCATCAGAGCGTCGTGGAGGACCTGGCGACATATTCCCACGTGCCGGTATGGAACGGCCTGACCGATGAATTTCATCCGACCCAGGTGCTCGCTGACCTGCTGACGATGCAGGAATTCGGCGAAAAACCGCTGCATGAATTGTCGTTCTGCTATCTCGGCGACGCGCGTTTCAACATGGGCAATTCGCTGCTGATCGGCGGCGTACAGATGGGCATGGACGTACGCATCGCCGCGCCGCGCGAGCTGTGGCCACAGGATGAACTCGTGCAGCAGATGCGGCGTCTCGCGGAACGGACCGGCGCTCGCGTGAACCTCGTCGAGGATCCGCACGAAGGAGTGAGCGGCGCCGACTTCGTCTATACGGACGTCTGGGTATCGATGGGCGAGCCAATGGAGGCATGGAGCGCGCGCATCGATCTGCTGCTGCCCTTTCAGGTCAATGCCGCGCTGATGAAGGCGACCGGCAAGCCGCGCACACGGTTCATGCATTGCCTGCCGGCTTATCACAACCTGGATACAGACACCGGCCGGCAAATCCACGAGCGCTTCGGCCTCTCCGAACTGGAGGTCAGCGACGAAGTCTTCGAGTCGAATGCGTCGATCGTATTTTCGCAGGCCGAGAACCGGATGCACACGATCAAAGCCGTACTTGTGGCGACGCTCGCTTAAGGAGCTGTCATGCGTATTCTGATTGCGCTGGGCGGCAATGCGCTGCTGAGGCGCGACGAACCGATGACGGTTCCAGCCCAGATCGCCAACATCCGCCGTGCCGCGTTGCAGATCGCCCGGCTCGCCGGCGATAACCAGCTGATCATCGCCCACGGCAACGGGCCTCAGGTCGGACTCCTGGCATTGCAGGCGGCCGCAGCGGGTGCGGCATGTGCTGCTCCGCTCGACGTGCTCGACGCGGAGTCGGAAGGCATGATCGGCTACCTTCTCGAGCAGGAACTGGCCAACGCGCTTCCCGCTGAGCGTCAGGTCGTGACCCTGCTCACACGTGTCGAGGTCGACGCCGCCGATCCGGCTTTTCAGCACCCCACGAAGCCAATCGGACCTGTCTATGCCGAGGGCGACGCCAAACGTCTGGCGATACTCAACGGCTGGGTGGTCGCGCAGGATGGGAATGGCTTCCGCCGTGTCGTCGCGTCGCCGAAACCGCAGCGTATCGTGCCCCTTCAGCCAATCGAATGGCTGCTCGCTCACGACGTCATCGTGGTCGCGGCGGGCGGCGGAGGCATTCCGGTCACGCTCGCCAGCGATGGCAGGAGCCGCACTGGCGTGGAGGCCGTGATCGACAAGGACCTGTGCAGTGCGCTGCTTGCCGCCGACGTGGGTGCCGACTTGCTGTTGATTGCGACGGATGTCGATGCGGTTTACGCCGACTGGCGCACGCCGGGCGAACGCGCGCTCGGTGAGATCTCGGTGGCGGCTCTTCGGTCAATGTCTTTCCCTACGGGCTCCATGGGGCCGAAGGTTGAAGCCGCGTGCGAGTTTGTCGCGCGTACTGGCCGGACGGCCGTTATCGGCTCGCTTGACCACATTCAGGAGATGGCACTCGGCAAGGCGGGGACACGCGTCACGCCTGTGTAGGCATGGTGATACCAGCCGTCACGACCGCCACAAGAATCCTTTTGTACATGGCTAACTATCGCACAAGGGTGCGCCTGAAGCGACGCATTGGAAGACCGTCCGCTGCATCGCCCCGCTCATTCGCCGCAGTCGTGCCCGTATGGACCAAACAAGGCGAGTATCCGGGAGGCCGCGAGCACCCAGAAGCGACGATGGCAAGGACAGGGGCAATCGCCGGCGGGGTCATGATCATGATGTCGATTAGCATGCATGGCTTCTCCTTGAAGTCGTTGCCTGGTGGCGGCCGCGGAGACATCCCAAGACCTACTCCGTCCCAAGCAGTACACCTGCGAAGTTCAGTGCGAGGTTTGCGCCAAATCAAATCTTACGCAGCGGCCGGGGTCGGCTACTTCCTGCCGATCTGCCGACCCGCTCGTTCGGCATGCACCCGCCCCAACTGACGCATGCCGGATAGCGGTCACGCTTGTGTCGAGTTCCCCGGCCATCCTCTTTGACAAAGATCAACGGCAGCGGCTACCGAGCGGCTAGAGTCCCAGAGGTCGGGGGGGTGTTGCTTCGCAACAATTCCAGCGTACCCCTTGAGATGCCAGTGCAGTGCATTTGCATCCGGAAAACCCGCGGAAGTGGCATTGCTTCAGACACGGCCGTTCCTTCATGAACGAGCGGCGTCGCGGCAACCCGGGCGATGTCGTCGAATGCAGCACACTCGAACGCAGAGGAATCTGAATGGACACCCGCACGCGAGTCATCGGCGCCGACGCTGCCAGCAGAATGGGCGGCTCGCCGCCCCTTCCCCAAAACAATGCTTTTCGCGATCTGGACCACGCGAAAGAGGCGCTCATCGCTCGCATGACGGCGGGTCTGTCGCCAGCGTCGCTGCGCGCCACGGTGTCCGACTGGCTGATCCATCTCATGGCTGCGCCAGGCAAGCAACTCGAACTGGCCTCGCTGTGTGTATCGAATGCGAAACGATTATCCGAGTATTGCCTGACCCTCGCGCTCGGCCAGCAACCGCCGGAGTTGACCGTGCCACCGCCTACGGATTATCGGTTTCACGCCCCTGAGTGGCAGGCCGAGCCGTACCGATTGTGGTACCAGAGCTTCCTGCTCGTCGAACAATGGTGGGACACGGCGACCCGCGCCGTGCCCGGTACCACTCGCCATCATGAAGATGTTGTAGCTTTCATTGCGCGTCAAGTGCTCGACATTCTGGCGCCTGCGAATTTCGTGTTGACCAACCCCGAAGTTTCCCACCGCGTTGCGGCAACATGTGGTTTGAGCCTGGTTCAGGGATACCAGAACGCGCTCGAGGATGTCTCCCGCGTGGTGTGTGGCAAA
This sequence comes from Paraburkholderia sp. RL17-373-BIF-A, assembly GCF_046030175.1. Taxonomy (NCBI): domain Bacteria; kingdom Pseudomonadati; phylum Pseudomonadota; class Betaproteobacteria; order Burkholderiales; family Burkholderiaceae; genus Paraburkholderia; species Paraburkholderia sp. RL17-373-BIF-A. The sequence goes on from NZ_JARESO010000068.1 coordinate 8,313, forward strand.
CCCGCCGTAGGTCTGGATCAGTTCAAGGTCGGCGTCAACCTTGCCGCCACACCCGGCGAAGTCGTGTTCCGTAATCGCTTGATCGAACTCATACAGTACAGCCCCGCAAGCGACTCGGTTCTCGCCGAACCGATCCTGATCGTCCCGGCGTGGATCATGAAGTACTACATCCTGGACCTGTCGCCGCACAACTCGCTCATTCGCTATCTCGTCGAGCAAGGCCACACGGTGTTCTGCATCTCGTGGCGTAACGTGGATGCCGGGGACCGCGACCTGAGTCTTGAAGACTACCGGCGACTCGGCGTGATGGCTGCGCTCGACACCATCTCGGGAACTATCCCGGATCGCGGAGTCCACGCAACCGGTTATTGCCTCGGCGGGACGTTGCTGTCGATCGCTGCTGCGGCCATGGCCGATGCCGGCGATGAACGGCTTGCGTCAGTGACACTTTTTGCCGCGCAGACGGACTTCACCGAGCCTGGTGAGTTGCAACTCTTCATCGACGACAGCGAAGTCTATTTCCTCGAAAGCATGATGTGGTCGCAGGGCTATCTCAGTGCGAATCAGATGTCCGCCGCGTTTCAGCTGCTTCAGTCGAACGATCTGATCTGGTCGCGGCTGATACACGACTATCTGCTCGGAGACCGCGCTCCCGCGATCGACCTGATGGCCTGGAACGCCGACGCGACCCGGATGCCTTACCGCATGCATTCCGAGTATCTGAGGCGACTCTTCCTCAACAACGATCTGGCCTCCGGTCGGTACCTGGTCAACCGGCGGCCTGTTGCGATTCGCAACATCCGAGCACCCATGTTCGTGGTAGGCACGGAGCGCGACCATATCGCGCCATGGCGGTCCGTCTACAAGATTCACAACCTGTCCGACACCGACGTCACGTTCGTGTTGACAAGCGGCGGTCACAACGCGGGCATCGTGAGCGAGCCAGGACATCCGCGCCGGCACTTCAGGATGAGACTGAGTGCGGCCGACGATCTTCGCATTGGCCCCGAGGAATGGCTGGCCGATGCGAATATCCTGGACGGGTCGTGGTGGCCCACATGGAGCGAGTGGCTCAAAGCACATTCGAGCACGCAGCGTGTGACGCCGCCGCCGATGTCACTCGACGCGAGCGGTCGAGCCCTCGCGGACGCGCCCGGCTCTTACGTTTTTCAGGTCTAGGAGACATCCGTGAACGATAACCTGTTGCGCAACCGGACGTTCGATGAAATCGAGATCGGCGAATCGGCATCGCTGGCGCGCGTCGCTGTACAGAACGACATCGATCTGTTCGCCGCGATCTCCGGCGACGTCAATCCCGCCCACATGGATGCCGTGTTCGCATCGGGCGATCCGTTCGGTCATGTGGTGGTCCACGGCATGTGGACCGGCGCGTTGATTTCCGCCCTGCTGGGCACCAGGCTGCCCGGCCCCGGCACCATCTATCTCGACCAGACCTTGCAGTTCCGCCATCCGGTCGCGCCAGGCGACACCATTACCGCCACCGTCACGGTCACGGAAAAACGCCCGGACAAGCACATTGTGCTGCTCGACACCTGCTGCACGAACCAGGCCGGCGACCCCGTCCTGTTGGGGACGGCGACAGTCATTGCACCCTCGGCGTCGGTCGTGTGGCGCTCGGCACCCCGCCCGGACGTCGCCGTACGCCGTCACGCCCGCTACGAGGCATTCATCCGGGAAGCGCGCGTGCGCCCCGCGCTGCGCACGGCGATCGTCCATCCGTGCTCCGTGGAAGCCATCCAGGCCGCGATCGATGCCCGTGACGAAGGCCTGATCGATCCAATACTGATCGGCCCGGAGACGAAAATCCGCGCGGCGGCCGAGGCTGCCAATGTGAGCCTCGCGGGCATACCCATCGAAGCGGTCGAACATAGCCACGCGGCTGCCGCACGTGCGGTGGCGATGGGTGCGTCCGGTCAGGTTGCCGCCTTGATGAAAGGCAGCCTGCATACGGACGAACTACTCGCCGCTGTCGTCGCGCCGGCGTCCGGCCTGCGCACGGAGCGTCGCATCAGTCACGTCTACGCAATGGATGTGCCGGCCTATTCGAAACCGCTCGTTGTCACGGACGCCGCCGTCAATATCACGCCGTCTCTCGAACATAAGCGCGACATCTGCCAGAACGCGATCGACCTGCTGCATGTCCTCGGCGTCGAACTGCCGCGGGTTGCGGTGCTTGCCGCCGTGGAAACGGTGAGCGCAAACATGCCGACCACGCTCGACGCAGCCGCCCTCACCGTCATGGCAGCACGCGGCCAGATCACCGGTGCGCTGGTCGATGGCCCGCTGGCTTTCGACAATGCCATCAGTTTCGCGGCAGCGAAAACCAAACAGATCAATTCGCCCGTCGCAGGTCAGGCGGACATTCTGCTGGTTCCGGATCTCGAAGCGGGCAACATGCTCGCAAAACAGCTGGTGTACTTCGCGGGCGCCGATGCAGCGGGCCTCGTGCTCGGCGCCCGCTTGCCGATCATTGTGACCAGCCGCGCGGACGGCGCTCGTGCTCGCCTCGCTTCCGCGGCGCTCGCCAAGCTGGCCGCTGAACGCGCTCCGCGAGGACCGATCTGATCATGAACGCCCCACTCCTGTTGACGTTCAACCCGGCTCGTCGACAGTCAAGCTCAGCCTTTACAGCATGCCGAAACGCGGCGCATCGAGAATCGGCCATGGCGTGATCTATTTACGGCACCAGCCGCTGCGGCTCCATCTTGTTCACGACGACGGGACGGAGGACATTCCTTCAAGGCCGCCGGCACCGACGATCTCCGCGAGGTGCTCGACGAGACGCTCGGCTGGCTCGCAGCGCACTTCCCGTTCGACGGGCTGGCTTGCGTCGGCCATCGCGTCGTGCATGGCGGCGATCGTTTCAGCGGGCCAGTCGCAATCGACGATGCTGCCGTTTTTCCCGAGCGGCGCCGGCATGACGCTGACCGGTTCGACGGTCTACACAGACGCGGGCTTTCATGTCACGGCTTGAGCAGGCATCGCCGTCGGCGCACCCAGATGAAGCGTCGCGCTCTACCGCGCCGTTGATCTGAATCAACGCCGGCGACTACCCGGCTCCTAGACTCAGATCACGCGTTCATGCGCCGCTCACCCACTTCTGGAGCATTGCAATGACCTACAAGACAATCGTCGTTCACCTGGATACGAGTCAGCGCGCGCATCCCAGGCTCGAACTCGCCCTGCGGCTCGCCAGGCAGTTCGACGCCCATCTGACCGGCGTGTTTGCCGTGTTCTCGCCCGATCCGCGCTCGCTCTACGTGATGGCCGGAACCGCCGAATACTACGGTACGCACGAACAGCTGCGCGCGGAACGCCGCGGCGCGCTGGAACGGCTCTTTCATGCGGAACTGAGCCGTGCGGAAGTTGCCGGCGAGTGGATCGCCGACGACGCCCCGGCTAGCCTCGCCGTGCCGCGTCACGGCCGTTGCGCCGATCTGATCATCGCCAGCCAGGACGACCCGCACGATCCGGAATCGTACGTCGGCGACTATTTCCCTGAAAACCTGATCATGTCCGCAGGGCGGCCAGTGTTGCTGGTGCCGTACGCCGGCAGCGTCACGTCGCCCGGCGCGCACGTCATGGTCGCCTGGGACGGCGGCCGGGAAGCCACCCGCGCGGTACACGATGCGCTGCCGTTCATGCGCGCGGCGAAGACCACCACGGTCCTGACCGTCAACGGCGCGCGTGGCGAGCCGCGCCCGCGCATTCCGGGTGCCGACATCGCGACGCTCATCGCCCGGCATGGCGTAAAGGTCGAGGTCAAGGACATCGAGGCCGGCGCGGGAGCCTCGATCGGCGACACGCTGCTGTCGGCCGCCTCCGGGCTCGGCGCGGACCTGCTCGTGATGGGCGGCTACGGCCACGCGCGCTGGCGGGAACTGGTGATGGGCGGCGCAACCCGCACGGTTCTCCAGTCGATGACCGTGCCTGTGCTGATGTCGCATTGATGAAACACAGCCTTTGATCTCCAGCCGGCCCATTCAGGAGAGTGCGCCATGTACCAACAGATTCTGGTTGCCCTCGACGGCAGTGAAACCTCGGAGCGTGCGCTCGACGCGGCATTGCAACTGGCGCACGACGCCAACGCGCAATTGCAGCCGCTTTTTGTGGTGGATGTCCCGGTGATGGTATATGACGTGCCCGCTTACGACCCGTCTTATATTCGCAATGCGCTCGTGGAAGAAGGCACCCATGTGATCGACGGCGCCGTCGCGCGTATGCGCAAGGCCGGCGTACAGGGCACGCCGCGTCTCATGGAAGCCGACCCCGTGGCCGACGAGGTTGCACATTGCATCCAGCGAGCGGCCAGCGACCTCAAGGCCGACCTGGTGGTGATGGGGACGCACGGCCGTCGCGGTTTCCAGCGACTGGTGCTCGGCAGCGTCGCCGAGCGTTTTCTACGCGTCGCCGAGTGCGCGGTGCTGATGATCTCCGCGCATTGCGCGCAACCCGCGGCAAGCGCCCCGCAATCTGCGAACGAGGCTGTCAAGGAACTGTCATGACCTGCAAAACTCTCCTCGTCCATGTGGACGACAGCACCCATAGCGCCGCGCGCACCGAATTCGCGCTCGAACTGGCCCGCCGGTACGATGCACATCTGATCGGCCTTTACGTAGTGTGTCAGGACCTGACGCGGCCTATCTTTCTTCATGGCGAAGGCGCATGGATCGCTACGCACGAGGCGCAACGCGACGCCAATCTCAAAGGCGCACAGGCACACTTTCTCGCGGCGGCCGAGCGGGCCGGCCTGAGTAGCGTGGAATGGCGCGCGCCGGCCGGCCCAGCGGTCGACTCGGCAGTCCTGCACGCACGCCATGCGGATCTGCTAATTCTGGGCGAGCACGATCCAGAAGACCCTTCATCTTACATAGCCCGGCATTTTGTCGAGGATGTGGTGATGAGTTCGGGCCGGCCGGCCATCGTGCTGCCTTATGCCGGCGCAGTTCATACGTTCGCGGAAAGCGTGCTGGTTGCCTGGGACGGCAGCCGCGAGAGCGCCCGTGCCCTCGCCGACGCGCTGCCGGTTATCAAGCATGCGAAGTTTGTCACCGTGGTGACCGTGCAAACCAGCTCAGCCAGCGGCGAACCTGCCGGCATCGACGTCGCCGCATGGCTGGAAAGGCACAACATTCAAGCCGGATTTGCAACGGCACCCCGGGTGGCCGGCGTCTCCGCGGGCGCACTGCTGTTGAACATGCTTACCGACCGGCATATCGATCTGGTTGTGATGGGCGCGTACGGCCATACGCGCGTTCAGGAACGACTGCTCGGCGGTGTGACACGAACCATGCTTCAGTCGATGACCGTGCCTGTGCTGATGTCGCATTGAACCGACGCATCAGGACTCGTGGGACTCACAGGAATCACGCGGAAAGAGCCCCTCGCGTAGTTTTAAAGCGCCCGCTTGCCGGGCGCTTCTTTCTTCCGCATCGCCGCCCGGCTTCAGAGGCTCGACGTGATCTCGTCGATGTCATGCGCACGCCGAACCATGAGAACTGGCACACCGGTGCGCCGCAGGAGCGCCTCGGCCACGCTGCCCAGCAACAGGCGCCCGATCCCATGCCGTCCATGCGTGCCCATCACCACCAGATCGGCCTCGCACTCATCGGCGACACGGCAAAGCACGCTGGCAATATCCTCGCCGTAAGCGTCGATGGTGCGTGTCAAACCACGCACCTTGCGCTGATCGAACAGCGCTCGGGCGTCTTCCAGCGTGGCCATGGCGGCCTCGGCAGATGCCGTCGTACGTGCCTGCTCGTCAACGAGTCCGGTGCTCATATCGACCATTTGCGCGACATGTTCGGCCACGAACACCGCAGTCACAGTCGCCTGCGCCGCTTCAGCGATTTTCAAGGCTTCTTCGAGCGCGAGTTGAGCGGCTTGACTGCCGTCGATTGCAACGAGAATCCGTTTGTACATGACTTTCTCCCAGAACTCGCCTCGCTCCGCACGGCCGCGACCAGCAGGCGATCAGAGCTTCAGTCTGCAGTTGCGGACCAGAATTCGCTTGATGAAGATCAAGCGGCGCCATCCTGCCCCAGCGCCTGTCGGATCGCAAATTGGACGTGTCCGTCGCATCGCCGCAGGACAAACGCTCAATGAAATTGCCCACGAGTTGTCTGTCCAAGACGGTAAGCATTTATAAGACGCGCGTCCTCGAATATGTCGCTCGTAGGAAACCCCCTACACGCCTTCGTGTTCGCCTACCTGAAGTTCGTTCACCGCCGATTTTATTTTGAGATAGCGCGGCCGATACTTCAATCCATGACCTCCAGCCTCTCACGGCCCGCCCTGCGCCTGTTCCTCGTCGAGGATGCGATTTCTCTGAGGCAGCGGATGGCGGCACACCTGGGCTCGATCGACAGTGCTGAGCTCACGATCACGCTAACGAATCATTGCAGTGTGTGGTTCGGACACGCTTGCCTCGGAAGCGGCGCGCGGTAGTTCTCGACAAGACGAGCGAATTCGATCTTGCCTGCAACACGATAAAGCTAATTGCCCGCGCGCATTGCGCACGTGGCCTCTACTAAATTGGAGCACACCATGTCTGACGTCGCCGAATATCCAGAAATCATGCCGATCGCGCGCGCCCCGCTGCCGGCATTGAAAATTTTCGCGCCTGCAACGTCAGCCAAGGCCCGCACGGCCGCCAGCTGCTCCGCCTGTGCGATGCACGCGTTCTGCATGCCGCAAGGCTTGACGCATGCGGAGACAGACAGGATGGAATCCCTGATCAGCCCTTCGCGCACTATCAGAAGCGGCGAATCACTATATCGGGCCAATGATTCGTTCCAGAGCATTTATGCGGTGCGCGCCGGTTCGTTCAAAACTGTCGTCATGCACCGCGACGGCCGCGAACAGGTCACGGGTTTCAGTCTCGCCGGGAACGTGATGGGCCTCGACGGCGTGTGTTCGGGACGGCATAGCTGCGATGCACTCGCCATCGAAGACAGCAAAGTCTGCATCATTCCCTTTCATCTGCTCGAAACGATGTGCCGCGAAGTGAAGACGCTCCAGCAGCATGTGCATCGGCTGCTGGGCGGTGAGATCGTCCGCGAGGCGACCCTGATGATGCTGCTCGGCACGATGTCCGCCGACCAGCGAGTCGCCGCATTCCTGCTCAATCTGTCGAGCAGACTGAAGACACGTGGCTACTCGCCGGCGGAATTTCATCTGCGCATGACGCGCGAGGAGATTGGCAGCTACCTCGGAATGAAACTCGAAACCGTCAGCCGGATGTTCTCCAAATTTCAGAAAGACGGGCTGGTGGATACGCACGGCAAGCAGATCAGGATTCTCGATATGGAAGGCCTCGCGCGCGTCTAGTTTGCGCCACCGCGAGATCGCGGGCATTCCCTGCGACCCGGCACCCGGTTTCAGCATCATTCCCGGTATGCCGCTCGGAAGAGATGTGACAAGGCGGCGCAAAAATGGTTTGACGAGGCAGTACACCGGACACGCGTGAAGGAGACCCTGAATGAACGCGATTTCCCAGCCAACGGCATGGTCCGTCGACGCACGGCAGCTCGACGAGCATGCCGGCGTTGAAGAAAAATTGCGCTTTGCGCTTCGCTATGCGGTGCTGGCGCCGTCCAACCACAATACGCAGCCTTGGCATTTCATCGTCGACGGCGACTGCGTGACACTCTGTGCCGACCGCACGCGAGCGTTGCCGGTCGTCGATCCGTTCGATCGCGAACTGATCATCAGCTGTGGTGCGGCACTGTTCAATCTGCGCGTTGCATTAAGCCACTTCGGGCTGGCTTACGCGATCACGCCGTTTCCCGCGCCGGCCGACGTGGACGTGCTGGCGCATCTGCGCATTTTGCGCGAGGGCCGCTGCGACATCAGCCTCGTCCCGCTCTTCGACGCGATCCCGCAGCGAGTCACGACTCGCGAGATCTTCGTCGACGAACCCGTGCCATCCGAATTCCAACGGCGGGTCGTGGAGGCTGGCGCGGCGGAAGGGTGCGACATTGTCTGCATCGAAAGCGGCGCCAGCCGCGAAAATCTCGCCGCGCTGATCGGGGAAGCCGATCAGGCGCAGTTCAAGGATCCGCGATTTCGCCGGGAGCTCGCCAGCTGGGTGCATCCGCGGCGCAATCAGGACGGCATGCCCGCGCTGTCGACCGGCATGCGCGGTTTGCTCGATCTCGCGGTGCCGCTCGTCAGCTCGGTGATTCGCACGTTCGACGTGGGTGGCGGCGTGGCCGCGGCGCATCACGCGCTGGCCGTCGGCTCGCCGTTACTGCTATGCATTGCCACCGGAACCGACGACGCCCCCGCGTGGTTCGCCGCCGGCCAGGCGCTCGAACGGGTGCTATTGACTGTTGCCGGAGGCGGTATGACGGCGTCCTATCTGAATCAGCCGATCGAATTGACGCCGCTGCGCGAGCGGCTGCGCAGCGCCCTGAATCTGGACGGCATGCCGCAACTGCTCATACGCATCGGCCGCGATGGACAGGCGCCCCATTCGCCGCGGCGTCCGCTCGCCGACGTATTATCGTAGCGGGAAGACCCGCAGACCGCCAATCGCCGCCTGCGTCACTCGCAGAACCGTAAATAGCCACTGTGCACCATGTCCGGTTTGTCGCCTACTTCATGCAGCAGGTTCCGTGCAACCTGGTCGATCGGATGCCGGTGCGTATTGAACGCAGCGAGCAGGTCGTCTTCACGTCACGCAAACATGCTTGGGGTCGAGTCAAGTGATTGATAGGGCAGACGTCGGTAAGCCGATACCTTGGTCCACGCGCATGCCACTTGACGTGAGTCAATCGAGGTGGCGCCTCCAACACTACACTGAAAGTGCGACATGGCAATGCCATTGCCGCAGGAACGCGGCGGACCAATCACGCCCGAAGACGCCCACTTGCTGATCCAGCGGTCCTGAGTCAATGAAATGACTGTCTTGCTCACTGCCATGAACGCGGCACGTACGGAGAATCTCATGCGCATCACGATCCATCTCGACACGTTCGACCGTGTCAATCCGATGGCATTTGTCATCCTCTGGCTCGACAAAGAAACACGTCGATGGTCGCGTGAGGGCCATATGGGATTGGAACTGCCCGATTGGGGCACCTTGCACGTCGACTGCGGCAACGCGCTCGTGTGCGGGCCGCACGATTCGACGCCCTATTGCGTCCTCGAAGGACTCGATCTGAACGCTTCTGACGGTCCGTTCGAAGGTGATACAGGACGTGCGCAGTGGTGTGCGGATGAAGGCAGAACGCTCATGACCGGCCATTGGCACGCGCAGTGTATCGATCGCGATGATGTGCAACCGGAACACGGCATCTTCGCCGATGACGACAATCCCTGAGACGAAACCGTCACCGCAACACAGTGTGACTGTCCGACTCGCGATCGCGCTGCACGGCGTGCGTCGCGCCTTATGAGCCGCTTCACATGATGGCAGATGTGACGCTCGAATCATTCGTCGGGCGATCGTGTGGGCTCATTGCGGGCTGTCCCATCCTCCACCTAGCGCCGCATACAGCGCCACAGTATCCTGCAGCCGCTGCGCCACCCCTTGCAGCCACGCAATACGCGCCTGATGAAACTGGCTGTCGGCGATCAGGATCTGTAGATAACCCACTGTGCCGGCACTGTAATCGGCCTTGATGAGCCGCAGCGCTTCGGCGGCGGCATCCCGCGCCCGGGTTTGCGCTTCGAGTGCAAGCGCGTCGTTTTCCAGCGCGCGCAGCGTGTCCGCCACCTGAGCGAAAGCGTTCAGCACGACCTGCCGATAAGAGGCGCGTGTCTGCGAGTAGGCATCCAGCGCAGCCTGGCGTTGAAACCAGAGCGTCCCGCCGTGGAAGACCGGCGCCGTAACATCGGCGGCAACCGCCCACACCTGACCCGATCGGTGCAAAAGCGCGCCCATCGATGTGCTGTCGTATCCGCCCGACGCCGACAGCGTGATGCCTGGCAGCAGGTTAGCGGTAGCGACGCCGATATCAGCGCTCGCCACATGCAACGCCGCTTCTGCTTGCAAGATGTCCGGCCGCTGCTGCACGAGCAAGGCCGGCACAGTGTCGGGCAAGGTTGGCGGCAAGGCAATGTCGGCGAGCGACAGCTCCGGCGCACGCCAGTCGGCCGGAAGCATGCCGCAGAGCGACGCAAGCAGATCCTCCGCCTGGGCGCGCTTCTGGTCGAGCGCAGGCACCGAGGCCTCGAGCGTAGCGAGTTCGTTTTCGAGCGTCAGCACTGCTGCGTAGGCGCTCGCGCCCGCCTCGACCTGAGCTTGCGTGATGCGGATCTGCTCGCGCAGCAGGTCGATCATTTCACGGGTCGCCGCAATCTGGTCACGGTAGGCCGCGCGCGCAATCATTGCGTTCACTACATTCGCGGTCAGCGTCAGATAGGTGGCGAGCACGGTGTAACGTTGCGCATCGGCCCGCGCCCATAGCGCTTCCACCATACGCCGGTGCCCACCCCAGATATCCACCGCATAGCTGATGCTGGCCGACAGCGTGAACAGGTTGAAGAGTGTCGAGGGTTGACTGCCGCCGACACGCGCTGTCGAATACTTCTGCCGTGACGCGCCGAAGCCGGCGTCGACTTGCGGGAAGAACACACCGGCGCCGGCACGCATCTCATCGTCGCTTTGACGGAGCGCCGCCTGCGCGCTTTCGATTGTCGCGTTGCCGGTCAGCGCTTCGTCGACAGCGCTGTCGATAGCCAGTGAACCGAAGCGGGTCCACCAGTCCGCCGGCACGGCGGTTTGCGCCGAAAAGGTCTGCACGCTGCCCGCCGCTGCCAGCGATGAATGAAGCGCGTCGCCGTGCACGAACTGGCTCACTTTGGGCGGCGGTGGCCGGGAGAAGTTGGGCCCCACACTGCAGGCGTTTAGCAGAAGCGCCAGCAATACGGCACCGGCGCGCCGCAAGAAACGGCGTAGACGATCGACCCTGCGCGCACGGAGCGCGTCATCCGGCGGCAATGTAAACATCGACTAGCTGTCCTGGGTAAAGGCGTGCGCCCTTGGGCAAGGCGACGCGGAAAATGACCGGCAGGACGCGCACATCCACGCGCTCGGTCCTCTGGTCCGACAGTTCGATTTTCAGTGTCACGTACGGCCGGATACGCACGAATTCGAGCGGCGCTTCGATGTGCGTGCCGCGCACGAACATGCGCGCTCTCAACGCATGCGGGTCAGGCAAGCGGTCAATCAGGATTTCGTCGACGTAGCAGCGAACGGCCAGCTGCCCGTTCGGCGCACCGATCACCAGCACGGGCGCCTGGCCTTGCGCGTACGGTTCATAGACACCTTGCGAGGACACATACGAGCCCTGCGCGGCATTGACCGATAGCACCGTGCCATCGCTCGGGGCGCGAATGGTGTATTGAGCGACCAGTGCGTCGGCGGAGGCGGCTGCCTTGCGCAGCGCATCGACCTGTTTCTGCTGGCTGCGGATGTCGTAAATCCACGCGCCCGCCTGGGTAAGCCGATACTGTCGCGTCACGACGTCGAGATTGGCGCGGGCCACCTTCAGCGCGTTTACAGCGTTGTCCAGCGTGTCCTTGCTGACCGCCTTCGGATCGATCGCGAATGCGCGTTGCTGCTTGTCGTACTGGTCCTGGGCCATCTTGAGGCTCGCCGCAGCGGCGCCGACCTGGGCATTCGCCACCTCGAGGGTTTCCTTGCGCGGCTGAGATTTCAGCTCGTCGAGCATGGCTGCCGCGGCGTCTGCCTGAGCGGCCAGTTGAGCGGCCGTGGCGCGCTGCACCGAATCGTCGATCGTCAGTAGCACTTCTCCTGCTTTCACCGCCTCGCCTTCATGGGCGGCGATTCGCGTCACCGTGCCAGTGACGTTCGGATAAACGTTGATGTTCTCGCCTGCCGGCTGATCGCTTTCGACAATGCCTTCAGCGTACAGACCGTGCGCATACGGATTGGACGCCGGGTTGAAGACCGGTGGCTGAGGGGACTGCTGCACGCCGTACACGTAGGCGGCCACCAAACCCGCGACGAAGCCCAGGAACGCGAAGATGAAAATCAGCTTGCGCTTCATTTCGCGCCCCCCGCCTCGATCCCTTTGAGTTGTCCGTCTTCCATGCGCAGAATCCGGTCGGCGTAATCGAATATGCGGCTGTCGTGCGTAACGATCACGATGCAGCGATGCTCGTTCAGCACCTGGTGTTTGACGAACTCGATGATGCTGCGGCCCGTGTCGCCGTCGAGCGAGGCGGTCGGTTCGTCGAAGATCAGGATGTCGGGCTGGCTGACGATGGCGCGCGCAATTGCCACGCGTTGCTGCTCGCCGCCGGACAGCTTCACCGGCGGCAACTGGGCGCGCTTCTCGAGGCCGACGATCTTCAGATATTTGAGCGCTTCCGCAATGGCATCGTCCCAAGGCTTCCGTTTGAGGATGAGAGGAATGGCGACGTTCTCGGCCGTCGTCAAACGCGCGAACAGGTGGTAGTCCTGAAACACGAAACCGATACGGTTGAGACGGAAGTCGGCGATCGCATCATTGGCCTGCTTCCAGAGGTCCACGCCATCCACCACGACGTCGCCGCTGTCCGGCCGCAGGATGCCTGAGATCACGCTGAGCAGGGTCGTCTTGCCACTGCCGGATGGGCCGACGATCAGCAACATCTCGCCGAACTTCGCCTGGACGGATACATCGCGCAAGGCACAGGTGCGGGCGTCGCCTTCGCCGAACCATTTCGTGAGCGCATGCGCGTCGATGGCAAAGTTCTTCATGCTAACCCCGGAAAATATCGAATGGTTCGATTCGCAGTACACGGCGAATACCGAGGTAGCTGGACATGGCGGCGATCACCACCACCATGCCGGAGGCGAGGGTGAGATTGCCGTAAGTAATGATGGCCGCATAGTCTGGAATGCGCAGCCGCGCAAGGCTGATCAGCGCGGCACACAATCCGATGCCGAGGCCGTAGCCGGTCAGTGCCGTGAACGTGGCCTGGAACAGAATCATCGCGACCAGCTCATGACGCTTCGCGCCCATGGCCTTCAACGCGCCGAACTTCTCGAGGTTTTCAAGAATAAACGTGTAGAACGTCTGTCCCGAGATGGACAGTCCGACCACGAAGCTGATGATGGTCATCAGCATGATGTTGGTGCCGAGCCCGGTCTCGTACTTGTAGAAGCGTGAAATCCGCGCCATGAACTCGTCTCTGGTAAACGCCACGTAGCCTAGCGACTGCACCACCTTCTTGATATGCGCGATATCGGCTGCGGACTTAGGCTCGACGAGGATGTAGGACGTGGTGTAGCGGGTTGTCGGGATATAGGTCACGGCGCGTTTGTAGGTGGTGTAGAGCGTCGGCGTGCCGAACAGACCACTGCTTGCCACCGTCGCGATGCCGACCACGACGCCGCGGTGGTCGTTCAGTTCGAAATCCGTGCCGAGCGTGGGGTTCTTCAGTTTGACGAACTCCGCATCATCAATCGCAATGAAGCCGTTCTCGGCGTAGATGTCTTCGATCTTGCCCTGCTTCATGATCGGCCAGCCAAACAGGCTGGCGTCGTCGAGGCCGATCACGCTCACCGCCTGATAAGTGCCGTCGCGCAGTTTGACGAGCGCCGAGCCTGAATACAGCGGCACGGCGTATTTCACGCCGTCGGTGCTGCGCACGGCATCGAGCACGTAAGCCGGCATACCGATGCTGCTCGCAATGGTCTGCACCGCCGGGTCCATCACCCACACCTTCGCGCCGATGTTGATGACGGTGGAAGACGATTTGTTCAGGATGCCGGCGAACAACGACGTCATCTCGACCATCAGAAAAACAGCGAAGGTGATGCCGACGAGCAGCGCCGTGAATTTGGCGCTGTCGTTGACAAGCAGCTTGAACGCGAGTCGGAGGATGCCTTTCATGGTGGATTGCACTCAGGGCGGCGAAAGCGCGGGCACCGACGTGGGCACGCGCGTTACGCGCGAGGAGCTAAGTGTCGTCTCCAGTCGTAGGCATCAGCAGAACAACGAAGCTGGCGACGCCCAGAATCAGTGCCAGCGCGCCATAGTGGATAAAAGCTTGACTGTCGAACAGCAGGCCGCGGATAGTCGCTCCCATCCCTGCCAATGCCGTGAAAACAGCCGCCGCTGCCAGAATGATTCTGGGTTCTGCCCGAACCATGATTCCTCCCTTGGCTCGATGCGCGTGATTCCGTAAAGGCGCGACATGCACGAGCCGTCAATGATGGGTTCATCATCGACGCAACGAAGGTATTGCGATTGATTTGCATCAAGCGCCGGCTTCTCTCCCCCTCAGTCCTTCCCTTGATGTGAACCAACCGCACCGTCAACTGCACGGTCATAGTCGCCCCATCCGCACGCACCCGTACCACGGCCGCCGTGAGTCTCCCCCAAGCGCTCTGCCGTTTCAGACGTTGTCGCATCCTTGACTTTCATGTGAGGAGACACTGGATGTTCACCATCGAATCCGCTCCGGCTCGGCGCGATACCGGCGCGGACCTCAGCGACCGGACACGCGACCATCGCCGGCAGAGACGCTTATCGCGCCCTCGTGGCCGCAGCCATATCGCTGGAGATGTGGATCACATTTCACGTGCGTGCAGCAGGAGGATGGACGGGGTACACGTGGCTGCAACATGCCGGCAGATATCTCGGCCTGCTGACCGCATTGCTCGCCTTCTACCTGTTTTGCAGCGGAGATTATTAGCGAGACTCATGGACGCATCGTGCCGACCGACATCGCCAAACATGCAGTTGCAGTATCGGTGACGGTGACGGAAGAACTGCGCGGCGTAGCGGCGAGCGGTAACACCGCACACAGTCGGATTTTCGGCGTCATAACGCGCTAAAAGCCGCTCAGATACGCTCCCGTCACTGGTGTCGCATTGATTGATCCTGGTCAACGTCTGCAGACACACAGCGCGCTCAATAGACGGCGACGGTGTCATTGGACCGTCAAGGACATCCTGTTCGCAGACTGGCTGCGTCCGATCGACAGGCTATTGCCCGCTGCGAGGCTGGCACCAAAACTCGCCTCTCGTATCAACAGATACCAACCCCATATCTCCCGGAGGTAACAGTATGAAACGAAGCATCCTGGCTCTATCAATCGCCCTGGCGACGCTGGGCACAACACCGGTTTGGGCGCAAAGCGCGTCTGCGCCCGGCGCGCAAACGGCAGAAAGCACCGACAGCATCGTCCAGATGAGAAACGAGATCCGTGCCGCCAATGCCGCTTATCACGCGAGATTAAAAGCAGCAAACAAAGTCCGCGATCAGGCGGTTGCCAAAGCGCGCGCGGAGCGCAGCAAGGCCGTCGGGGCGGCGCAGTCGGGAAACAGCGCTAGCTAAGCGGCGCACGGCCGGATGCTGCCGTGTCGTTGCAGCATCCGGCTGCTGTCCACGCAGCCCCATCTCTTAACCGCAACGGAGTTCGTGTGGACGAGCGAATACAGCATCTTTTGAATCAGATCGGCGCGCTTGAGTCGGAACTGCAGACCGAGTTGTATCAAAGGGAAACCAAGCTTTTCTATCGGATCACGGGCCAACGAGTTGAATTCGATGACGCTGTTGGCAAGATTCATCGCGAGTCGAAAGCGGGCATCGTTCGCTGGATTCTCGACAGCCGCCTTCAAAATTTCTTCGCTGCACCGTTCGTCTATGGGCTCATTGTGCCGCTGGTGTTTCTCGATCTTTGCATTTCGACTTACCAGACGATCTGTTTTCCTATCTACGGCATCGCTAAAGTCAAACGTGCCGACTACATCGTGATGGATCGTTGGCAACTCGGCCATCTGAACTTCATGGAGAAGTTTCACTGCGCGTATTGCGAATATGCAAATGGCCTCTTCGCATACGGTACAGAGATTGCTGCCTGTACGGAGCAGTACTGGTGCCCCATTAGACACGCCCACAAAGTGCTGGGTACCCATGCGAGATACGAACGCTTCCTGGCCTATGGCGATGCGGCGCAATATCAGGCGCGCCTGACGCAGTTTCGGGAAGCCCTGCGCAAGCAGGAGCAGTTGCGCTCATGAGGCGGAGGGATACTCCGGATCCGGCAATGGAGCATCGCATGGCCAATGTTCATCGGGACAAAGACTTTACGGTGCATGGTGAGAAAGCTGACGGAACCAACCTCTTTATCCCCTCGGGCGGCCAACCAGTCCGTCTTTCGAAGGAATCCGGCGTGCGCTTTGAATTCCCACGCGTTGAGCTGATCGAACTCGGGTGAATAACGGGTGCTCTGTCGCCCCACACCGCAATCACTGCCCAGCCGCGAGGTTTCATGACAATCTCGCGCAATTGGCAATACCATTGATTGCACCGCATATACACACGGTGCCGCACGCCCGCCTCAGTATGAAGCGAGGGCAAATTCGTTGTGAATCGCCACGCTTTGAAACAGCCAACATCTTATCCATCGCAACAGTCCCGCTGCTGGTTCGCGGAAACTTGTTCTCACTGGTTTCGCGCCGGATGGCGTGGCGGCCCTGCCTGGGGCAGCATCCGTTGCAACACGTGGTCTTTCAAAACGAAGCGATGGAATAACGCCGCGACCACATGCAGACCAATAAGCGCAAAGAGCACCCATGCGAGGATGCCGTGCACATCACCCATCTCGCGGCCGAAAGCCGAGTCCGGCTCGCTCAGTGCCGGATATGGCACGAGGCCCAGCAAGCGGACCGTCCAGCCGCGCGAAGATGCGTTGATCCAGCCAAGCAGTGGCACAACCAGCAAGGCTGCATAGAGCAGGAAATGCGTGATGCGCGAGACTGTGTTGAGCAACGGCGGCAACTCTTCCGGGCTTGGCCAATGGGTCAATCGCCACAGAACCCTGACCAGCATAACGGCGATGAGTGTTGATCCGACGCCGACATGCCAGGCTATCAGGCCGACGGGCTGCGTGCCCTTGTGGACATCGGGCATCGTCCAGCCAATCACAAACTGCATCGCGATCAGGACGGACGTTAGCCAGTGCAGCGTCCGCGCCACTGCATCATATGCAGGAAGCCGCATTTCAGAGACCTTATCCATCCGTGCTCCTCGATTCGCCCAGGAATTGATTGGATTGACGACGCGCGCGGCCAAAAACTCTCAAATCGACAGCCGGAAAATACACCGCCGAAACGAACCGATACTAACGACCACACCTTAAGGAAACCTGATGCCAGCAGAGCCGTCCCGCGTGTTCGACGCCGGCTTCGATGGAATCCTGAGCGATCGGACCACCAAGTTCGAGCGAGTCCGGTTGGGCCAAGGCAGCCGCGCCGACGCACCGGATCACGCGTCCCACTCGGCGGCATGGGCGTCGACGCAAGGCCGCTACTCCGTATGCATCGGCTGTATTCTCCGGTTGTCCGCCCCTCTCTTCCCGCGTTTAGTTGTCGCGGTTGCCGCGTTTTCGGCTGCGGGCGCCGGAGAGGTCGAAGACATCGCCGGCTCTGCCAGCACGTCGCACGGTACGAGCGACTGGGTGGCCAGGCTGCCGATCAGGCTGTCCGCGAGATGCCGCTGCCTAACCGTGCCAACTGGTTGCGGCGGCGTGGAATCTCGATGGAGATTGGACATGATCTGGAAGAACTGCCGGCTGTACGCCAGTGCCTGGGCGAATCCCACAGGCGCAAGCAAGGTCGGCAGGCACAGAAGTTCCGGCAGATTGTCCGCGGCGAATGTCCGCGCGAGAGCCTCCTGGGTTTCAGCGAGGCCAAATCGGACCGCCTGCAGATTCAACGCGGTAAGCCGTTCAAAAGCGTCGCAGCACCGAGTCGTGATGCCGAACAGTTGATCGAAGCCGTTGGTTTCCATACCAAGCCATTGCTCGGGAATGATCTGAGCCATCACACCTCCAAAGTTGAATGCCGAACCGTTTCGGTCGCCGTCTGCTAGATGCCCGGCATCGCCGGATAAGGCTCGGTGTGATCCTCCACGCGCTTGACGCCGGGTATGGTTTGCGCCGCAACACGAACCGCTTCGACGGCTTCCATCGAATGGAAGATGCCCCACAGATGCACGACTCCGTCTGTGACGACGATATTACGTCCGGCGAAGCTCCACTTACGACCCGCGAGTTCGCCCATCAACATCGCGCGGATCTCGCCGTCAGAGAGCGTCACATCCGATGCCGGTTCATCCGGTACGCTCGCCAGCGCCTGGACGAGATTGGCCCGGCTCACGATGCCCACGAGCCGCCCCGCATTCGTCACGGGCACACGTTTAATGCGCCGCGTCTCGAGAATGCCGGCCACTTCACCGAGCTGCGTTTCGGGCTGAACGGTCACCACGTCGGTGGTCATCACATCGCGAACTTTCACCGCGTGGGTCTTGATGTAATCCCGTGCTTCATGGCTCGCGGACCAGAGATCGAGCCACGAGGTTCGCGTGCGCTCGTCAGTGCCGATTTCGGTACGGCGAAGCAGATCGCCTTCGCTGATCATGCCGGCGACATGGCCGTCGGAATCCAGGACCGGCGCGCCGCTAATGCCGTTGTCGACAAAAATTCTGGCGACCTCTCGCACGGACATGTCGGGTGTGACGGATATAACGTTGCTGGTCATGACATCGGATGCGCGCATGGTAACCCTCCTGAACAGTTAGGATCATTCAATTCGCGGGACGCCCGTCTCGGCCGTCAGTATCCGGATGCCGGTAGCCCCCGTCTGATTTGAGATTAGGCCGGCACGACGTCCTGTCGTTTGACATGGATCATCTCGAAGGGCGTTGCATGCACCTGCCGATCCGTCTGCTGTGACAGCGCCCCGGCGCTTGACTCAAATCAAACCGACGCCGGCCATCTGCTGTCGAATAGTCGGCATACCGTTTGTCTTCTCGACCGCGATGGAAATCAATCAAATATTCGACGAGGCGCATCTCGCAGCCGAAGTTCTCGGCGTGATTACAGCGCTCTGTGCCGAAACCCACGCGGGCGCGACCCGTTCGAGCGCCGTGAATCTCGACTCGCAGTTCGAGCGGAATCTGGGTTTCGATAGTCTTGCCCGCGCAGAGCTCTTCAGCCGGATCGAGCAAACGCTGCATGTGCGCGTGCCGCTCGACGCTTTTTCAAACGTCCTGACACCCGCCGATCTCGTGCAGGCCATCGAACGCGGAACGGCGCCTGTGGCTGCCGCCAGCAATCAGCCGTCAGTTCCTGAGCGGATTCCAGCGCCGACCTCGCCTCTCGCCGACACTCCGCTCGAGGCGACGACACTGATCGAAGTATTGCAGTGGCACGTCGAGCGGCATCCGCAGCGCACCCACATAATTTTTCTCGAAGACGGCATCACGCCTGCCGAGTTGTCCTACGGTGATCTGTATCGGCTCGCCGCCGCGGCGGCCTCGGGTCTGCGCAGCCGCGGCATTGGACCGGGCGACACCGTCGCGCTCATGCTGGCGACCGGTTGGGATTACTTCGTCTCGTTCGTCGCAATACTGATGAGCGGCGCAGCTCCCGTGCCGATCTATCCGCCTGCGCACGTCTCGCAGATCGAAGAGCACGTGCGGCGTCACGCAGCCGTGCTCTCGAATGCCGGCGCCAAAGCGCTGATCGCCTCGCCTGAGGTGGCCGGCGTGGGCCGTCTTCTGAAGCTGCATGTGCCTGCCTTGCAGCTTGTGCTGACGGCCGCGCAGATCGGCGCCGACCGCAACGAAACGCCGGTGCCCGTGGCAGCCGGTGACCTGGCGCTCCTCCAGTACACGTCGGGCAGCACCGGCGTTCCGAAAGGCGTCATGCTGACGCACGCCAACCTGCTCGCCAACATCCGGGCAATGGGCGCGCGCATGCAGGTCACGTCCAGCGACGTGCTGGTCAGCTGGCTTCCGCTTTACCACGATATGGGGCTGATCGGCGCGTGGTTCGGCCCCCTGTACTTCGGCATGCCGCTTGTGGTGATGCCGCCGACTGTTTCTGGCACGTCCGGAACGTTGGTTGCAGTTGATCCAGCGATATCGTGGCACGCTCACCGCTGCGCCGAATTTCGCCTACGCGCATTGTGTCCAACACCTCGACGAAGCCTGCCTCGCGGGTCTCGATCTGTCGTCGCTGCGCTTTGCTTTTTGCGGCGCCGAGCCGGTCAGCGCCGCCACCCTGCGCTCGTTTTCGGCGCGCTTTGGTCGGTATGGCTTCGACGCGCGCACAGTGACGCCCGTCTACGGGCTCGCGGAAAACACCCTGGGGTTAAGCTTTCCGCGTCCCGGCCGCGGACTGCATGTGGACCGCATCCAGCGCACCGCGCTCGGGACAGGGCAAGCGTTGCCCGTCCCATCCGGTGAAGACGCGGTTGAAGTGGTCGGCTGCGACGAAGCGCTGGACAGCGTGGACGTGCGGATTGTGGACGAGGACGGTCGCGAACAGCCGCAGCGTCAGGTAGGCCACATTGAATTTCGCGGCCCATCGGCGACGGCCGGTTATTTTCACAGCCCTGGGCAGACGGAGCGTTTGATCCATGATGGCTGGCTCGACACCGGTGTGCAGCCTCGTCAGCCTCAAAAATAGTCGGGCGAGGCTGGCTGCCCGTCGCCAGTTGCGCGACGTGTCGTTCGAGAGGGCATATCGACGTGGAGATCGATGCGCGCTCGGCCGCAATGCGCAACGTTGTCATGGTGGCCAACCATTGCAGCTACCTCGACGGCCTGATCCTGCTTGCCATATTGCAGCAGCCCGTCCGGTTTGTCGCGAAACGCGGCCTGGAGCACCAGTGGCTGGCCGGCCGTCTTCTGCGCGCGATCGGCACCTGTTTCGTCGAGCGACGGGAATATCGCGGGAGCGTCGAAGACGAGCGGCGCCTCGTGCAGCAGGCGGGAGGCGACAGCCCTCTGCTGTTCTTTCCGGAGGGCACATTCGGCCGAGGCGCCGGTCTGCGGCCATTTCACCTGGGTGCATTCCGGGTGGCTTGCACCAGTGGGCGCGCCGTCGTACCGGTGGCGCTAGCCGGACTGCGCGCGGTGTTGCCCGACGATACCTGGATGCCGCGGCAGGGGGCGGTCAAGGTTGCCGTGTTGCCGCCCATCGCGCCTGACGGGGCCGACCTCGGCGCTATGGGCAGGCTGCGCGACGCCGCACAGAACGCGATCCTCGCCCATTGCGGCGAGCCCTCGCTCATTGCGTATGCAGCCCATGGCTCGGAGCACGAGTCTGAGACAGAGCAGAATTTCGCGGGCACCGCACCATGATCATTCTATTGATAGTTCTGAATGCCGCAGCGTTTCTGGTCGAGTAACTCGATCCCGGCCGGCTGATTGGACTCTTCGCGCTCTGGCCGGCGGGCGGCAACGGCATCCCGCCATTTCACATGTGGCAGTTGTTGACCTACAGTTTTCTGCACGCGAACTTCATGCACCTCGCCGTCAACATGTTCGCGCTGTACATGTTCGGACGTGACGTGGAGACCACCATCGGCCGCAGGTATCTCATACTATTGTACGGCACGAGCGTAATCAGCGGCGCGTTGCTGCAGTTGCTGGTCGGGCTCGCCGATGCGACGGTGCGGGTACCTGCTATCGGGGCTTCGGCAGGTGTGTTCGGCCTGCTGGTCGGCTACGCGCTGCTGTTTCCGCGCCGCCGCGTAATCCTTCTCTTTCCGCCAGTGCCGATGTCCGCCTGGCTGTTCGCCACGTGCTACGGTGTACTCGAACTCCTGCTCGGCATTGCGGGCGCGCAAAGCGGCATCGCTCATTTTGCGCATGTCGGCGGCATGCTCGGCGCCGCGACCCTGTTACTGCACTGGATGCATACGCCGCGCGAGCAGTGGACCGACTGACGTCGCTCACGCACCGGGCACGGCGCGCCGCCGCGGCGCCGTCGCGCTGAAAGGGGACTGCCGCTGATGGCTTCGGCCTGCCAATCTTCTCAACCGTGTGCAGCGGTGCTCAGCGCGATACCGTGCGCGGCTCCATTATCGGCACACGCAGGGGACTTGCAGGAATCACCGGAATTTGCCCGCTAAAAGCCGGTTCGTGCGCGGCTCATCCCGATCGGCTGGACAATATCCTACATGTTTTCACCGAATTGAAGAACGGCCGCATCGCCTGACGATTGAAAGCTCGGCCGAGCGGAGGAATTGAAAGGAAACCGCGCGAGGGCCTGACCGCCTCGCGCTTGACGCCGTCCTATGACGACGTCATGGTGGATTTTCGTGCGGTCGAACGCGAAAAGACGGACGCACGAAGCGATGGACCAGGGGCGCGTGACAGACATCACTCCGGGTCAACGGGACATTCGTGCGGCTGGAGCGATAGGGTATTTGACATCTTGAGCCGAAGCCAGTCCATACCTTCGCGCAATCCCGCCAGGATGGCTTCGCGCTCCGTCGGAAAAATACTGCTGTGCGTGAACTCGTGTTTGAAGATTCCCTCAGGCATGTGATGGCTGAGCTGGATCGAGCAGTCGAAGCCGCCTGCCGTACGATGAGTGGTTGCGGAGACCGACCAGTCGCCGTCGCCCACGTTACCCGAGATCGTCATGAGTCGCTCCTTCTTGATACGCCGTCGAAATGAATCGCGCGAGCATGTCTATCCCACCGTCAGATTGTCGACTACCGCGTGCACACCCGGCGCCGACCACGCCGCACCGCGCGCGGCCGAGCGCTCCGCCATCGAGTCAACCGTGCCCGTGAGTGTGACCGTTCCCTCATGCACCTTCACGCCGATGTGCTTTGCCTCGCGTTCGGCGTGGCGCTGCAGCGCCTTGCCGATCTGTTCGCCGATATCCTCCGCGGCCGCGTCGCCGCCTATCTGGATGAGGCTCGAGACTCCTGTCACGCCACGCATCTGCGAAATCGTGCGCGTGGCGACATGACTCTGATAGGCCCAGTCGACCTCGCCGCGCAACGTCACCCAGCCTTTCTCAACCTGCACCTTGACCGCCTCTTCGCTCAAGCCCACGGTCCAATGCAGAATGGTGCGAACCGCGTTGGCGATTTCTTCGTCCGTCCGTACGTCCGTATGCAGGAGGCGGATATCCATCTCCACGACGACCGCCTTTACCCCCGCCACTCGTTGCGCGGCCTTCTCCGCCGCGAGCTTCTCGGCATAGCTGCACGGATGGCCGGAAAGCGTGACGACCCGATCATGCACTTCGACGCCGATGTCCGTTACATTGACCGCCGGGTCCCAGCCCAGCTCCTCTTCAACCTGCCGCTGCAATTCGATGTCCGACTTCATTGCGTGCTCCTCATTGGCATATAGCTATTCGGCGTCGTGCGGCTCACGAGGACTGCCGTGCGCCGCGCGACGCGAGATCAGTTGATCTGCAGGCGCTGGCGTTCGGATGGCGCCTTCTTCGGCAGCGTCAGAGAGAGCACCCCGTCCTTGTATTCAGCCGCGGCAGAACTCTCATCGACTTCGCTCGCCAATGAAAAAGCACGGCTGACGGTGCCCGTATAACGCTCCCGGCGAATCACCCGTTCGCCGTCTTTCATTTCATGATTCCGTTCGACTTTCGCGCTGATGGAAACAAGATTGCCGTCGATTTTCACGTCGATATCCTTTTTCTCGACGCCCGGCAGTTCAGCTTTTACGGTGTAACCGCTATCGCTCTCGGTCACGTCGACCTTGATGTCGGCAAGGGACTGTTCGCCGCCCGCGCCGCGTAACGGCCGGAACAGTCCCTGGAAAAGTTCCGACATGGGCTCAAGCGTAAATTGATCAAATCGGGTCAAGTTGCTCATCGTCCTGCTCCTGACTTAGTGAATGACATCACAGATACAAACTGGCGTTGCATGTCGCGTCCCGCGCTGCTCCACGCAGAACCTGCTGGCCGGGATCGGTGCATTCCAGCGCGTTTCGATGCTGGGCGTTCACTGATGTTCGCTCATCGCATCAAGCATGCTGTATCACTGACTTTAGGCTCGGTTGTGAGGCACCGATTGACATGTATCAAGCGACCCGCATCGCAGGCCTACATGTCAGAAAGTATGATTTCGGTCAAGTGACCACGGCGGTCCGCGTCTATCCTGAGTCCAGGATTGTTCGACGGAGACGACCATGGCCGCTCACCTTTCACCGGGGCAGCATCTGCCCATGCACACACGGCAACGCGAACGGCTCGCACAGCGCGGCTGGCGTGCGCTCGACCGCGCGATGCAGCGCCCCAGCACATACCGGCACCCGGCGGGCCGGATCCGCCGGATCGAAACGCACATATCAGTGGTGTACCTGGCGGGCCGGTACGCGTACAAGGTGAAAAAACGCGTCGATCCTGGTTTTGTGGATTTCACTCGAGCCAGCGTGCGCCAACGCGCATGCGATGACGAGTTCAGACTGAACCGTCGGCTCGCGCGTGAACTCTATTGTGGCGTCGTAACGATCGCGCGCACGGGGCGCACGTACCGGACAGAGGGAACGGGTCGCGTGGCCGAGCACGCCGTCCGGATGCGACGCTTCGACGAGCAGGAACTGTTGACAGCGCTGCATGCACGCGGCGAACTTGGCCTCGCAGAAATAGACGCACTGGCTGGCGAGCTCGCCTCATTTCATCGGCACGCGGCACGCACGCCACCACGCGCGGTTTTCGGGGCGGCAACGTTTGTTCAGCAGCAGATGCAAACCGTGCTCAAGGCACTCGAGCAGGAAAGCGGCACACGTTTGCCTCCCCGAATCTTCGCTTGGAGTGAGAGCGAAGGCAAACGCCTTGCCGGCTATTTCGAAGCGCGCCGCGCAGGCGGCTTTGTACGCGAGTGCCATGGCGACCTGCACCTCGATAACATCGTGCGCCGCGGCAAGCGCGTGCTCATGTTTGACTGCATTGAATTCGACGACGCGTTGCGCTGGATCGACGTCGCCAGCGACCTGAGCTTTCCTTTAATGGACCTGCAGGCGCACGGCCGGCAGGACCTGGCGGCTCGTCTGCTGAATGGCTGGCTGCAACGTACCGGCGATTTTGCCGCGCTGCCGGCGCTGCGTTACTACATGGTGTATCGCGCGCTGGTGCGCGCCCTTGTGGCATTGTTGAAAGCGCGCAAGCACCCTCACGATGACGGCCTCGCATTAGCCGCTCCGTACCTTAACCTGATCGAGCGTATAGCCACGCCGCGGCGGCCCTACCTGCTGCTATGCCATGGCTACTGCGGATCGGGCAAATCGGTGGCGAGCGAAGCGCTAGTGAGTCTGATCGGCGCCGTGCGGCTGTCGAGTGACGTCGAACGCAAACGCAACGGCCCCTTCGTCCCGGTCGATCCTCGGCCTCTGCCTCCTGAGACCTACTCGGCCCACTCCATCGATCAGCATTACGATCTGCTGCGGAAACTAGCGCAACAAGTGCTGGTGTCCGGCTATCCCGCGGTGGTCGACGCGACCTTTCTCAAACGCCTGCACCGCACCCGCTTCGTCGCACTCGCACAGACGCTTGGCGTGCCCGTTTTTCTGCTCGATTTCCATGCGCGCGCGCGTCAACTCGAACAGCGTGTGCAGGCGCGTGCCGCCGCTTCTTACGCGGAATCGGACGCCGACCCGCTCGTGCTGATCCGGCAGTTGGCGAACGAGGACCCGCTTTCGCCCGAAGAAATGGAGCGAACGGTGAGCTTCGATACGGAAGTGCCAATAGCGGATTTTGCCCGTCTCGACTACTGGCTGAAGCTGTTGCGACGGCTCTGCGAACCGCAAACGGTCACGGCGCCGGAAGTGGCGCATGGGTAGCGGGGGCGCATCGGAGGGAGACGACGTCCGTCGCACAGGGGCATCGACGGGCCGCCATTCCTCATTCGCTTAGTGGATGGTGGTTCGTGGTCGCCGGACTGACTGGATGGCACATCGGTTCCACATCGAAGCGACATAGCGCGGATGCGCGGATGCGCGGCATGCGCCACGCGCGTCGACTCCGTTTTGGGTGACAGGTTTTGCGCCGTGCGGCCGATCCCGTCCACCTAGGTGTAAAGGCCGTCACCGCCTTACGGCGGGCATTCTTCCGGCAATTAGGCGGCACGCGGCGGAAGCCGTGCCGCAGAGTGCCTCGTGCGCTGCAAGCGCCGCTGCCTTATCCGGAATTTGCCTGACACTCGCCAGATTGTCTTTCTTCATCGCATATGCATCCCGCCGTTGATGGCAAAATCCGCGCCTGTGACAAAACCGGCGTCGTCGGAGCAGAGGAAGGCCACGAGGGCGGCGATTTCGTCCGGTTGACCGAGCCGCCCCACCGGGATCTGCGGAAGGATCTTCGTTTCCATCACGTCCTTTGGGACGGCCGCGGTCATCGCCGTGGCAAGGTAGCCGGGCGACACCGTGTTCACGGTCACACCGTGTCTGGCCACTTCCAGCGCGAGAGACATCGTGAAGCCGTGAATCCCCGCCTTGGCCGCAGCATAATTGGTTTGCCCGAACGCTCCGCGCGCGCCGTTCACCGAGCTGATATTGACGATCCGCCCGAACTGCTGTTCGAGCATCCCACCGAGCATCGGCTTGGTCATGTTGAACATGGAATCGAGATCTGTGCGCAGCACCTTGTCCCAATCTTCCTTGTTCATCTTGGCAAAGGTCGAATCGCGGGTGATGCCTGCGTTATTAACCAGAATGTCCACTGTGCCGAATTCGGCGAGTACCCGCTCAGCGCAATGCGTGCAAGAATCGAAGCTGGAAACGTCGGCCTCATACGCGACGAAATGGCGACCGGCCTCGCGTTCATGCATGAGCCAGGTGGCAACATGATCGTTGCGTTCGGAATGCGACATGGCAACCACCACGCCCGCATCGTGGAGACGCCGGCTGATCGCGGCGCCCAATCCTCCCATGCCACCGGTGATGAAGGCAACGCGCTTAGCGGACATGATGTTCCCCTTGCTTCTCACGGCCGCGGGAGCCCGGCGATCCGCCCGAATTCGCCGAATTGGCCGGAGTATCTCGGCTGGGGGCGTCGCCGCGCGCTGCTCGCCCGTAAGGCATGGCCACCATCATGCTTTGCGTGCGTTGCAGCCACTCCTGCCACGGCAGCATGACCGGATTCATGGGGGCATGCGTCGGCCATTGCTCGCTCCAGCTCGATTGCCAGGTCGCCAACGCTTCCCGCAGGCCTTCACTGCATCCGCTTTGGAGCCGCACGGCTGAGCCCAGCCCTTGCTGCCAGAGGTTCGTGGTGGTCGCCAAGTAATCGCGCACCATAGCCTGGTAAGACGCCGCAAACTCGCTCCAGTCATGAGCGGCCGAGGCCGCATTGCGAATGGCATGCGCCGCCGCCAGGTCGCGCCGGATGCGCTGCATCTCGAACTCGCAGGCCTCCTGTCGGGCTTCGTGGCTGATACCCAGAATCTGTATGGCAAACGAAAGATTCGAGCGGTAAAGGTCAAACGGTGTGACGGATTTGTCTGCCATGATGGATCTCCTGACATGATGAAGCGGTCCGCGTGCGTGCAGCAAGGCTGCGGCGAACGTAGGCGCGGCAGCAGTGCGTTCAATGTAGACGCGGCCGTCTGAAGCCGGTTGACCTGAATCAACCGCGAGTCGGCTTGCCACGAACGTGTGCGCTTTGCGCCGTCCGTCGGGCCGTTTCGCGATGCGTTCACCGGGGCGAAACATGCTGACAAGAGTCGGCGGAAGCGGCATCATTCGGCGTACAGTAGCTTGTCTGCTTTATCCTGCATTGAACCGACCGTTCGCAAATCACACCCTTTGTCGGAGATACAGGTGGTTTTCAACTGGAACGATGCAAAGCGCAGTGCCGGAGCGGCGAACGATTCCGACGTGCCGCTCGAGGACCGCTATCAGTTGCTGATAGACGCGGTGCAGGATTACGCGATCTTCATGCTCGATCCGGCGGGACGCGTGGCGAGCTGGAACAGCGGCGCGCGCAAAATCAAGGGCTATGCGGCCGACGAAATCATTGGCCGACATTTCTCGATCTTCTATACGCCTGAAGATGTCGCCGCCGACAAGCCGGGCCGCGAACTGGTCCTCGCGACCACGCAAGGCCGGGCCGAAGATCAGGGCTGGCGTGTGCGGCGCGACGGCTCGCGGTTCTGGGCGGACGTCACGATCACGGCGGTGCATGATCCGTCCGGCGCCCTGCTGGGTTTTGCCAAGGTCACCCGCGATATGACCGAGCGCATGCGGCTCGCCGAACTCGAGCACGCAAGCGAGACGTCCGCGCAGATGCAGCTCGCGCGCGAGGACGAGCAAAGGCGCGTTGCCCGCGAGCTGCATGACGATCTCGGCCAGCAACTCACCGCGCTCAAGATGGGCATCGCCGCACTGGAGCCGCGCCTCGCCGCGAGCAGCAGCGATCAGCAAGCCGGAATCGCCGCGGCGGGCGAACTGCAACGTCAGATCGACAGCATGATGGCCTCGTTGCGCCGCATCGCCGCCAATTTGCGGCCGCCCATGCTGGACGATCTCGGTTTCGGCGCGGCGCTCGAGTGGATGGTGGACGATTTCTCGCACCGCTTCAAAGTGGCAGCCGCACTGCGCATCAATATCGATGACGCGGACCTCACGTCATTCGCGGCCACCAACCTCTATCGCATCGTGCAGGAAGCGCTGACGAATGTGGCCCGGCATGCGCAGGCAAGCGAAGTGGTGGTCGAGATATCGAGCGACGCCAACCTCTGCGCGATATATGTCGCAGACAATGGCTGCGGAACCTTAGTGGAAGACGCTGGCAAGCGCGGCTCGTTCGGTTTGCTCGGCATGCGGGAGCGGGTGCGCCTGCTGCGCGGCACACTGACAATCGATAGCGCGCTCGGCAAGGGCTTCAGGATCGCCGCCCAGGTACCAATCAGCGCGATTCGTCCGGATGAGACGCCGCTAGCTTGAGCGGTTCGACTGGCGCCCCGGCAGCGCGCGTTTCGCCGCCCAGCGTCTGTACGTCTTTTCTCAGCGCGGCGATTTCGCCGCGTAGCGCCTTGATGTCGCGATGCATTTCGCGCCTCAAGATCCGCTCTTCCTGTTCGACGAACATCGCCGCAATGCTGGCGAAAACCAGCGACAGGAGTCCGTAGCCGAGCAACACCACGAAGGCCGCGAAAACGCGCGATGCGGGCGTGGTCGGCGCCATGTCGCCATACCCGACTGTCGCGCTGCTTTCGAAAGCGAGCCAGACGCCTTCGGCGTACGTATGCACACTCGGCTCGAGCAAGTAAAACCCCGCCCCCGAGGACGCGAGCAGCAATGCGGCCGTCAGCAGCAGCAACCACAGGCGACCGGGCGAGAAAAAACTTCGCAACGACACCACGATGCGCACCGCCACGAGCCCCACAAACATGATGCGCAACACCCATTCGACCGACGACCACGGCGCGATGCCCCGCGCCACACTGGCCGCTGCGGCCACGGCAATCAGAACGTCGTACCCATTGCGCCTGAGGAACCGTTGCGGTTTGTGGCTGAGACAGGCCATGCGGAGAAGAACCGTCGCGAATCCGGCGAAAATGCAGGCGTAGAGCGCACGGCCCGCCAGATGAAGCCCGGATGCAGCGGCCAGTTCGAAATAGAACGCGGGAATGGCGAGCACGCTGAAGGCAAACAGCACCCACTGCATCCACCGCCATGCCCGCACGGCGCGCGCATCGTCGTGGGGATCGACGCCGCCGAGACCCGCAACGCGCAAACTCTCATTCATGTCAACACCGCCTTCAGCAGCGCACAAGCTGTCAGCCGCCGCTTTTCCATTTCTGCCTGCCCATTTTCACGGTCAACTGCACGACGTGCCGTTGCAGACCACTCGCCTGCTCTTTAAAAGTATGGCCAGGACGCCGCGAGCGATTTGATGTGGATCATCGTCTGTCGCGAGAGCAGCGCGCTGTTAGTCACGACGACTGGTGGGCGACGAAAGAAGAAGTCATCATCGTCCTTGCGTTGATGTTGCGATTGGTTTGCATCACTGCGATCGCGCTTCCTCTTGCTCGCGAGACTCCTGCCATGAACGCGCGCGGCGCTCTTCCCCCTGCTTGATATGCATCAATGGCGCCGCCCGCCACTCGGTCATAGTCGCCCTGCACCCACGCTGATTCGCCGCGAACCGCAAACGACGGAACGCAGGCGCCGGCGCCTCATGGCCAACAAAAGCCCGCCCTCATCGGTAAAGCGTTTCGCGCTTCACCGCCTTCATGACTCATGTGAGGAGACTATGTCTACCATCGATACCGCTCCACCCAACGCCGCCGCGTCGCAAATTCCGCTCGCCCGGCATGCCAGCATCGACGGCATGGAGGCTTATCGCGCCCTCGTTGCCGAGGCTGGCCAGGATCACCAAGCGTTCTGGGCGCGTCTTGCCCGCGAACATCTCGAGTGGCGCCGCCCATTTACGAAGGTGTTAAACGACACGAACGCG
>NZ_JARESO010000069.1:0-38504 GCF_046030175.1 Paraburkholderia sp. RL17-373-BIF-A
GCTCGGGTTGCGGTTGCAATGCCGCCTTTGCAAAGTAGGTGACCACGCAACCGATGCCAAGATTCGAAGCACCGGCAGGCAACACGCCGGGCGCACCCGCCCAGGTGACGGTGCAGGCGGCGATCTGTCCGCTCGCGTCGGTCTTGACCTTGTTCATCCAGCTGCCTACGTCAAAGCTGTAAGGCGAGATTGAGATGTGAACAAACACGTCGTACGCAGATAGCTTCTCTGCGAGCTGCGTGGTCATGAATTGCCGCATTCTGTCCACCACGGCCTGCGCACCGCTGGCCTGCACTGCGGCGGCATCGTTAGCGGCCTGCTGCAAAAGAGCATACAGGTCGTTATGAGTGAAGGGCTGTTGCATATCTTTCCTCGTCGGTTAAGCGCTTCTGGCAACGGCTAGCGGATGGTAGCCGTTTCGGTCCCGGGCAGAAGCGGTGCACCGCCATGCCGCCCATAACGCTGCGCGGGGTTGACGTTGCATTGTCCCGGGCGACTACCTTATACGCTGCTGACCTCCTGGCTAACTGCCTGTCAAGGTAGTACAAAAGCGTGGCCGTTTACGTTATCATCAGACGATTGCGGATCTGACCGGAGAACGCTATGCGTGGCTCTTTGCGGCGAATCGCCAGTGCGCTGGGGGTTTGGCTATCCGACGCTGACAGCGGGAAGTTCATGATCACGCTCAGAAGTTCGCTGGCGGTTCTTCCGGCGGATCAGACGTAAACGGTTGAGGGGCAGGTCAAGGGGCTGGTAACGCGAGGGCGTGGCGACGCTGCGGTGGCCGAGCAGCAGTTGGATGGTACGCACGGTCGGTGCCGCACGGTAAACGTAGCTGAGTAGGTTCGGGATCGCGCGACGAAGTAGCCTTTCGGGATGTTGCCTTAATAGCCCGGGGGCAACAGGAGAAATTTTCGCCTTTGCCCTTGTCGGCGCCTAACGGCCCAATATAGGCCACGTAATGCTGCAAACCGTCCTGAACGAATCCCAGCACATGTGGCGGGGCCTGGATAACGGTCGGACCATCCGTCTTAGATCGAGGTGGCTCGTCGCGTAGACCGTCTCGGTGTTCGCAGTCAGCAGCACGGTCTGAGCGTCTATCAGGTTTTCCCAGACCACAACCTGTGTCGGCTTTTTCGAACCGAATGCGCGCATAACCTGTACAAGGCGGCAAGGTCACGTCACATCATCAGTACTCAGGCGTTTCCGGGCCGTTGCCTGCCGCTATCTACGGGCAGGCAGTGCGACGGCAGGTGCCTTCTGCACATCGACGCTCCTTGCCCGAGAGTGAATCGGCGGTTGCGGCGGGTTCGTGATCCCCAGCGTCCCAAGAACGTCGTCCATGACTACCCCATTTCCGCCATTTCAGATCCGTTATGTAGCACGTCTTCTGGGGTGGAAAGGTGACGGGAAGGCGGTGCCATTTTTTCCCCGTTCACGATCACCCACAGCGCGGCATCCAGCACTTCGCGCGCAGGCCTTCGGGGGGGCACGTCGTTCTCGGTGAAAGATGTGCGACGCGCGACCAGTCGTCATCGGCAAGCGGCAAGCGACCATTACAACTCCAATCGGGGTAGTTCATATTAGTATGAAGAACAGAGATACCAAACGGATGACGCCTCGTTCAAGCGCCTTGCCGATTAATTTGGCTGTCCTTGAGTACTGCGAGTTTGATACCACGCCGGGACAAGAAGTTGACAGTACCTTTGACCCTGCTGCTTGCGGAGCAACGTTCGGCAGGGTTGGGCGTCTAAGGACATAGTTTCGTCGACACTCATAGTCAACGACTTGCTCGCGAATTCGGTCTCGCGGTGCACGACGCTCGAATCGAATTCGGGAGATTCGCCGGATTCGAGACGCCGAACAGATCGCTCCCGTACGGCGCTGCTATCGGACCAAATCTCTATAGCACATCATCCGATCCTCCGTTAAGCTGAAGTTACAAATGGCTGTCCTGCCGGAAACGACCATCATCTTCATTACGGCACACGACGATCCGGCCGTTCGCGAGAAGGCTCTTGCGTCAGGCGCTGCGGGCTTTCTGGAAAAACCATTCAACGGCACGATACTGATCAAGACCATTGAAATAGCGCTAGGTGCTACATAAAGCGCTGTACGCTTTATCGCTGAGTGTCCGGTCCAGCGTTTACTCCAGCCATAGGTACGCAGAAGGTGGCAGTCCGGAGTGGGTCGAGGCCGTGTGAAAACGCGTGCCGAGAGTCCGCGTCGTTATATGGCTACCCTGAACAAAATCGTCGCTGTGATCGACGATGACGAATCAATTGCCCGCGCCATCAAGCGCTTGCTGCGTTCTGTCGCGATAAAGGCGGAGTCGTTTTCCAGTGGCGAGGAATTCCTGGGCACGCTGTCGTTGACATCGGGTTGGCCCGCCTGCGTGATCCTGGACTATGAGCTGCCGGGGATCGACGGGCTGGAGCTACAGCGTCGCCTTGCTCCGACTGGCGTAGCCGTGTGAAAACGTAAAGGTACTCCGTTTTCGGGTGTCGTTTTACCCTTCCCGAGTTGCTGCCAAGCCAATACGGCGCGATCTGAAAGGTCGACTTTTTCGAAGCCCTCGGTCGGAAAGAGCCAACCACGGGTTGCTGTTTCTGACGTTGGAAAAGTTCAGAGTTATGTGATCCACGGGTTCAGACTTGTCTGGACACACTCGACGGCAGCTATAGAGCCTCTGAAAAGAATAGGCTATGCCGCCCGCCACGCCGGTCCACAGCAAACCTTGCTTCTTGAATAGACTCACGTACCGCCCTCCAATGACCCGAGGCGCAATTTTATTGCGATTGCCCGCCTGCCCAACCGGACCGGAGCCGTGGTCCCGACGCCGGTTGCTCACGACAGATTAACCGAGGCGGCGTCCATGTCCGAACCGCCAATGACCTGCGCCCGCCGCACGAAGACGAGACAGAGTTTGCCATTTGGCGCCCCAAGCGGGTAATGGGTGAAGAGAACTGCTGCGACCTGTTTTTTGCGCATCACCGTTTCGGAACCATCAACCTGAACCAGCAGGAATGAGCGGATCATGTGTTGCCCATGTCTCCGCACACGTGTTACCCATGTCTCCAGTCCATACACCATGGAAAACCTAACGCTGATGCTTGAACACTGGAAGCCCCGCGTGGTGCTGATCGACACGCGCCTGTGTCATGCCGACGATTTCCGGTTCGTACGCCAGGCGGCACAAGACGACGAGTTCCGGCGTGTCCTGATGATTGCGATGACTAACGTCTTTTCGAGGAGACCCCGCAGGATATCAGGCAGATTGGCTTCGACGGTCTGTGCCGCCGGCCTGTCCGGTCTGGAAGCTCCCGGATGTGCTTCAAGGGCTTTTTCGCCGCTCGCCGGATCCTCAGTGATCGTGTGCCGCAGCGCACGCCGGGTTGGCACGCATTGGCGCAGCGGTGGCCGGCCCGTTAAATCAGTCAGCCAGCTTCGTCCAGGTCGTCCGGATCGCCCACCCATCGCCCTGTGCAGATCGCGGAGAAAGTCCTCTGCGACAGCCTCCCACGCGGGCGTGCCGCGGGTGACGTCCCCTGGATTGTTCTTTCCCTGCGCGCGCCGGATGGCCCGGACGGTCATTTGAAGTGCTACTGCCCTGTTGTACAGCAAGCTGCTGGTGCGGATGCGGTTGTCGTTATCCATGCCTCGATTTCGGCAGCCGCCCAGAAAACTTTAGCTCGCTGGTGATCGAGTGGCGCCACCGCGCCACTTCTCTGTATGATGTCCCTGGCCGATGCCCTTCGCCATCTTGCCGGGAATACTATGAAGCCGATCAATTTGCGCGTCCCGCGCGAGGAAGCGCCCGACTTTGCGGACGATCTGACGGCGTGGGCAAGCACCAGCGGAGTCGACCCGGGTCCGACGATTGTCGGCGAGCCGGGAGCGGCAACAGACACCGGCTCGCCCATCCTGTACCGGGTATACGTGAGCCAAAGCTTCTTTGAGCAGTTTCCCGAGTGGCGCATGTATATTGAGCATTAGATAGGGCGGTTGCGCGAATTGCGACGCGAGCCTGTTCAGGCAGATGCACGCGGGGGCGCCCCATGAAGGGATCGAGAAACAAAGCTGGCTGGGCGTTAGCCTTGGTGATTCAACTCGAATCCCGCCGGCTCAATCGCTAGACCACAGATAGACTACAGCGCCATGTCGCCCCTGCCGCCAATGGCGCTGCAGCCCATCGCCGCGTCACTCCTTCGCGGCGCGAGAGATCCGCTTGACGTGCGGTGTGGTGAATTTATTGAAGCAGCTCAGAGTTATGAAGATGAGAAGCAGGGCAAGTACGACAAGCTGGCCAACCAGGAAAACCGGCACGGCCAATATGGCCCACAGCGTCAACCTGAGCATCTCGCCTCCTAGATTTTGCAATAGGTCGGCGGGAGCTGACGCCGACCTTAACGGCTCGTTCAGAGTGCTTGCTATGAACTTTCGAAACCATCATATCGCGACCCCCTCAGATCAGTTTGTACGGTAGTGGACGCAGGGTGCCTACGGGCAGGGTGACGCGCCAGGTGTAGCGCCGACGCCCACGGAGCGACCAGTCGCGGGTGGACGCACGATTGGGACAAATCGCCGCCTGGATCCAAGCCCCGTGCGGACATGATCTCCCAGGCGACCGGCATCCGTGATTGCGAATGCGCGGTCGCCGAAACCCTGGTGAATATCGACCACGAGGACCTGAGCTACGCGTCGCGTCAGACGCGAGCGCAGGATCTCGCGCGTCACGTCTTGCGTTTGGCGTTCGACGTCGCTACCGCGCTTTCGTGTTGCCCCGCGGGTGCCCGCAGTGGGCTCGATTACGCAACAGGTCCCGTGTGACCACGGCCCTCAAGCCTCCATTCTGGGGCTCCTCGCCGGGAACAGGTTTTGCTCTTTTTTTACTGTACGAGCGAGGTTGCAGGAAGCATAAACCGAAAGCGGCCCGGAATGTATTTAATCCTGCTCGTCGTTCATGATCCTGACCTCCTCGCCGCGTGGCATTTCGTATTGAGTGGGAAGGATAGGACGTGCGGTGCAGAAGCACGGCGATGGACGCGACATCTGCCTTCAGAGGTTGGCACCGTTGCAGCTTTTTCTCACAATCGTCGGAAGGTTGTGTGGGACGCGCGGATAACCCGCCACGCGCGCTGCGTTGATTGAGATGGCTTGGCGGGCCAGCTATTGAAGTGCGGCAGATGCCTTGAAGACGGAACCTGCATCACATCTCGTCTTGAAGCAGGGAGAAAAATCATGCGCAGGAGACAGTTCATTCTGACCGCCAGTGCGGCGCTCGCTGCGGGCACATTCGGGCTTACGGGCTGCACGACCACTTCCCCGAAGTCTGCGTCCAGTACCGCTGGCAATGCTGGGAAACGTGAGTCCATCAATGCCGATGTCGATTCGACACTGGCGCGCCTGTATTCGACGGCCAATGGATCGCATGAACTCGTCGCGAAAGCCCGCGGGGTGCTGGTCTTCCCGTCGGTGATCCAGGCCGGCTTCTGGATCGGCGGCCAGTATGGCGAAGGCGCACTGCGCGTCGGCGGCCAGACGGCCGGCTACTACAGCACGGCCGGCGGGTCATTCGGCCTGCAGATCGGCGCGCAGTCCAAGGCGATCATTTTCCTGTTCATGACGCAGGATGCGCTGGACCGGTTCCGCAACAGCGAAGGGTGGGCAGCGGGGGTTGACGCGACGGTCGCCCTTGTCAAGGTCGGGGCGAACGGCAATATCGATACGTCAACGGCGACCGCGCCGGTCGAGGCCTTCGTGCTGACCAATGCCGGCCTCATGGCCGGTGTCTCATTGGAAGGCACCAAGGTCACACGGCTGAAGATCTGAGCGCTACGCGGTATGCCCCGGCCCGGATCGCGTTCGCATCTGGTCGTCGGGTTCCGCGGTACGCGGGGTCAACGTCGCGTATCAGGGTGGACGCGATCAGGGTGAGGCTTATCTGAAGTCAGGTTGCCGGACGCGAACTGGCTCGACACGATCTATCACGGCCTGCCGGAAAATCTGCTGACGCCGCAAGTGCCAACGCAGCCTGCATATCTGGCTTTCCTCGGCCGGATCTGTGCTGAAAAGCGCAGCACTACCTGAACATCCATAGTGCGCTCGCGCAGGTAGCAAAGCCACCGGCGTTGCGTCAGGTCAGCGCGGGCTGATCCGGCGTGGAACACCTATCACATCCCGCACCGGGTCACCGGTCTGGACGTCCCGCGCCTGCCGCCCAACAGTAGACCGGAAACACGAAGTCCGGCGTTGGTGTAAACCGGATTCCGGAATCCGGACAGATGACGCGCCCCGTGACGGCGACATGAGGTCCAAAGGCAGCAGGAGCTTCGGGTCCGTTGCGCCGGCCTTGCCGAGCAGGATGTCGCAAGACCTTGTCGAGGGCGAGGCCGCTGGGCGTTACAGCAGCAGGGTCGTGTAGTCACGCGGCGCGTATTGTCTGTTGCCTTGCTGTACATTTTCAGGGGCGGAAGGTCATGACAGCCCACGAAAGCAGACTATGCAGCCAGCCGAGAACGGGGCGCACCGGCCAGCGAAATAGGAGCCGACAAAAACGGCAAGCACCGTTGTGATAATGACCATGTGCCGGAGCCGAACTCGAACTTGTGCAACGAGTTAGGCTGCGACAAGGGAGAAAGCAGCGAGGCTCCGATCGCGGTTCGTAGCACACTCATGGTGAGATAAACAATCGAGGACAGGATGACGCCGGCGATCACGGAGCCCCCAGGAGAGGCGCGGCAGTCCTTCGGGAGTAGCGAGAAGTTTCATGACTATTTCCCGGGATGGTTAGAACGCAGCCGCCGCGACCAGTCCGACGGTGCGCATCTGGCAGCGCAAGTGATATGCCAGAAAGAATAAGAAACGGTCCATCCCCTGATTGCCTGCCTCCGAACGCAGCGACTACGACGTGTCAATCCATGGCTTTTACTGCGGGCTCTCGCGGTCTGGAACGAGCGCCCGAGGTGCGCAGGGATCCGATCGCGCGGAAACCGCCTAGCGGTCCCTCGGCATGATCTACATCACCTCTACCGGCGGGTGCGTAGACTTCGCTGCCATGAGCGCCTGTGCTGCATCGACCATCCGCATCACTGTCCTGCCGCGAGACGTCAGCATGCATGTAAGCCGGGAGAGCGCATTCGGCTCGCTGTCAACAAGCAGCACCTCGATTTGTATTTCTGCCCGGTGGCGCAACGGGGCGCATCGGCGCGGCGGCGTCACGCATTCCACTTTCCTCGCAAGAGGCGTTTCGCCGGCATGGCAATGCAGGCGAGAATATGGGCGCTGACTATTTGTCGCCAGATACGGTTCGGTTTGAAATTAATCATCCGGGCTTGGCGCTCGAGCATTTTCTTTCGGCCGGGCAAATGAAGGAGAGAACAATGTCTAAACCACCGAAGATCCCTGTGAGTATTTCCGGACCAGTGGCGACCGACCAACTGATATGACCCAACGTCGATGATCTGATGCCCGTTGTCGGCGAGAAGGTTGAGCGCTGCAGAAATGAATGCCTCATCGCCGTAATGATTCAGCCTGTCCATTGCGAGTACGTAACGTTCAAAGCATTCGCGCGCGAGTGGCATTAGCATCTTGATGAAGCTCGCCGAAACAAGAAGGCACTCGCCACCGAACCACCGCGGGTTGTTCAGGCGCTTTCCCGCTACGGCTTCGAGATCGCAAACGACGCGCGCCGCTCCATACGCGAAAAACTCCTGGTCGGATATGTCGAATGCCCCCGCACCACTGCCGCAGCAGCGCCGCAACACGTCCTGATCAAGCTGCCGCAACGCGACCATGTCCGTGTCGAGAAGCAGAACTAACGCCCCAGCCGGCACGCATTTGCCAACCTGTTCGAGAAGATCAAGCTTGAAGTGGGCCGCATAGAAGGGGGTCGTTTTTGGCAGCGTGAGTGACGGTTCCAGATCGAGCAACCTCGGGCGCGCCGGCTCATCGACCGTGACAAGGAAGCGCTGTATCTCGCGGCGAGCATTCGTGACAATGGTGAGCTGTGGCATGCCAGCAGCGAGCAGGCTCCGGTTCAACGTTATGGCCTGTTCTACGTAGCAGAATGGGTCAACACGGGTGCAGTTGGCGCTTCCCTTGCCTTGCGGGTCAATATAGACGAGCGCGCACGGCATGACCCCGATATGCGCGAGGTCTGCTGATCGAGGAGAAGGGGACGGGCGTGTGGCATTGCTTCCTTCGTACGCTTCTCGCTGCCCACATCGTGTTGCCCCAGCCATCGGTTTCATCCCGTAAATTAAACGGCCTTTACGCTTGGCGATTTCAATCAAGCCTCGCGTGTGAGCTCAGGTTTCGATCATCAGCGCTGCTGGGAATTTATGGACTGGTGCCGGGCATCAGGCGAAAAATTGAATCTCGCGTTCTTCCGGCGGCCAGCCCAGCACTTGACGTCAAGCCGCAACGGCCATGCCCGGTCATGCAACCGGTACGCGATATCCTGGGGCTCCCACCCACCCCAGGAAATGTGCCGTTTGATGCCTATTCCACCGTGATGCCCGCGAAGCCTGATGGCCGATAAGGGCCAAGCAGAAAAGCAGGTAACCGTGCGGGAATCGGCAAGCTGCGCCGGTCATCGAAA
Source organism: Paraburkholderia sp. RL17-373-BIF-A (assembly GCF_046030175.1). NCBI lineage: Bacteria > Pseudomonadati > Pseudomonadota > Betaproteobacteria > Burkholderiales > Burkholderiaceae > Paraburkholderia > Paraburkholderia sp. RL17-373-BIF-A. The sequence goes on from NZ_JARESO010000069.1 coordinate 8,603, forward strand.
TCGAGCGTTTGAACAAATAGCCCAATTGTCCTGAAGCGGTCGCTAAGCGATTGCCCGACGTCGTCATCACCGACTGCCGTCTGCTGCGCCACAACCAGCTGTGGTCTGGCCTGCCGGTGACCCTGCTTTCAGCCGACGAACCGCCGAACGACCGCCGTTCGCAGCTATATGATGCGTGCACTGAACGGAGCGGGCACCGTCTGACGCACACACATGCTGAGCGGTATTGCCGTCGGAATCGCTCCTCAGGTGTGCGATGGCCTAGGGCGACAGCGCTATTCCGAAAGTCCGTCCGAGGAATGCGGGGCCAGCCGAGGGGCGCCTGGAGTGGTCTACAGTGTGGCGTATTTCATCCATGCACTTTTGAGCTATGTGAAGGCGGCACGGTGTGCTCTCTTGCTGGCACGTGGCAATTGACGTAAGCAAAAAGGTCCCGGGCCGACGTCGGTTCACCTGCAGCAGGCACGACTCCTAACTCGGACCCCGGAGCCGGTGAGCGCCGAAATGAGCATTCAACTGCGTGCAAGAATCACAACCAGGTCATCGAGCTAGGGGCGTCGCAGAGCCTATGAAGGGCAAACAAACCCGAATCCTTGCTGACGGTCACTGTGCTTCCCGCTCGAGCACGCGCGAGCCTGACTTTCCACGCTCACGCGTACGACGGGAGAGTGTGAAACGACGAAGCAGGACTGTGCCCGACCCCAAGCGTACATCCGCAGTTTCGAAAACACACCTTGCGAAGGGGCGGCCGGGAGCTTAGCCCTGCGAGAGTAACGAGCGGGCATAGTCGTTGCGCGTAGAAATTCTCAACCTGATATTTCGGAGTACATCATGAGCACATTGGATCCGCAGGGTGGCGCGTCCGGCAGCGGCGCGCAGATTGTCGGTGGCGGCGTGGGTGACGGGCCCGGCCCGGATGTGATGGCCGCGTCGACGCTCAAGGGCACGAAGGTGATTTCGTCGGACGGCGAAGACGTCGGCAAGATTTCCGACATCATGCTTGACGTACGCGGCGGCAGAGTCGCATATGCCGTGCTGTCTGAAGGAGGCTTTCTCGGGATGGGCACGAACCTGCACGCTATACCCTGGAGCGCTCTGGCGCTCGATACTGATGAGAAATGCTTTCGGGTGAGCGTCGTTGCCCAGCGAATCAAGGAAGATCCGGGCTTTGACAAGGACCACTGGCCGTCAATGGCGGATGGCGCGTGGGGTACTACGGTCCATCAGTATTACAACCGGGATCCCTACTGGTCAGCTGCGCGCGACGCCGACGAGCCACGGCAGAGCGATATCTAGAAACTGGGCCTGGGGCGCTGCCAGAGCGGCAAGTTAATGCTGCACTGGTGTCAAAGCAATGAGGGAGGCAATCATGAAAGCAGCAAGGAAAGCGGTAGTTTGTTCGGCAATTCTGTTCACGTCCGCCGGTGTCGTGTTCGCACAGGGAGCAGGAGGGGCTGGAGGCGGCGGAGCCGGTGGAGGGGGAGGCGGCACTGCCGGACAAGGCGGCACTGGCATGAGCACGCCTGATACCGGCGGGACGACCGGCACGACCTCCACGTCGAAAGGTTCGAGCACGAAGAAATCGCCCACCCGCATGCCGCAGAGTGACTCGCACGCCAAAGGCGCGTCAGATACGGCTGCATCAGGCGCGCAATGAACTGTACGCAGCGCTGGGTGCGGAAACCTTCGGAGCAATCTGCCGCGCCGGATCCGGGAGACTTGACGGCGACTGGGTCGTGGTCTTCCGGGGTCGGCCAGCGCGTCGTTCTGGCAGCAGCCAGCGCGACGCGTCGGCGGCCAGCGAGAAATCGGGCGAGCGCCTGCGCCTCGACTCATCCGCGATAAACAGTTGCGCGCGGACTTCAAAACACCCGCCTGTTCGAAGGACGTGCAGCAGCAGTCCTGTCGTGACCGCCACGGCGGATCGCGGGCGAATTTGCAGCGCGACTGGTTCTGAACGGGCCAACAAATAGCCGGGGTCGTGATAGGAGTCGCAGCGGTTCGAATGTCTGACCTATCTGGACTGTCCCGGCCGCACGGTCCCCTGCGTGTACAACTCACACAGATCTGAGAATGACTTTCCGGACGGTGCCACCCAGCCACGCGGTGATCCCCGAACGGCTGGCTATAACGATCGTCCGGCGAGGTCCGAGGACGATGGCGCCGACGCACAACGCCAGCAGCAGCGTGACGCGCGGTGCGTCGGCCAGCGAGGCGATCACGCCGACCGCAGGAGGCCGCGTCTGTCCGAGTACGGCCGGGACCGATGGAGGAGTGCTATTCGCCGCTAGCAGTGCTGTGCGTGATTCCGCCATGCGCAGCAGGATTGCGGTCTCGGCTTCACTATTGGTCGCTACGCGGTTCATTTTAGCGCCTCCTTCAACGTGTCGAGATCGCTCCGGAGCTCCCCCTGCAGAAGATGAAGCGAACGTCCGGGTTTCTGGGCGCGGACGAAGAGCAGAGAGACAAGGGAAACAACCAGCCACATCACGGCAATGCCCCAGACCACCGGAAGGAAGTAAGGCGTCCGCCACGCCGTCGCGATGATCGCAATGCACACAAACGAAAGTGTGAACAGGCCGGCGACGGCCAGGGCAACAAGTGCGCTCAACTCGCGGACCAGACATTTCCTGGTCTCCTCAAGTTCGACGCCGAGGAGCTCACCATAATCCGTGGCTCGCTCGACGCAGAATCTGCCGACGTTTCGCCACTTCGTGATTTTCGAACGCATGGACATTGCGGGACTCCTCGGGACTGGCTTGGTGCGGAAACGCCGGGGCGGCCCGCCAGGTGTTTGCCGTCTACACCTTTCAGGCCGCGTCGAGGGCAAGACGCGAGTAGCCTTACTCCCGGTCTATCGAGTCGCTTCGGCCGTTATCGGGCCTTGAGCGATTCGCTGCGCGCAACGCTCCAAGGATGAAGCCCACCCCGGCGGCAATTGCCAGCGCCGCGAACGGTCGCTCCACCGTAGACTCGCGTACGACATCCACAAAATCGGCATAGAGTTGCTGAGCTTTGCCGCTCAACTCTTTCGCTGTTCCGCTAACCTGTGCGCCGGCATTGCCCAGCAGATCCCCGGCGGCTTGCTGAACGTCGCCAGCAACCTCCCGTAGTGTTCCTTCTGCTTTCGTCGTTTCCATTGTCTGCTCCTCGAATGAGTGCGATCAGGCCGCACGGACAAATGCGCCGGCATGAAAGTCGAGAACCACGCCTCTATGTAATGCGCTGGTTCGGCAGCGGGACGGCGTGCCAGATGCTGCGCAAAAGTCGGGCTCAACCTGATAATTCGCTGACGCACGCACTGGCAAGGGCGTCGCTCCAGAGTGAGCTTTCTATCGCAATTTCGTCGGAAGTAACACAAATGCTGGCCCCGTCGTTGAGCGGATCTAACATGAAAGCACCCCCAGCAAAGCGCGTAGCATGGCCTGCCTCGTGCAGGCCGCCTCGGGGTGCAACTTCCAGATGGAGGCGACCTTCCGGTGAAGACGTGCTCGAGTGAGTGTCTTTGTGACGCCCCACGGGCCGCGTACCGCACTTCAGATTTCATCGAGCCCTCGACGCGCGTAAGACACGGGGTGGCGTTCGCTCTGCTCATGATGCCTGCCCTTGAGCCCAGTCGCGCCGATCATCACATCAGACCGGTGAGGATTCGGCGGAGCCCGTCCGCCTTCCCGGAAGAAGCCTTCGGCGTGTCAGCAGCGGTTTGTCGAGTTAACGCGCGCACCGACGGATGCGTGCACCTGGCGATGGAGACGGAAATGGAAGTCCTCTTTAAAAGCCTTGCAGCTGCCGCGCTGATGTCGATCTTTGCGGCGACTGGATCTGCGCAGAATACAGGTGCGGCCCGCGAGGCGGGAGCGAGTGGTGGAGGGGCGCCCCGCTGGGGGGCGGGGATGCGAGGCGCTAGCGTCGCGGAGGCGCCTCAGCGTGACGATCGACCGCGCGTGCCTGGCGCAATCCGCGCGCCCAATTCTGCGTCCGCGGCCTCCGGACGACGCGAGACGGCGCCTGATAACCGCGGGGCGAGCGCGCCGACTGATCAGGGGGTGATGCGCGGTGGACCTGAGAATCCGAGCGGACTGAAGAAGCCCGATTGACTCGCCAGTGTGTTCAGGAACGCGTCTGGGCTCCGATCGTGAGGCGATTGACGAACAGTTCAGGAACCGATCAGAAACGGATCAGTCGGCGGCCGCGAACTATGCGCGCGTGCTTGCCGTTGGAGGGCACCCCGTCTGCTGGACGATAGGCCGTTATCCCTGGGGGCGGCTTGAGGTCGAACGCTTCCCGACAGGAAGCAACGGATCACAGATCTTCAGGAAAACAGACACGAGGCGAAGGAAAACGCAGCTGATGCCTTTGACCTGCGAACACAGCTAAGGCAATGCCGCGGCTGCCCCGTTCACCCTGATCCGCCAGACTATCGATTTCTCGATCGTTCGTAGTTCATCATTTCCTCAACGGAGATTGCGGGCATTGCGCTCCAGGACGGATTCCATTAAGGGCGGACATTGGAAGGTCGAATTAAGTATGAAACACAAATCCGAGGTGGTCCGCGCGCCCGCGCTGCTCAAGCACTCGCAGTTCGAAGTTGAAATCATGGGCCGCGGTTACGCCTGGCTTGACACAGGCACACGCGTCGCTGACCAAGGCAGCCACTTTCAACGAAAGGCTGCAAAAGCGTCAGGGTTTGGTGGTGGCGTGCCCGGAGGAGATGCGTTCGGCCGACATTTCATCGACAAGGAGGTGCTTCAACCGGCGAAACCGCTTGCCAAGAACGCGTATGGCCAGCATCTGCTCAACGTTCTGAATGATGGCATGGCTAACCCGTTGGCCGCTCGCGTTTCAACGAAATGAAGTTGCTTGCGGTTTCCATGGATACCTGACACATAACTTGCAGAACGTGCGCCGCCGCACATTTCATGTGAAGCTGGACAGGTACGCTTCAACGCACGGATCGCGACGGGGACTATCGCTTGCCAGTCGTGTACAAGTGTTCATCCGCGCGGTCTGTACACCGGGTTAAGGAACGTTTTCCGATACTCGCGATATAGACCGCATCAAGTACCCCGGCAATACGTCGTGTTTCAAAAAGGTGATTTTTCGAATCGCCGATACGTATGTGGCCAACCTTAATCGTCATTCCGATGACGGCCGGCCGGAATCATAGTGGAATCGTTCGGTCGCTTGACAGGTCACGCGCTCGCCGTAAGACAAGTTCGGGGCGAATTGACACCAGCGAGAAATTCAGTTTGAGGCTCGTGGCGCCTGAGCCGGCACCCGCAGTCTTTACTCTATTTACTGGCAGATCGAGATGTTGAGACGAAGGCTTCCTACGAATTTCGTTGGCCAGATGGTGACCGTATCGCTGGGTATCGTCATGGTGTCGATATACGTGCTTCATCTCGGCGTAGAAGCATATGGGCTGATTGCCATCAACGCCGTGCTTCTCGGATGGGTCCTCGTTCTTCACTTCGGACTTTCACCAACGTTATGCCGCGAGCTAGGCAGTCCGCGCCGGTACCGGCTCGAAAGCAGAAGTGGGACTGCTGTTGGAAAAGATGATTCTCGCTACCAGCGCCATCCTGTTCGTCTGGTCGATCTTCATCGCGCCTTATTTCGCCGAACGATGGTTGAATGCCTCCACGCTGCCTCCGAGTGTGATTCGTACGGCATTTGTGCTGATGATGCTGACTGCCATAGCGCGGTGGCTCGGTGCGATATACCGTGGGGGTGTGGTCGGCATCGATCGACAGGTTGCACTCGCCGGAATTGTCATCACCTTTGCCGTGCTACGCGTTGTGCTCGTTATGCCAATCATCATGATCGGGCCGCGTATCGAGTTCTTTTTCGTTTGGCAACTTTTGGCGATTGTCGTAGAAGCAGCCGCGATGCGGACACTGCTCGGCCGTACCTTCGACATACCGTTTGTGTCGGCACGTTTTTCATGGAGGGTACTGTCATCGCGCGCGAAGCTGTCACTGTCGATTGCATTGGCGACGATGATCTGGACCTGCACCGCACAGATCGACAAGATCGCCCCTGCGAAGATGTTGCCGCTGGCGGATTTTGCGGTGTTCAGCCTGGCGACTCTGTTGGCGAGCGGAATCTTGTTGCTGGCCAATCCAATTCAACAGGCGTTCATCCCACGGCTGACTACCGGCGCGGACGGAAATGTGTGTTCGCCCTTGCCTCGCGAGCGTTCTTCGTGCAGGACGCAAAAGGGGATTTGTTACTGCACTGGAAGGGCAATATGGGCTTTTTTTCATTCTCTTAGCGCCCGCGGTCCTATTTGGCGGCATTCATCTCGGTGCGGTCGGCGCTGCCTATGCGTGGGCGGGAATGAACTTTCTGCTCATGTTCGGCTGGGTTGCGATCATACATCGAAAGTTTATCCCCGGTATCAACGCCAGTTGGTATCGCGGCCTCGCTGCGCGTATCGCTGCGCTCACCCCCGTCGGACTGTTGTTGAGTTTCGCGGATCTCACAAGCTGTTCGCGTATTGGTCTGTTCTTTGTTCTATCAGGAGCGTGGCTCGCTATGGCCGCATTGACCATCGCGGTCTCGCCGATTATTCAACGAAAGGCTCGCCACCTGGCCGGGCGGCTGGTCCTCAACTGAGACAACAGCATGGATACTAACCTTTACCCTCCGGTCCAGGAGCAAGCCACGCCCGTACTGTCGGTCATCGTGCTCTGCTACCGACAAGGCGAGTATGTCGGTCCGTGCCTCCAAAGCGTACTCGACCAGAAGCTCGATGTGCCATTCGAGGTGATCGTGGGCGATGACAATTCGCCTGACAACTCCCTCGACGTCATCGAGTCGTTTCGATCGCGCTATCCGGATGTGATCAAGGTCATCTCGCACGACGCCAACGTCGGCTTCGCAGCGAACTTCGCTGACACCGTCGCGATGGCGAAGGGCGAATACATCGCGAACATCGACGGCGACGATGTCATGCTTCCTGGCAAGCTGCAGCGCCAACTCGATTTCTTAAGAGAGCATCCTGAATGCGGTCTCGTGGTCCATAGGATGCGCACGGTGGATCAGGATACGTTGGAGTCTGTGCCGTATCCACTACCCCAAAATAAGCCCGCAACGTTCGACGCCGAATTCCTCATCAAGAACGGGCCGTACTTTTTTCATAGCTCGGAGATGTATCGGGCCCATCTGCGTCATCGCAGCCCCGTTGACGTAGGTCTGAAATCAGTCTGTGATGTGGCCCACCTGCTCCAGGTGGTGTTCGGCTGGCAAGGCTGCTACCTGGACGAAGAGTGGGGCCTTTACCGTGTCAACCGGACCGGCATGACCTCGACACGAATCAACAATCCCGAGCGTCATAGGGAATACATGGCCGACATGATCCAGACCTGCCAGATCGCGGCCGATCTCGGCATGGCGAGCGACACAGTCAACCGTGGGCGCGCAAAGTTCTATCTGACGTCGGCCATCTTCTATCTGGAGCATGAGCACGGCGATGCCTTCGAGGACTGCATCGAGTCGAGCTGGCGTGCGGCGCGAATTGGTTCGAAACAGCTCGCTTTGTACGCCTTGCGCCGCTGGCCTCGGACGTTGCGCACTGTCTACACACGGCTCAAGCAGATCGCCGGACGACAGCGGATCAACGTATGACCATTGCGCGGCTGCGGCTCACGATCGGAAGCCGAGTCTCGAGCAGAACGTCAAATCGTATGAACCGAAAAATTGCTGAGCAAACGCGTCCCGGACAGTGAGAAACGACTTCGATGGGATGTGTCGTCTGCCATTGCTTGCCGGGCCACGAACCACTCGTCGCTGGACATGCAAAAGCGGAGACCACCGAACGCCGTATCCTGCGCCGGCGGATTCTCAGTCGCACGTACGGTCGTTGGCGCTGAACGTCCTTCGTCCTATTCAGGGGAGGTGCCTCCGGATCACGCCTTGGCGCGCGAGAGTTGCGTCACGTTCGATTCCAGCCGCTCTGTTGCCATTTGTGCAGCTGCCTGGTCGGCACGACGCTCGGGATCGGCACCGCCCTGCTCGGCCTCGATGTGAGCATTCCAGCGACGCACTTAATCGTACCGTTGGGTGAGCCCGGAGCCCGAGCCGGATCATGCCACAATCAGTATGTCGTCAGAGATTCCACAAATCAGATTCTGCCGCCCGGCAAGGCCAACCGCGCGGCTTCGGGCGAGTGGGCACGCGCTAAGGCTTCTCGAAGCGGCATCACGTCTTTCTGGCAAAGCTGCCGCGTGCGGCGCGGTCCGCCGCTCAAACTGGTTCCGCGGAAAGCGAACTCTAACTCCTCGCCCGAAGACATCGTAACCTCTGCTTAACAGCAACTGATACCGAGTTTTGAGTCCATTGTCCCCCGCGAATGTGGCCAGCGAGCGCTACAAGGCGCGCGAGCGGAGGGATCGCCCGATTGAATGTCGGTCAGGCTCTTGTGAGCAAGATAATCTACGGCACCCAATGTGAGCGCCAAGGCCCTGCACTCGGCGGCGTGTCCAGTGCTAATCACCACGCCGACCCGGGCGCCGGCGATTGCATATTGGGCGACCATGCGTTGACGGGCTGTTGCGGACCTCGTCTAAATGCGCCGCCCTGCGGAGGCGACTTCGTTGAAGTAATGCTCGATGCGGGCAAGAGCGTAGAGTGCGGCCCCTGAGCGGATGTCGTTTCTGCGGCCCGCGAACCGCCGTGTCTCGGTGAAAGTAAGTATCTCGCCCTGCCGGGTGCGGAACGCCCATGCAAAGCACTGGGTGCCCGGCGGCGGTCCTCCTGACGGACCGGCGTCCGCCAGGCCAGTATTAGAGACAACAACGTCCGCGCAGCAGCCTTCCTGTCGAAAAGCGCCCTCAGCCATCTCACGCGCGACTTCTTCACTGGTGAGCCCGAACTGTTCCATTGTCGATTGCTTCACACCTAGAAAGCCCACCTTTCCAGAAGGGGAGTAGCTCACAAAGCCGACATCGAGGCACGCGCCGCTTCCCGGTACGCTGGCAAGATACGATGCAATCTGACCCGCGGTACAGGACTCGGCAGTGGCGAGTTTCAGCCCACGCGATGACAGGAATGACACGACCTGCATTGGAACATTCATGGGTATCCCCGGGTTTAGCGAAAGAGGTCTCGCGCTGCTTACGGAGTAGCAAGGCGCGGTCCGGGCCCTGGCGAAACCATGGTGCTACACCTTCCAGTCGGGGCCCGTGCTTGTTTCTGGCGGGCAGGTCGACCCCGGCGGGGCGATCCCGACGTCGGATTAAACCGGATCAGCCATTGTTAATCGCTGTTAGTCGACGCGCCGCGCTGTCGTTAGGCCTTTTCCCGCTCACCAACAGCCAAAACTCGACACGCGATGATGGGAAATAGTCCGGATCGATGGCGGGAAGGCCAACTTTCCACGCTGACGCGCGGCAATCCGATGGCCGGTAGATGAGCATAGTTCGCGGCGATGGCGGGCCGCGCCGAGTGCAGTTCGGTTGCGCCGTATTGTGCTCGCTAGCGTCGACCCCATCTTTCTGCCAGCTGCTCGTTTGCCGCTGACCTCCGCATCCTGGCTGCGGTTGACCAATCCAGGGTCGGTCCAGTTTTCCGGATCTGCCGGCGCCTTGCCGCCGTCCGGCTCCAGCTCTGTCATGTCTCCTTATGCAGCGAGACGTTCATGTGCGCGCACTCACTTTCTCGCTCGCGTTATACAGCTCTGGAGCAAGTCCCGTTCGAGTCTCAATGCTGCTGCCCAGATCGAGCAGTTTTCAGGACATCGATGACGAAAGCTTTTGCCATTTCAAGCGTTGCCCCTGTTGCTGCGAGCTCCACGGAGGATCTCCTCTGCGCCCACCAGAGGCACATACGCGGGTGTTTGCGCGGCAGCGCTTACCTGCCACGGGGAGCCGGAGACGCAGGCACCCCAGCGGCCGGTGGCAGGGGAGCCTACGCCTGTTGGTTGGCCTGCTGATCCGACCGGAAGGTTGCCGACAGATGGTTCCCAAAAAAAGCTCCCGATGACCCCTCCAGAGTTGGCAAAAAAGTGGAAGCCGGGCCTGCCCGGGGCAGCCTCGCTGCAAGGGTCGAGCCTCGAAGAACTGATGCATGCGATGCGGCCGCTATGGCGACAGCTCAGCCGCCATTGATTGATTTGAGTCTAGCTTCATGTGGGGGCACCCGTTTGTCTGGCAAGCTGCGCATCGCCGCCTGAGGTGCTGATCTCATTGCGGCGGCATGAGGGCGTCATCAAGGTTTCAGCACGACCTTGATGCAGCCGTCTTCCTTGTCGCGGAATGTCTTGTACATGCCGGGTCCATCTTCCAGCGATACGGTATGCGTGATGACAAAGGAGGGGTCTATCTGGCCTTCCTGAATCCGCTTGAGCAAATCGTCGGTCCATCGATTGACATGGGTTTGACCCATTTTCCAGGTGAGGCCCTTATTCATCGACGCGCCGAACGGGATCTTGTCGATCAGACCGCCATAGACACCCGGCACAGAAAGCGTTCCCGCAGGGCGGCAAACGTAGATCATTTCGCGCAGCACATGAGGACGGTCGGTCTCAAGCATCACCGCCTGCTTGACGCGGTCGTACACGGCATCGAACGACCGGGTTGCATGCGACTCCATGCCCACGGCATCGATGCACTTTTCCGGGCCCTTTCCGTTAGTCAGATCCTTGAGGCGCTCGAGCACACTCTCCTCGTCGAAATTGACGGTGATTGCGCCGCCGGCTCGCGCCATGGCGAGTCGTTCCGGCACGCGGTCGATCACGACAACCAGCCTCGCGCCCAGCAGGATGGCGCTACGAATTGCCATCTGACCGACCGGACCTGCACCCCAGATCGCGACCGTGTCTTCGGGCTGGATGTTGCAGTTCACAGCGGCTTGCCACCCGGTCGGGAAGATGTCGCCGAGAAAGAGAACCTGCTCGTCGGTCAGGCCGTCCGGAATCTTTACGTGCGTGGTGTCGGCCATCGGGACGCGCACGTATTCCGCCTGGCCGCCCGGATAGCCGCCGGTCAGATGCGAGTATCCAAATAGGCCGGCGGTCGTATGGCCAAATACCTTGTCGGCCTTCTCCTTGTTGCGATTGCTGCGCTCGCAAACGGAAAAATTGCCTCGCTTGCACTGTTCGCATTCGCCGCAAAAGATGGTGAAGGGTACGACGACACGATCGCCAACCTTGAGCTTCGTGTTGTCCTTGCCGACTTCGACAACCTCGCCCATGAATTCGTGTCCCATGATGTCGCCGCTTTCCATGGTCGGCATGAAACCGTCGAACAGGTGCAGGTCCGACCCGCAGATCGCGCAGGTCGACACCTTGACAATGGCGTCGCGTCCTTCCTCGATTACAGGATCGGCAACCGTGTCGCAGCGAATGTCGTGCTTGCCGTGCCAGCGAAGTGCTCTCATGTGACTCTCCAGAAGGGTAGTGGCCGACTAGCGTACGAAGCGTGCGGCCGGATATCGGGTTCCGTCTGCTCCACCAGCAACGTCCGTTCCGCGAGCGGGCGGAAGCAGCGGCCTCGGCCATTCGCAGTCCCATCAGCAATTAAAACAGGCGCCGGCCGCGCCCGGAAGAACGGGGATACGCGGCCGTTTCGCAAATGACCTCGTGAGTAGTCAGAAGACGGGTTTGACGAGCTGGCCCCCGGATCGTCGGGATTTGGGAGGCTGCATGGTGCGTCCGCTGCCCCCCGCGTCCGGTCTCGCTGATCTTTGACCGCGTGCCTGGAGACCGGAGGTCGGCGGTCGCCCGACGTCTGCATTGGTTCGCGGAGCGGTCTCATCGCGTCCGGCCGCGCCCGATGCTCAGATTTGCGGACCGAGTTGGCCACAGCCCACGTGCATCCTGCTCGAAAAAACGCACCTGTTAGGGACAGGCGGTGCCGCGACAGCCGGCAAATTCGCACACCGAGGTCTTTCGCTCTGTAAGTTCAGGCGACGATGCGCTCTGCCCGCAGGTATGCTTTGTGCGGATCTCTTCCATCGGTATTCGCTGGGAGACAGTGATGAAAGAAAAGGACGCAACACCATCCTATCCTTACGCATCCGGAGGGTGGGGATCGCTGAAGGCGGTGACGACGATTCTGGCGCGGGAGCACGTCGGCGCGAAAGGCAGCGCGGTGCTCGCAAGGCAGAATAAGCCCGACGGATTCATGTGCGTAAGCTGTTCGTGGGCCAAGCCAGCGGACCCGCATGTTTTCGAATTTTGCGAAAGCGGAGCCAAGGCAACGGCGTGGGACCTGACGTCGAAGCGGACGACTCCGGAGTTCTTCCGCCTGCATACCGTGAAGGAACTATTGTCCTGGCATGACCACGACCTGGAAGAAGCGGGGCGGCTCACTGCTCCGTTGCGCTACGATCACATCACCGATAAATACGTCGAAGTCGACTGGCAGCAGGCGTTCGATGAAATCGGCCGCGAATTGAATGGCCTGGCCCCCAACAGTGTGGTGTTCTATGCTTCTGGCCGCGCGTCGCTCGAAACGTCGTACATGTATCAGCTGTTCGCGCGCATGTACGGCACGAACAATCTCCCCGACAGTTCGAATATGTGCCACGAAAGCACCAGCGTCGGGCTGAAGGAAGCTATCGGGGTGGGCGTAGGAACCATTACGCTCGATGACTTCGAAAAGACGGATCTGATGTTCTTTTTCGGCCAGAACGTCGGCACCAATAGTCCGCGCATGCTTCACCAGTTGCAGGACGCGCGCAAACGCGGCGTGCCGATTATCACGTTCAATCCCCTTCGCGAGCCCGGGCTCATACGGTTCGCCAATCCGCAGTCACCCGCGCAGATGCTCACGCCGGCGAACACGCGGATCAGCACGCAGTATCACCAGGTGAAGACGGGCGGCGACACTGCGGCGATTCTCGGCATCTGCAAGGCCGTGATTGCAGCCGACGATCTGGCCGCCGAGCAAGGCCGGCCGCGCACGATTGACATTGCTTTCATCCGCGATCACACAGCCGGCTACGATGCATTTGCGAACTGCGCGCGCGAGGCGTCGTGGACGGACATCGAAAAAGTCAGTGGGCTGACGCGCGAGGCGATAGAAGCCGCGGCCGACGAGTACATGAAGGCGGATGCAGTCATGATCCATTACGGTATGGGACTGACCCAGCACAGGCTCGGCGTGCAGAATGTCCGTATGGTGTGCAACCTGCTCTTTCTGCGAGGCAATATCGGCAAGCCGGGTGCCGGGCCTTCGCCTGTGCGTGGGCACTCCAACGTGCAGGGGCAGCGTACCGTTGGCATTACAGAGAAACCCGAACTGGCACCTCTCGATAAGCTGGCCAGTCAGTTCTCCTTTGAGCCGCCGCGCACAAAAGGCCTTAATACCGTCGAGGCGTTCGAAGCGATGATCAAAGGAGAGGTCAAGGCCGTTTTCAATCTGGGAGGCAATCTCGTACGTTCCGGGCCTGACCGGAATCGTATCGAGCCGGCATGGCGGAGTCTGCGATTGAACGTGAACGTGGCGACAAAGCTCAATCGCAGCCAACTCATACACGGTGAGATCTCTTACATCCTGCCGTGCCTGAGCCGCATCGAGATCGACCGGCAGGCAAGCGGTGATCAGGCGGTTTCAATGGAAGACAGCACGGCGTGCGTGCACGGCTCTCACGGCGTGGCGGAGCCGCCCAGCGAGAATATCCGCTCCGAACCCTTCATCCTCGCGGGCATTGCGAAGGCGACGCTGGAAGACCGCTTCGCGGTCGATTGGAATGCCTGGCGAGACGACTACTCTGTCGTGCGCGATGAAATTGCAAAAACGTACCCAGAGATATTTCATGATTTCAGTCGGCGCATGTGGACGCCTGGCGGATTTCCAAAGCCTCTTCCCGCACGCGAGCGACAATGGCAAACAAAGAGCGGCAGGGCGGAATTCCTCGTGCCGAAAGAGCTCGGCGAGGATCCCGATATGCCCGAGCGGGGAACAGACGCGCTGCGGCTCATGACATTGCGCTCGGACAGTCAGTTCAATACCACTATTTACAGCCTCGACGATCGCTTTCGCGGCGTGAAAGGAAACCGGATGGTCGTGCTGATGAATAAAGACGATATCGCCGCGAGCAGTCTTTCGGAGGGCGACATGATCGGCTTGGAGACCATCGCGAATGATGGCGTTGACCGGCGCGTCAGCGGCCTGACTGTGATGGCCTACGACATCCCCCGAGGATGCATTGCCGCCTATTACCCGGAATGCAACCCCCTACTGCCGCTGTGGCATTGCGCAGAGGAGAGCAAGGTGCCCGCCGCGAAGTCCATTCCAGTGAAAATCGTCGACAAGCCAGGCAGGCAGCCGGCTGTGTGAGAGAAATTGGCCGGCCGAATAGGCCGGCCAATTCGCCTTATCAAATGCTTTTACTCCCGTAGCGCGTTTTTCTCGATTTCGGCAGGCAATGCGTGACGCCTAGCACCAGCAATGACCCGAGCAGGAGCGTGGCGATCGGGAATGTACCAGCTGTGTTCACGGCAATCTCGCGCGGACGCTCGCCCACAAGTTGAAGTCGGCGCCGTGTCATGCGCGCGCCCAGGGGGCGCAACTGGCTCTTCAACGCGCGCTCGGCTGCAGGCAGTAGAACCGTTTCTTCGTCGGCTATGTGATGCATGACCTCGCGCATCAGTTCGTGAAACAGGGCGTCGTAGGCAGCATCTTCAGGGCCCGTCGCGCGCAGCTTGTTAATGGTGGCGCGCATTTCGTCATGTTCAGGGCGGCTTTTACCGAGCGTTTCGTCTTCATTGAGTACGCCGGCCAGTGCTGGGTAGAAGACCTCTTCCTCCAGCTGCGCGTGAATCTCCAGCGCGGCACAGGCGGAATTGACAATGGCGCGTTTGCGCCACCAGGGGCTGCCAGCGTGATAGCGATGGAACGCAGCGAGCACATGCATATGGTCCAGACGGATCATCGAAGTGATGGTGGGCGACATCGATGAATTTGTATCGGGCATGACAGTTCTCCAGAATGACGCGCCGGCGCGCCTGACGGCCGGCAGGCGCGGTTGCGCTAGATGGCGCATTTCCCATACCTGCGCGTCGGACTCGGTCCGTGACCATCGCCTCGTTAACGCAGGAGCGCCGGACCGGCCTGCGCGCAGAGGCGATCTGCGAAGTTGGCGAAAATAGTGCATGGTGTGGCTCGCCGTGCAATTGCCGCGCGGCACGTTAAACCTGGCCCGCCCGCATGATTTCGCGACCGCACGGTGCTCTTGCATCGCGGCCGGTGCCTGGGCGTCGTAGCTGTCGCTGCGGCTCGAGTGCAGGAGCGCCACTGCGTTGGAGGAAACGCGCTCCTTTCCGCGCTTTCGCGGGTGCGCCGGCACGGGGAATGCTGATATGGCTGTGCCTCCGGGGAGGCCATGGTTGTTGTTCGTTTGGCTCGCCAGTCGGCGAGCCTTTTTTTCGCCGCGTCGCCAGCGGCACCAGTGCGTGGCAAGAAACTGCTTGCTGACTCTCCTTCGCATGCGATGGAAAAGTAGGCGAGGCCCCATGATGTTTTCGACAATCCTTATCAACCGCGAGGACCCGTGCTCGACCGACGCGCGGACGCTGCTGGACCGATTGAGCGCCACGCTTGGATTTTTCACCGGAAGTGGCGGACAGAGCCGCTCTTCAGTTCTGGACGTGGCACTGGAGCGCGCGCCTTCTCGCGGTGAGAACGGGTTGCGGGATGCCGCTCGGATGTGGCGCATTCGGTCCGCGAGGCGAGGGTATTGCCTTGAGGTGTTGTTGTGCTGGCCTGGCGCCGATGCTGTCGATGGCGTGGGCAGCGCGATTCTCGCGCAACCTGGAAAATCACGCAGGACAGCCTGGGTTGGCGCTGTGGCTCGGCAGACACGTGAACAGTCGCCGCACCGTCGAACTGTACGGGAAGCATGGGTCCCGTCAAATTCCGCCTATGGACCGTAGCTGAACAAGACGGATTCGTACTGTTTCAAGAAACGTCTTGATGGCCGGTCCCCGAGGTATCAGCGCAGGGCTGGTATTCGTGACGCCTGACGCAAGTCGGTCCCGCCGGTTGGCGCACTTCCCGTACCGCCTTCATCCGCCGCGTCATTTGTGCAGTTTCTCACGCAGCGACTGGATGTCATTTGCGGTAACCGGCCGGGCGTCGTTACCCCATGAAGCACGAATCCACGAGAGTGCAGACGCCATCTGCGCGTTCGTTAGCGTTTGAGAAAAGCCGGGCATCGACTGCCGCGGAGGTCCACTGATGGTCGCCGGGCTGTTGCCGCCTTCCACCAACAGGCGGATCAGCGAGGTCGTGTCCTCCGTGATCACTGCCGGATTGCCCGCGAGCCGCGGAAACACGTTGGGCACGCCCGCGCCTTCCACGCCGTGGCACTGGGCGCAGAACGAGCTATAGACCCGCGCACCAACCGATTGCGGCGCGTCGACGCGATTGCCATTGCGCGTAGGTAAGTCCGGTTGTGCGACCGGATCGTAGCGTCCCGACAGTTTTTGCGCCGGCAGCGACTTCAGATAATGCGCCATAGCCAGCGCATCTTCATCGGTCAGATATTGTGTGCTGTCTTCGACCTGCTCGACCATTGAGCCAAATGCCACCAGCCCCGCGCCGTGGCCCGTCTTCAGAAAAGCAGCGAGATCGCTTTCGCCGATGCGTCCGAGCCCCGAGCCCGGGTCGCCCGTAAGGTTTGGCGCAAACCAGTTGTCGTTAACGCCGCCAGTCAGATACGTAGGCGACGATTCGTCGTAGCCCCGCTCCTGGAAACCGAGGCCGCGAGGCGTATGGCATGCGCCGCAATGGCCGGGACCTTGAACGAGGAGGGCACCACGGTTCCAGTGGGCGTCGCGTCCTGGCTTCGGCTGGTAGGGCTCTTTCGGTGCGAACGCGAGTTGCCAGAAATAGAGCACCCAGCGCTGATTGAACGGAAAAGGAATCTTGGTGGGTGGCGCGGGGTGTGAGACGGGTTTCACGCCGTGCATGAAGTACGCGTAAAGCGCGCGCATGTCATCGGCGGACATTTTCGAAAACGAAGCATACGGCATGGCCGGGTAGAGCCGCTTGTTACCAGGTGATATACCCTCGCGCACGGACCGCTCAAAATCCTGATAGCTGTATGCGCCGATCCCATAGTGGCGATCCGGCGTGATGTTGCTGCTCATGATGGTGCCGAACGGTGAAGTGAGGCCGAGGCCGCCTCCATACGCAGGACCGCCGACGGCTGTGTGGCATCCCGCGCAATCGGCGGCTTTCGCGAGGTATTCGCCGCGCGCGACGAGCGCGGCATCCACCGCGCCCGACGGCTGACACCAAACGCATGGCGCAAGCACCACGAAGAGGGCCGCCGCGCTCGCCATCGTTGTTAGTTTGGAGCGCCGCATCATCAAGTACCGTCCCGGGGCGCGGCGAGCGCGTCCGGCATAAGTGTGCCAGGCGCACGATGCAGCAGCCAGCGAGCGCCGGTTGCGAGCGCCGCAATCAGATACGCGAGACCGCCCGGCACCCACATGACGAGCCCGCCAAGTTGCTGATCCTGCAGCGGATCGAAACCGAGCGCCGATGTGGGTCCCATATACGCGGGATACCAGAGCCCGGGCGCGAGCGTCAGCAACGCGCCAAGGGCGCCGGTGTGCACCATGGTCGTGAACAGTGACAACATCGCGTAGCCGCTTTGATGGCGGCGGGCGCCTTCGCCAAAGACGACCCACCAGAACAGCAGCGCACTCAGCAGAAAGCTGGCGTGCTGAAGGGTGTGAATGCCCGGCGAGGCCAGCGCCGCATCGAAGAGCCGCGGCATATGCCACGCCCACAGCGCGGTCGCATGCAGCAGCCACGCTACGACCGGTAAACGCAGCATCTTCCAGAGGCCGCGCAACGGTTGCGCGCATACCGCGGCGGCTATCGCACGCCGTGCTGGCGGCGGAAATGCCCAGAGCCAGACGGGGAGCGGCCGACCGAGTACCAGAAGCGGTGCGGCGACGAGCATCATCAATTCGTGCTGGATCATATGCGCCGAGAAGAGCGCGGCGCTCAGCGCATCGAGCGGCGAATCGAGCGCGGCTACCAGCGTGAGCCATCCGAGTAAGAAGGCGGCAAGCTGACGGGCGCGAATACCGCGGCTACGTTTGCTGCGTGTGCGCAGACGCAGGTAGCCGGCTACATACAGGGCGAGACTCACGGCCAGTAGTGCGACGATCCACGGCTCGAACGTCCAGCGCAGCACGGCGGGCGCGCTCCCTTCGGTGGCGCTCAGCACGTGCGCTTGCACGAAAATCGGAACGAAGGTCGCGGCGAGCAGGAGCGCGAACGCTCGCTGACAGTTCGTCGGGATGCTCACTGCACGCAGGGGGAGAGCAGCCATTGCGGAATCCACATTGCCACGAGTGAAAGAGTCGAGATCATGCCGACCCACGTTGCCGCGCACGCCAGCATCGCGGGCCGTGCCGGCAAGGCGGGCGCGCTCGCCGGTGCGGTCACGCCGGCTTCGCGCCAGCGCTGCCAGGCAAGCAGTGTTGCAACCACCGAAAACAGCAGGGCGGTGCCGGTCACGCTGCCGAGTGGCAAAAGCGTGCGCCATGCACACGCCGGCGTGACCAGTGCATAGTCGGCGCTCAGCGCAGCCAGTACAGCCGAGGGCGCACCAAGCAGCGCGAGCCAGGTTCGCATAGCGACCTCCATCACAACCGTGGGGCGAGATAAAGCACTGCGTAGATCGGTAACCAGCTGAGCACGACGAAATACCAGTACAGCGCGTTCTCGCTCACATCGACAAACCGTTTTCCTTCAAAGGGTCCGGTAAATAACAATACCGCGAGCACGGCGGTATCCACCGTGTCCGTGATGAGGTGGGTCGTATGCAGGCCGAGCAGCAGCCATACGACAGAGCCGTACGCGTTGGCGTACCAGCTCACGTTCAGTGCGGCGAATTCGAAGCCCCGCAGCACCAGAAACACCACGGCGAATAACAGGCACACCGATAGCCATAGCCGCGAGCGGACGCGATCCTGGCGGTCGGCTGCGCGTTTGGCAAGCTGATTTGGCCACATGCTCAGCATCAGCACCGCGGTGTTCGCGCTTCCCCACAGGAGCGCCGGCGGCGCGGCGTTGAGCGGCCAGTGCACGGTCAGGCTGCGAAGGTAGAAATACGTCATTGCGGCGATGGCGAACACCGTGCCCTCGATCAGCATCAGGCACACGGTGCTCCACCACATCAGGCTGCGATGTCCGAAGCCGAAGCTCGGCAAGTGGCGCACATCGAGCATCAACGCGGGGGACGCGCCATTGCCGTCGGATGCCGCTTGCTGAGGAACCCTGCGAAGCTCCGTCACGGCCGTTGCTCCAGTTGGACCGCTCGCCGGTTCTGGGCGCGGGTCGGCCAGAACCAGCCGATCAACGCGACCGCGACCGGCACCGATCCCCACACTACCGCCCACGGCGAAAAGATCGAGCCGATGAATAATACGGTGGTTGCCACCGCACTGATGAACGGCCAGATGGATGGTGACGGAAAGAGCAAACGCAGATCGGGCAGCGCATCGAGCGCGGTCGTCGACAGCACTTCCCGCGACTCGGCTGCAAGCCCGCTGACATAGGCCGGTTGCGCCCCTGGTTCCCAAAGCGGATCGCGCCCGTGGACGACGGGGAGAGCATCGAAATTGTGTGGCGGCGGTGGACTTGTCGTGCTCCACTCGAGTGTGCCCGCCCCCCAGGGATCGGAGCCCGCAGGCTCACCATACCGGTAGCTGCGTATCACATTGACGACGAAAATCAGCACGCTTAAGCCGAGCGTCCATGCGCCGATGGTGGCCGTCATATTCATGCTGTCCCAGCCCATACCGTGCGGATAAGTCCATACACGGCGCGGCATGCCGTGCAGACCCAGCAGATGCATCGGAAAGAAAGTGACATTGAAGCCGATGAAGAACAGCCAGAACTGTATGCGTCCCAGCGTTTCACTCATCAAGCGGCCGGTCGCTTTGGGAAACCAGTAGTAGAACGCACCGAATAGCGGAAAAACTGCGCCGCCCAGCAGCACATAATGCAGATGCGCAACCACGAAGTACGTATCGTGAACCTGCAGATCGAGCGAGACAGAACTCAGCATCACACCGGTCATGCCGCCGAGGACGAGGATGAAGAAGAACCCCAGCGTGAACCATAGCGGCGTCTTCAGATTGAGGCGGCCGGTCCAGAGGGTCGCGAGCCAGCAGAAGATCTGCACGCCTGAGGGGATCGCGATCATTAGACTTGCGGCGGTAAAGAAGCTCTTGCCGAGTGCCGGAATGCTCGTCGCGAACATGTGATGCACCCATAGCCCGAAGGCGAGGAACGCCGTCATGATCAGTGCGAGCACCATCGCGGGGTAGCCGAAAATGGGGCGGCGGGCAAAGACTGGAATGATCGACGAAAGGATTCCAAGCGGTGGAATAAAAATCAGGTACACCTCGGGATGGCCGAAGAACCAGAACAGGTGCTGCCACAACAGCACATCGCCGCCGCGCGCCGCGTTGTAGAAGTGCGTGCCGACCAGCCTGTCGAGAATCAGCGCGGTGCTGCCGAGCATCACCGCCGGCATCGCGAACAGCACCATGAATTGCGTGACAAGCGTGGCCCACACGAATAGCGGCATCCGATTGAGCGACATGCCCGGTGCGCGCAGCTTGAAGATTGTCGTAATAAGCACGACCGCTTCAAGCAGGGCCGAGAGCTCGGTGAAGGTGATCATCTGCGCCCAGATGTCGACGCCCTTGCCGGTCGAATAGTCGGGGCCTGCCAGTGGCACATAGCTGAACCAGCCCGCGTCGGGACCCGCGCCCAGCAAAAACGCAACATACAGCGTCAGTCCGCCGAACACGAAAACCCAGTATGCGTACGCGTTCATCCGTGGAAACGCGACGCTGCGCGCGCCAATCATCAGCGGCACGAGCCATGTGGCAACGGCCTGCATGATCGGCACGGCGAACAGGAACATCATCGTCGTGCCATGAATTGTGAAGAGCTGGTTGTACATTTCCGGGCCGACCAGGCGATTGCCGGGCTGCGCGAGTTGCAACCGCATCGCCAGTGCTAGCGTGCCGCCCAGCAGAAAAAAGACGAATGTCGTGATCACGAATCTTCGGGCGATGGTCTTGTGGTTGATCGCGCAGAGCCAGCCGAACCAACCGGGCGGATCGCTCCATGCGCGCGCCAGGGCTTCGACGACCCGCGCCCCGGCGGCGGGGCCGTCCACCAGATGTTGTGGACGCCGGTCCGAGGAATGACGGTCGCTCATTGGAGGGTTCCGAGCCATGCGACGAGGGCTTTAAGTTCCTGCGCCGAAAACTGGCTCGCGGGCATCGTCGTGCCGGGCTTCATGCTGCCCGGTGCCTTGATCCAGGACTCCATGTTCGCAGGGGTGTTCTCAAATGTTCCGGCCGCCAGCATCGGCCGGCTCATGACGTGCGTGAGATCGGGCCCGAGGACGCCGCGGGCGGACGTGCCTCGCACCGTATGACAACCGGCGCAGGCGCCGGCGGTAAAGAGGTGCTCACCTTGCGCCTGAAGGCCGTTGACAGGCTGCGGCGCGACCGCCCGCTGATGCCTGACCCACGCGTCGTATCGGGCAGGCGACTCGGCGACGACGTCGAGAGCCATCAATGCGTGCTCCAGGCCGCAGAATTCGGCGCATTGTCCGCGATAGGTACCCGGTTGGTCGGCCCGAAATTCGATCGTCGACGTGCGGCCTGGAATCATGTCCTTCTTACCATGCAGGTTCGGCACCCAGAAGGTGTGGATCACGTCGTCTGCCTTGAGCGATACGATGACAGGCCGTCCCACTGGCACGTGCAGCTCGTTTGCGACCGCGAAGCTGCGGCCTGGCGTATCGTCGTCGTAGCGCGCTTCCCACCACCATTGATGCCCGGTCATTTCGAGATGAACGGCGTCCGCCACCGGAAGGCGCGACAACGCCCGGTCGGTCAGTACGTCGGCGAGCAGCAGGCAAAACAGCACGGCCACGGACGCAATTGACGCGCCGCTGACCACGCGACGCAGCCGTTTTTCCGGACGTTCGAGCGACTCGAGGTCAGGGCGAGTATCGCGGCTGGAGCGCGGGGCGCGGGTCACTGCGATCAGCAGCGCGATTAGAACGGCCGCGAAGACCAGCGAGCACACCGTCAGCGTGACGTTCCACAGAGCGAGGATGTGCGAGGCCTGCACTCCTGCCGGGCGCAGTGCGGTTTGGGCAGGCTCGGCATTCGCGCGAAACGCGAGGCTGCCGGAAAAGACGATGGCAAGCCGGAGCTTAGCCGGACGAAGGATTGCCGTCCTAGCCAGTTTTTCGGGCCGTACCTGATCGGCTGGGCGATTTTCCATTACTTCGGCGACGTAGAAGTCTGACAGGGGTCAGCGCTGCCGCAGCAATCGCCATACCCAAAGCGCGGCACAACGCCCGCCAAAAAACGTTCGCTTTCACGGTGCCACTGCATTCGTGGATGGCGAACCCCTGCCGCGCTCACCTTTTGAAATAGCCCAGACTGCGTAGCAGCCTCTAAACGTGGCGGCGAGACGACATCCCACATCGATGGCGCAGTGAATGTGGAGCCGGCACTCACCGCCCACGGCGGTGGCAATCTCCTCCCATCGTCACATGGGATTTGCTCTCAGTACGGCAGCGGCACCGACTATCGGGCAGTTCACATGCAAGATTCAGCAGGAAACGACTGCGCCCATAGCCGATGTGTCGCAACGCCCGACGCCTGCACCGATCCCACATCGCCGGGGTGTCGCATAAAAATACTAGCCGCCTGTAACTCGGTCCCAACCGTGCCGCACGGCCGCCTTGAATCGTTCCCATCCACTTTCCGGGTAGCGCGACTCCCAATTCTCGCGAGCGTTCGCTTCTACCCGTTGCCAGTCATGTCCGCGATACCGCTCGTCGTTTCCGAGCGTGGCTCCGTGCGCGTAGGCTCGCTGGTATTCGTCGTATGACGCACCGGTGTTCGCGTAGTGGGCGTCATAGTCAGCGCGAAATTCAGCGTCATAGGGGGTGTCGTCCAGCGGAGTCGCCGGGTCGGGCTCGCCCACAAGACCTGTCCCAGATTTGCGCTCTGTTGTTGTACCGGTGCTGTCATCTGATGAGTATGCTGCCGCAGCTGATTTGACACTCGCGCGCGCGCCCTCGGGCGTCCGCGTGTGTCCGACGCGGGGTTCCCCCGATAACTCCTCCCCGTTTTCCACGGACGAAGTTGATTCGAGTCCCTCCGTACGCGTCGCGACCTGCTGCATCCCACCGACAACCATCTTCGCCCCTACCGAAGAGGTGGGAGTGCCCTGTATTACTGTCCGGCCTGCCGCCGGCTCTTCGCTCGTGGGTGACCTCGGTGCGACTGGAAGGACCGACGCGTCGTGCGGACTGGCGAGATATTCCGTTGTTGGCGAAGGCGCCGTGTCCGCCGCGTGTCCACCGTGTGCAATCGTCTCGCGTTGCTGCGCAGAAGTCGGCTCGTAGGGGCTGGAGTAATCGCGGGTCGTTGAGCTATCCCCACGTAGCGCCTGTTCCGAGAGCCCGGAATTATTTCGCCATACCTTGGCGCGCTCCTCGATGTCGGCTGCGCCGGCACGGCGCATCAAATCGCGAGCAAGGTCAACTTGCATTTCGGAAACGTCTGCGCTGACGATCGCTCCACCGCGACGTATCAATTCTCTGTAATCCTCCGTTTCCGCTGGATACTGGCCACTTTTGAAGAGTCGTGCAAACAATTTTTCGAGTTGATCGAAGACCGGGTTGTGATGAAGTACGTCACCGCTGCCCGGCGCATAAACACGCGGCTCCTTTTCAACGGTGTGTCATTTGACATCGCGTAGATAGCAATATCCGCTTGAGCAACGCCAGCCTCGCCCAGTGTCCGTTGTGCCGAGCGCGCGTCGGCATATTTATCGAACACGCCTAATACGGTTTGTCTCATGATTGTGTCCTCCGCAATCGTAGTTCGGTATTCCCTCCGCCATGATGGTAGTCGTCGCAACACGCGTGCCCGAGGGCTGGGACGAAGTCGCTGGCTTTCGTGGTTTTGGCTCGCATGCGCGCCCCAACCGTGGGCGGCCAGCAAGATGCGGCCACGCCCAAATAAGCCCCTGCCGCTTATCGTTAGGCAGCACGACAACGTTGGCATTCTCCTTCGGCAGGCAGGATTTTATGTACGTTGCAAGGACCGCCGTTCGTGTGGATCTCTCTGAGATTGCAGTTGTGCCGGAAAACGCCAACGACGCGTGCTTTGTCGCCGCACCACCAACAAACCCGTCCGCGAGTCCTTTCGGATCAGTCAAATGAAATGAGCACAGGAATTCCCGCATGCGCTTTCCTGCACGCTGTAGTCATTGTCGCCGCCATTAAGTGACTGTCATGTTCGACTATGGGGCAATGATGCTGGCTGAGTCTGCGACTCAGCATTCCTGACGTTTTCCGGGCAACGCAGTGCCGTTGCCACCGCCGTCGAAAATGCCGCCGGGGGACGGGCCGCCTGCCTGTGTATACAAATAGCCGACAGAGGATTGTCATGTGTTGGAATTGCGCCCACATGGAGATGCCTCGAATCGCTGGTTCGGAAAAGCGGCGGGGTTAAAAACTATTTTTAAACAAGAAGTTACGCCTCACTGTGTGCCGAAGGCGAGCTGGGCATAGATCGTGACTAGTAACTTGGTGAGCGCAGAACACAGTCGCTCAGTTAAGACCAGCTCTCGTTGCCAAACTACTTTTAATAGGTGAATCGAAATGAACACAGTGACTATCGCTGACCTGCATCAGGAGAAGGATCTCTCCTCTACCGATATGGCCCGTGTCGTTGGCGGGCACGATGTAGACAAGGAAAAAGCACTCGTTGAAGCCTACCGTGTTATCAACGGGATAGACGGTCTATTGAATACACCAGACCCAGCCCCCGCCCACGTGTCGATGAAGTTGCCTGGATAATTGTCGACGGTTGACAGACGGCGGCGTAGAAAGCAAGGACACGAGTCCGGATAACAGTCAGCCATAGGGGCTGGGTTACCGGCCCTTATGTTTTTTGGCCGCTGCCGGCCTGGTCCCGTTCGACGCATTTCACCAACTGAAGAATAAAGTTAATGCGCGGCCTGGCCTGCCGTCGGACACCAGATGGCCGAAGAGGCCGAGCGTTGCATAACCGTCTCGCGGAAGATTGAAGACCGAAATGGGGCGACCCCGGCCGGTCGTTGTAGGGCTCCATGCGGCCATTTTGCTACGTTCGCACATGGATTCGTAGCGTCGACTGCCGAAGTGCAGGCGGCGTTCGCGGCGCGCGGGCACACATAGGCTGATGTGTTCGCGTTGGCTGTCTGACGCCGGCGTTGCCACCACTGCTGTCGCATCAGGCGTCGTCGCCGTTGACACCCGCTTTGCCGGTTGCAGTCGCAGGGCATCCGCGTGCGCCCGGCGGTCGATCACGTTCCGCTCCTCGGCGCCCTGGGGCAATCGCCAGGCGATGAGACAATCCGAGGTCGCGGACAATCCTGTTCAAGTGCGAGGGAGAATAGGTGATACCGAACTCCCGTTCGACAAAGATGCGCAGTTGCTCGCGGTTCCACACATCAGTTTCAAACCCGTGTAGGCGTGGTGAATGTTTGATCGCGCTCGTGAGCCAACTAAGCGCCCGTACATCGAGGACAGACCGTCGTCCAACGTCGTTCAACCGCAGGATGGCTTTGGCCCCGCCGACGGCAAAGAGCGATTCATACCGGCTAGCGGTGGCAGGACTCAGTTGCAATCGACGGGCTATCTCAGGCATGGGTATTCCAGCCACAAGCATGGACGCAACTGCGCTTCTTCGAGTACTCCAGGGTGGCTTATTCAAGTCGTGGGAGGCGGACATGCGAACTCCATACCTTTGACGTGATACCTACTCAGCGAGCCATGACAGGTTGCCGCGCCATCCGGAATGGCCGCTACTCTGCTCCTTACGGCCAACATCGGCGGTGGCCTCCGGTAGGGGGCGTTGGACAGATCAGGCGACAACTATATGACGTTCCCTCTCCGTTTGCACGATCCGGCAGCTGTCGCCTCACCATGGCAGCTTAGGCCAGGCGACTCAATTCCGGCGCCTGGTAATCAGATCGGCTACACCGGCATGTATGGCAATCTCCCGGATATAGCCTCGTGAGTATTCCACACCCAGGAGGCGAGTCCGCGTTCCCGAACTATATGGGCGACGTGCGATGCGGAATAGCTCACTCCGAATCGTTGCAAAATAAGGCTACGCACCTGCTCGACAGTCCACGCCTTCGCTGCCATACCATGCAGCTTTGGGGAATGTTTGACAGCGCTGACGAGCCAGCTCAGGGCTTCTTCATTCAACTGCGACCTGGAGTCGTATTCGTTTAGTCGCGTCAGCTCGCGCAATTTTTTATGCACGCGCACAACTACTGCAGGGCTTAGCGTTCGGCCGAATTGCAATCAGCGATGCTTGATAGTGTGCGACCAATCTATCGCAGGATCCTGAAGGAAAGCTTAAGAACGTTACCCCGTGACTGTGGATAGGCGATATGGTGTCGAAGACCGGCGCATCGTCAATGCCATTACGCTGATGGAGCAGAACATCGAGCGGCCGGTTCCGATGAAGCGGTCGCCTCGCTTGTCGGCATTTCGCCGCGCCAGTTCGAACGGATGTGGCTGAAGCATTTTAATGTCAGTCCGTCGCAGTTCTATCTCGAGCTACGGCTGAAGACCGCGCAGAAGCTGCTTCATGAATCGACGTACTCACTGCTCGACATCGCCATGCGCTGGGCCGACTCCGCCGCCGTAAAGTGCAGCGCCACGGGGCTGGTCGCACCACGTAGACCTTTCACATTCTGTTTAGGCTGCGAGTCGCGCCGATCAAGGCCTTTGTTTGCACAGATCTGTTTTCATCAACCCACGACCTGCCGTGGCTGCGCGTGGAAGCAGAGATATACGCAACGCTGCGACGCCAATCGGCTGGATTCGCAGACGGGCTCAATAGGCTCACGTCACATCAGACTCTTAACTGGTTCGGCGTCGAGATCGCCTCCGCAGGATCCACGTGGATTTCCAGCAGGGCAGGGCGAGACCTTTGCACGAGAGTCAACGCCGATGAGACCGTCAGTACGGCCAGAACTCCAGTCATCAGTTCGCCGCGCGCCTGGCGACTTTCTTTTGACGTTGTTCGGCAGCATCGACGTGCCGACGCATTGCACGTACCGAAGGCGGGACCACCCGGCGGCGAGCCAATGCCCACGGGAGCGCTCCCATCATCATGAACGCATCACGCGCGAAAGTGCCTTCACGCCACAGAAGCGCAAAGGCTCGCCCGGTCGCGGAACAGGCATCTTGCAACGGGAGACGCAGCCAGGAAATCCACGCTGCGTTGCGTGCCAGCAGCCGGCGCCTCAAGCGGCTGTCGCGCGCCCGCGACGGATGATGATGCACCACCAGTGAGTCCATATAGACGATGGCGTGGCCGGAAGCGAGGAGGTCGAGCGCAACCAGTTCTTCTTCTCCACCCAAAAAAAGGCGCGGCTCGTATCCGCCGACCGCGCGGAACACATCAGTGCGGAAAACGCAGGCACCCGCGATGTAGCCCGTCAGGGGCGGGCCGGGCAGGTCACGGCTCTCCAGCGGGCTGTTGCGCATTCGGACGCACGTCTCGTCCAGTTCCAGCGACTCGCCCACCAGCACGCGCGCGCTCAGCACCGCAGCGCGCGGCGAGGCGTCGAGCACGCGAACCGCCCGTGCCAGGGAGCCGGCCTCCCACCACATGTCGTCGTCGCAGAAGGCGACATAGTCAGTCGATACGCAGGCGACGGCCTGATTGCGGCCCGCGGCGCCCAGATTTGACGGGCACTGCACGATGCGTACACCCGGCAGAATGGCTCTGATCAGCCCCACGGTGTCGTCGCTGGATGCATTGTCCGCGACGATCACCTGTGGCTGCTCCGGCAACGCAAGAAGGCGCGAGAGGGTGCGCATGACTTCCTGCGCGCGGTTATGCGTCAGCACGACTACCGAGATGCGATGCGCGACTGACCGGTCTGGATAATGAGCGTCTATTCTCATTGCAAAACCTCTGGCTTGTCCCCCAGATAGCAAGTGACGCGCCCGTTGATGCCATTGCGCTTCGATCCGAGGTTCCGGCCGGACCCGTTCAGTCCAGTCGATGACCTGTAACGCGGACAGCCCGTTTTCTTTGCAGCCTTCTCGCGAGGATCTGATATGCGGCGATCCACCGCGGCCAGATAGACGGTCTGGCCAATTTATTCCGGCTACAGCCATCCATGCTCTTCGGTCCGTTCGCCTGCGACCGCGCGGATGCGCGTCCCGGGCATGCCGGATGCGCATTGCGGGGACGACGCGGCGGTAACGAGGGGAGGGGGCCATGCGCGTACATATCATCGAGATGGCGGACGTGTGTGTCAGGTCGGACGTAGTAGCAGATTGCGATGGCGAATTTCTATGGGTCGTCCGCGTTACGGAGCGGAGCCCGGACCAGCGTCTCGTGTTCGAAAGAAGGGGCCACTGCGGTCACGTCGCGAAAGGAGATGCGCTGGACATCGCGGCGTACCGAGCGCGCGAAATCGCTGTCGGGCTTGCTTTGCATGCCGCCGGATGCGACTCCAGGCGGGCTCAGAGCGACCTGACTTGATCGGGCGCTAGCATCGGCGCGTGCGTGGCAAGTCAGCCAGTCTCTTATGGGCATGTCGAACGGTCTCGCGTGGCATGCGCGTTGCACGTTCCAAGGCATCGAACTTCCAGGCGCCGGCGGTGACAACGCCGGCCGATCAATGTCCAGTCCCAACGGGGGCGGCAGGCCCGGCGAGCAGAATCGTGACACACGCGCGCCGTAGCACACGACGATGACAAGCCAGAGCCCGCCAGTGAGATCCCGCACTCATCCGGCTCGCCGGTGCAAGACCGTGCCGCCCCGTTATGCGATCAGAAGGTAATCTCAGCCTGACAGGGTAGCCGCGGCGCCGGTCCGCCTCTGGCGAAAGCAGAGCGGGACTACCGCCGGAGAGATTCTGCCGCCAATTTCTCCTCGGCAATCAGGGACAGCTTCTGGTCGGTGGCTTTCTCTTCTTCCAACGTGTCGGCCAGAAGTTTGACGGACTCTGTTTCACCCAACTGTTTCGCCAGCGCAATCAGCGAGCCGTATGCCGCAATTTCGTAGTGTTCCACTTTCTGCGCCGCTGCGATAAGCGCCGTGTCCAGCAGCGGGCCCTTTTCAATCTCGTCAATCTGCTCCTGGCCTTCCTCGTTGAGACCCTCCATGGCAACGCACTTGATGCGCTTGAGCTTGATGCCGGTAGCCTCGACGACACGGTCAATCCTCTCAATCTGACCTCGCGTTTCCTCCAGATGCATCTCGAACGCTGACCTGAGACCCGGATTGGTCGACGCGCGCGCCATCTTGGGCAGCGACTTCGTCATCTGTTTTTCGGCACTGTAAATATCGGACAGCGAGTGAATGAACAAATCCTTCAGCGTCTTCGTAGTCATGGCTACTCCTTCGAGTCAGTTTGGGAGACTCACCTGCCGGCGAGTGCGGTGTGATGGTCACGGCCGCAAACTACGTGCCCGTGTTTGCCGCTCAATACGTCGCTCACTCGATTCGCCGCATCCTTTGGCGGCAATTCTGTTTAACGGAGCAGTAGCCGCGAGCTTCAGTACGCTTGGAGAATTACTTCTGCTTCTGTCCGTTTGCGCGGAGCTTGAACCTGTCGCCGTTTGCGCCTATCCGCGTCTCCCGGGAACGCCTGTTGCGTCGCTATTGCACGGTCGAAGCTTCGGATTTCTTAGTTGTTGAGACCGCGTTTGAACAGCCTTCAACCTGGGAGACGCCATCATGCAGATTCTTGCCACTCAAACCGGCCTGCCTCGTGTGTCATGGGGTGCCATTTTCGCCGGCGTAATCCTGTCACTCATTGTCTATCTCGTCCTCAGCGTGCTCGGGACAGCGATT
>NZ_JARESO010000070.1:0-35886 GCF_046030175.1 Paraburkholderia sp. RL17-373-BIF-A
TGTGTTCGAGGACAGCCAGGGCATCACGCTGTGGGCGGACCTGCCAGGCGTCACCAAGGACAAACTCGACGTGAAGGTGCACGACGGCAATCTTTATATCGAGGCGGAAGCGGTCGTGCCCACACCCGCCGGTCTGCGGCTGCAGCACGCCGAGATCCGTGAACCGCATTTCGCGCGCGCTTTCTCCGTGAGCCCGGACTTTGACACATCGAAGATCGATGCGAACCTGCAGGACGGCGTGCTGAAGCTGACGATTCCGCGTCGCGATGAAGCACGGCCGCGACGAATCGAGGTGCAGACGAACTGAACCCGGAAGACCAACAACGGCGACCGGAGAAAAACCGGTGGCGGCTGCGAGGTCGTCACCGCCCGGTTCGTGGAGGCGCCGGATGCAGATCGTCGTGGTCCGGCTCTCCTGCCAGATCATTGAGGAGCAGCAGATGAACACCGACCCCAAAAAGTGGAATCCTTTCAAATTTCTCCGCGGCTCAGCGCGCAAGCCCGATTCGGACGGTCCGCAAAGTCCGCCGGCCAGCGAATCATGGCGTGCCGGATGGCCAGATATCCAGCGGCTTTTCTCCCGCGATCCGTGGCGTGCGATGGAGGATTTCTTTCACGATCCGTTTGCAACCCGCGGCCCGCTTGATCGATGGTTTGGCGACTTCAGCTCTTCGCATTTCCAGCCGCGCATCGACGTCGTCGACGAAGGAAAGGTCCTGCGCGTGACTGTCGAGTTGCCGGGCATGGAAAGGGAGAATCTGACCGTCAGCGTCGAGGATGGAGCGATGGTGTTGCGCGGCGAGAAAAAGCAGGATGTGCACAGTGAGGAAGACGGCTGCTATCGACTTGAACGCGCGTATGGGGCCTTCACGCGCACGATCCCGATGCCGGAAAACGCCGACCCCGACCACGCGCTCGCAAAGTTTGACAAGGGTGTGCTTACGTTGACCGTGCCGAAACAGGAACCGCCGCGATCGGCGAGCCGCACGATCGAAATAGGCTAGCGTTGGGCGGCGATCCGGCGCTTGCGAGATGAATGAATGGGAGTAGCTCGGGTCGTTAGCTCAGCTGGTAGAGCAGCGGACTTTTAATCCGTTGGTCACTGGTTCGAATCCAGTACGGCCTTCCAAAGAATCAGCACTTGATCCAGTCCCCGTGAGCGGGATCTTTGCTTTCTGGTCCATTTCCGGTCCAGTTGCGGTGAGGACAGCTCGCGGGCAAGTCGTCTTTTTACAGTCTGTGGCACACCTTCTTCGCCTTTCCGCTGCGGCTCAAGCCCCTTGTTCCTTTACCGTGAGGCCCGCTGTCGAACGACTTGCGTTGACTGAGCTGGTGTTGAAGTCCTTAAAACTGCTAATAGTGTCCATGGATTACGCTAATGTAAGATTGTATTTTTGCGGGGCAAAATCAGTCATAGCAGCGGTTTCACACGCCTTTCCAGGCGTTGCGTTTCAGCAAAGCACGCACGCTCGGATGTCCGTTGATTTTGCTAACGCGTTCGTTGTGTCCGCTAATTCGGCTAATGCGGTTGTAGAGGAGCGTGATAGGCGCATTCGCTTGAAGCGGCATCAAGTGCAAATACAGGTCATTTTTTTGATCTTTGGAAGGTGCCCATCTCAGTGCGCAGATCAAAAACGCCATACAGTATGGCGCTTTGTGCGTCACTGCTGCGGCCTTCAGCATCCCCTTGTGTGGATGTTGGTCTGCGCGGCGTCGTCCTGCGCTTAGTCAGTCGTGTCGGGCATTGAGTTCGTGATGCGGTAGAAAAGCCGCGCTAGCAGCGTTAGTGGGCGCGATTAGCGCGCCAAGGACATCATTAGCAAAATTTGCGAACTTCAACAGAAGGCGCGACGCCGACGGTGTCGGGAGTATCGGCGCGGTCAGTCAGGAACAGGAGTTGCAAGATGTCGCCGCCCGGTCAAATCAGCGCCACCAGCACGGACGCAGTGAACGGCACGCAGCTTTTCCCGATTGCTTCGCAATGGAAGAAATAGAAGTGTCCGGCGACACGATCAACGAAGCGGATTTCATTTCTGTTCACTAGTTGGCTTGCCATTTTTTTATGCGCGTTGCTACACGACAATTGACTGAAAAAATGGAGAAAAAGGTACAGATTTCCTTAAAGATATGTAAGGAAATCCTGACGATTTTTTTGAGGGGGAAACGCGTGAACAGAACCTAATTGTTAAATTCTGCAGTGTCCAGATATCGCAAAGATTTTTTGTAGACAAATTAAAAGACCTATGAGAAAGTTCCCCGCGAGCACTTAACTTTCTTTCCATTACAGGATCTGCTAATGGGAGAAGCGGCATTCGATGCGAATAACCCGGCGGCCTGCGTCTCACATTGCTCAAGGTGTTGCGAGAAAGAAAAACGGCGCGTGCCGTCTGGCGAAAGACTATTTGTCATGCCATGAGCCGAGAGAACGTTGCAACAGGCTACTGAGGGGCAGTAACGATGAGTATCCCAGTCGGGACAGAGCCGCGCACTGGCGCGGCGAAGACGCACCAGTCTGGCCGGCAAGTGGCGCTCCGCCACGCGACCGCCTTTTCTCTGCGTCCGCCCTTCGGACCTTCATAACCCAGAGATTCGTCAAACGTCTCAGCTACCAGCGCCGCGAAAACTGGCTATCTGACCGACCCTCGTTATTTAATTAGTCATGCGAATCGGATCGTGAGCATGGGTATTCGCTCGAGCTCAGGATTCGTGATTCACCAAGGGCGGAAGCAACTTGCCGCAGATCCAACGCTAAAGCAACGCGCGTCGCAGTGAGACGTTTTAAGCATTATAAATAGGTATCCTGAGTAAACGGGATGCATGCACACGCCCGTGCTTATGAACTTCGCATTTCAATTACCTGGTGAGGCAACGACATGAACAAAGCATATCGGACCATCTGGAACAAGGCGCTAGGCGCCTTCGTTGCCGCGTCGGAGCTGGACGCGTCGCGCGGCAAGGGAAAGTCAGGAGCGGCTGCCTCCGTATGCGACGGGCGCTGCGGCGAGCCTGGTGAACATGGTGCTTCAGTGCTGCACGGTTCCAGCCCGCGTGTCGTCACCGTACTGCTGTTAATGGGTCTGGGGGGATGGGCCGCGCAGGCGCAGGCGCAGCTGAGCTGTGCCGCGGCCCCCTTCAACTTCTATAGCGGCAGCACCACGTGCGTGGGCTTTCAGTCCACTGCCTCTGGAGGCGGCGCCACTGCGGTAGGTTTCGCCGCCAGCAGTACGGGCATTAACGCCCTGTCCTTCGGCTTTCAGGCCATTGCCAATGGTGTCAACACCATTTACGTGGGCGCGCGCACCGCTGCGGGCACCGGCGCGACCGCAGAGTCGGCGATTGGCATCGGCACGGATGTCACCGCCAGCGGCTCGGCGGCCATCGGTGTCGGCGTTGACGCTGTCTCGAGCGGCAACCAGTCGACTGCCGTCGGTCCCCTGGCGAAGGCAACTGGAGATAACGGCGTTGCACTGGGTACGAGCGCCAACGCTGCCGCGTCGGGCGCGGTTGCATTGGGCAGCGGAGCCACAGGCTCCCAGACCAACGGTATAGCCGTTGGCTCGGGAGCCAGCGCCACTGGTGCGAACGCCGTTTATCTGGGAGCGCGCACTGCGGCGGGCACCGGTTCGACGGGAACGGCCTCCATCGCCATCGGCACTGACGTTACCTCTAACGCTGATTATGCCGCTGCGATTGGCTACCAGGCGGTGGTAAGCGGACCTGCAGCGGTCGGGGTGGGTTATATCGCCACAGCCTCCGGGACGCATGCCGTCGCCGTCGGCTTTCAGTCCATCGCAAGCGGCCTCAACGCCGTTTATCTTGGGCCGCGTGCCGTCGCAGGCACGGGCGCAACGGCGGCGGGTGCGATTGGCATTGGCACGGACGTGACTGCGTCCGGCCCCTCTTCGCTGGCCGCCGGCACAGTGTCCAAAGCCACGGCACAGAATGCCGTGGCTTTGGGGGCAGGCGCCGCCGCCTCAGGGCTCAACGCGCTCGGCATGATGAACGGCTCACAAGCCACCGGTGCTAATTCAATAGCGTTGGGGTCATCGGATACCGTTGCGGAAGGCGGCGCGTCTGCCCCGGCGACGGTGGCAGGCGCCGCGGCGTCGGGCATTCGCGCGATTGCGATCGGCTCCGGCGCGAGCTCGGCTGGCTCCTCGTCCATCGCGATAGGCGATTCGGCTCTGACGGGCGCCAACACCGATGCCCTCGCCATGGGTACCTCCGCAACGGCTAACGCGGCTAATGCTTCCGCCATCGGCAATGCTGCAAGAGCGCTCGCTGCCTCCACGGTTGCGATCGGCGACGGCAGCACCGTCGCAGCGGCAGCCGGCGCGGGTTCGTTCGCCGGCGGCCATAACTCCCAGGTACTCGGCGGGACGGGCGCAGTGGCGCTCGGTCAGGCGCAGACCGCCAGCGGCAACGGCGCGGTCGCGATTGGCGATCCCAATACCGCGACCGGCAATGGTACGGTCGCCGTGGGCGCGAACAATACCGCCACGGGCGATGGCGCGGTAGCACAGGGCAACGGCAATACCGCCAATGGCCAGGGCGCGGTCGCACTGGGCAACGCGAGCAATGCGAACGGCGCGAGCGCGCTGGCGTTCGGCGATTCGGCGGTGGCCAACCAGACCCATGCGATCGCGCTGGGTGCCGGCGCGTCCGCCAGCAACGCGAACGACGTCGCGCTAGGTGCGGGCAGTACAACCGCAGCGCCACATACGGGCACCACGGCGCTATACGGCGGCACGGCGGCCGGCATCGCGAGCGCGGCCAATGGCGTGGTGTCGGTCGGTTCCGCTGGGAAGGAGCGGCAACTGCAGAACGTGGCAGCCGGCGTGATTTCGGCTGCCAGCACCGACGCCATCAACGGCTCGCAGCTGAATACGGTTGTCGCCGGTATCAATAATCTCGGCGCGTCGACAGCGGGCACCCTGGGCGGCGGCGCCAGCTATAGCGCGGCGACCGGCAATCTAACCGGCTTTAGCCAGCCGGTCAACACCGTTAGCACTACCGGGGCGGTAAGCGGACTCACCGCGCAGACGACGGTTGCCGGTGCCTTGACCGCGCTGAATACGAATATCGACAACACCGCCAACATTGCGGTCAAGTACGACGCGGCGGGCGGTACCAGGATCACGCTCGGTGCGACCGGCGGGGCGGGGGCCGGGTCTCCGGTGACCATCACCAACATGGCGCCGGCCGCATTGAACGCGACGAGCACGGACGCGGTGAATGGGTCCCAGCTGTTCGCCACCAACCAGCAGGTGTCGGCCAATACCACAGCGATTTCCAACATCAACAATGGCGGCGGGATCAAATATTTCCACACCAATTCGGTGCTGGCGGACAGTGTGCCCACCGGCACCGACGCGATCGCGGTGGGGCCGGCCGCCAACGCGTTCGGTAACGATTCGATCGCCCAGGGTCTGCATGCGGTGGCCGGCGTGAACGGCGCACCGACGACGGCCAACGACATTGCATTGGGCAACGGGGCTCAAGCCACGGGTGGCGATTCGATCGCCCAGGGCGCCGGGGCAACCGCGAATACGGCCGGCGCCATCGCGATAGGTCAGACGGCAACCGCGACAGGCGGCAAGGCCGTGTCGATTGGCGTGGGCAACACGGCAAGCGGCAATGGCGCGGTCGCCATCGGCGATCCGAACTCGGCGATTGGCACCGGTGCGATAACCATGGGCGCGAACAATACGTCCAACGGCCAGGGAGCGGTGGCGCTCGGCAATGCGAATGCAGCGACCGGCCTGGGCGCCGTCGCGCTGGGCAACGCATCGCAAGCGAACAATGCCGGTTCTGTCGCGTTCGGCGACGCTGCAACGGTGTCGGCCGCGGCGACGCAAGGCGTTGCGATCGGCTCCGGCGCCACGGTCACCAACGCCGGCGCGGTGGCCCTGGGTGCGGGAAGCACGACTGCCGCCGCGGTGGGGACGCCAGGCGCGACGATAAATGGGACCGCGTACGCGTTTGCCGGCACCACGCCGGCGAGCACGGTCAGCGTCGGCAAAGTGGGCGCCGAACGCACCGTGACGAATGTTGCCGCGGGCCGGTTGAGCTCGACCAGTACCGACGCCGTAAACGGCTCGCAGTTGTTCGCGACCGATCAGGCCGTCGACGCGCTGTCCACGACGGTAACCGCCAACAAGACGCACTACTACAGCGTCAACGACGGCGGCACACAGGGTGCCAACTACGCCGACGACGGAGCCACCGGTGTGAACGCGCTGGCTGCGGGTGTCGGCGCCCTGGCTTCGGGGGTGAGCAGCACGGCGCTGGGCAACGGTGCCCAGGCGCTGGCGAACAACGCGCTGGCATTCGGACTGCAGGCGAGTGCCTCGATCGTCGGCGGCGTGGCGATCGGGTCGGGATCGGTTTCAGATCGCACGGTTCTGCCCGCGGCGGGATCGATCGCCAACGGCTCCCACGCGATTCCGTTCAATACGTCCGATGAGACTTTGCTGGGTGCGGTATCCGTCGGCAGTAGCACGGCCTACCGTCAGTTGACCAATGTGGCCGATGGCACGCAGGCGCAAGACGCAGTCACCGTCAGGCAACTGGCGGGCGCATTGTCGTCGTTTTCGGTGACGGGCACGAACTATTTCCACGCGAATTCGACGGCGGCCGATTCGCTGGCCGTGGGCGCGGAGTCAATCGCTGTCGGACCGACGACCGTCGTCAACGGCGACAGCGGCGTTGGTGTCGGCAACGGGGCGGTGGTCGATGCCACGGCGCCCGGCGGTGTCGCGATCGGCCAGCAATCGCATTCGGCCGCGGCCGACGCAATGGCGCTCGGCAGCGGCGCGGTCGCGAGCGGTGCGCAGTCGATTGCACAGGGCGCCAACGCTAATGCCGCTAACCAGGGCGGCGTGGCGGTGGGCTCAGGAGCGCAGAGTAGCGCCACGGACGCCATAGCGCTTGGCGCCGGGGCCAGCTCGACGTTCGCCAATAGCGTGGCGCTGGGCAGCGCATCGACAACCGCCGCGGCGGTGGCGACTCCGGGTGTCACGATCAACGGCACAGCCTACACGTACGCCGGGACTGCCCCGACGAGCACGGTGAGCGTGGGCAGCGCAGGCAACGAGCGCACGGTGACCAACGTGGCGGCAGGCCGGGTGAGCGCGACCAGCACCGACGCAGTGAATGGCTCGCAGCTGTATGCAACCGATCAGGCAGTCAGCAGTCTGTCCACGACGGTAACCGCCAACAAGACGCACTACTACAGCGTCAACGACGGCGGTACTCAGAGTGCCAACTACGCCGACGATGGCGCCACCGGCACCAACGCGCTTGCGGCGGGCGTGGCCGCCACCGCGGCCGGCGCCAACAGCACGGCCCTGGGTCAGGGCGCGGTGGCCAATAACGCCAATGCCGTCGCGCTGGGCAGCGGGTCGACCACGGCTGCGGCAGTGGCAACGACCGGCGACACGATCAACGGCACGGCCTACACCTACGCCGGTGCTGCCCCGACGAGCACGGTCAGCGTGGGCAGCGCGGGTAACGAGCGCACGGTGACCAACGTGGCGGCCGGCCGGGTGAGCGCGACGAGCACCGACGCGGTGAACGGTTCGCAGCTGTACGCGACGGATCAGGCGGTGGACAGCCTCGCCAGCGTAGTGACCGCCAGCAAGACACACTACTACAGCGTGAACGATGGCGGCACACAGGGCGGCAACTACAACAACGACGGCGCCACCGGCGTCAATGCGCTGGCGGCGGGCGTGGGGGCAACGGCCGCCGGCGTGAGCAGCTTTGCCGGCGGCAACGGCGCTGCCGCGCAGGCGGACAACGCGCTTGCGCTGGGTGCCCTGTCGAGCGCAACGGTGGCCGGCGGAGTCGCGATCGGCTCGGGATCCGTGTCCAATCGCGCGGTCCTGTCCGGGATCGGTTCGATTGCGAATGGCACCCATGCGATTCCTTTCAACACGTCGGATCAAACCTTGCTCGGCGCAGTGTCTTTCGGCAGCGCGGCCGGCAACACCTATCGCCAGTTGACCAATGTCGCGGACGGCACGCAGGCACAGGATGCGGTCACCATCAGGCAGCTTGCGGGCGCGCTATCGTCGTTCGCCGTTACCGGACAGATGTACTTTCACGCGAATTCGACGGCGGCGGATTCGCTCGCGGTCGGCGCGCAGTCGATTGCGGTCGGACCGACGACAGTGGTCAACGGTGATAACGGCGTGGGCATCGGTAACGGCGCCATCGTCGATTCGACGGCACCGGGCGGCGTCGCGATCGGTGAAAGCTCGAATGCGGCACAGGCCGACGCGATTGCGCTCGGCAGCGGCGCCATCGCCAGTGGCGCCCAGTCGATCGCACAAGGGGCGAGCGCAAAGGCTGCGAATGCAGGCGGCATTGCTATCGGCTCGGGGGCGCAAAGCAGCGCCATCGATGCGGTCGCGATGGGCTCGGGCGCGAGCGCGTCGATGGCAAACAGCGTTGCATTGGGCGCGGGATCGGTGACGACGGTTGGCGCGTTGAGCAACTACATCGCGTACGGGTTGAGCAGTCCGCAGTCGTCTGCGGGTGAGGTCAATATCGGTAATCGGCAGATCACCGGCGTGGCAGCCGGCAAGGCCGGAACCGACGCGGTGAACGTCTCGCAACTGGACGCGGTGTCAACCCAGTTGACCACGCTGATCAACCAACGGACCACGAACAGCGGCGGCAGCTTCTCGTCCTCGCCCGGCACGCCGACGCCACCGGCGTCCACGGGATCGAATTCGTCGGCGGGCGGGCAAGGCGCATCGGCATCCGGGTCGAATAGCACGGCGGTCGGCAACAGTTCGCAAGCCAGCGCGACGGGCGCGACCGCCGTGGGGGTTGGCGCGGCCGCGAGCGGCAATAACTCGGTGGCGCTCGGGGCTGGTAGCACGGACGGAGGCCGCAGCAACGTGGTATCCGTTGGCTCGCTTGCCGATACGCGGCAGGTGGCGAATGTGGCTGCGGGAACCCAGGGGACGGACGCAGTCAACGTGGACCAGCTCAACGCCGGGCTCGCGCAGGCCAATGCCTATGCCGATCAACGGGTGGATCAACTGCAATCGGGCATCAACTCCGTCGCGCGCAATGCCTATTCCGGCATCGCCGCAGCGACCGCATTGACGATGATTCCGGAGGTCGACAAGGACAAGACCTTGTCATTTGGCATCGGCACGGCGGGCTTTCGTGGCTATCAGGCCGTCGCGCTGGGGGGGACCGCTCGTGTCACCGAAAACATCAAGATGAAGGCAGGCGTCGGCATGAGCCCCGGCGGCACTACCTTCGGCATGGGTGCGGCCATGCAATGGTAGGGCGCAGACGCCTTCGCTCAAGTGCGGACAACATGATCGTGCTCAGAACCTGACGTACGAAAAACAGTATGGAGAACACAATGAAGCAGCTTTCTGGATGGGGTTTGTCGCTGAGCCTGGTGTTGCTTGCAGGATGTTCGAGTGCCTCGGGGCCGACGTTTAACGCTTATACGATTACGGCCGCCGACGGTTCCACGCTTCATCAGGTCGAATGTCATGGGATCTTCGAGGGACCTGCTACCTGTATGAAGGTGGCTCAGCAGATATGTCACGGAGAACCGGTTCGCCCGGTGCAGAAAGTCGGGCGCCTGCTGCCGGACAATGACCAGGCCGATGTCACGCGGCGGCTTACCTTCGCCTGCGGCGACGCGCCGGTCACGCCGGCTGCAGTGTCCTCGCAGCCGGTCGCACCTGCGGCGCAAAC
This sequence comes from Paraburkholderia sp. RL17-373-BIF-A, assembly GCF_046030175.1. Taxonomy (NCBI): domain Bacteria; kingdom Pseudomonadati; phylum Pseudomonadota; class Betaproteobacteria; order Burkholderiales; family Burkholderiaceae; genus Paraburkholderia; species Paraburkholderia sp. RL17-373-BIF-A. The sequence continues at coordinate 9,733 of NZ_JARESO010000070.1, forward strand.
GATTGATCAGTTCGTGATCCAAAGCGATGCGTTGTTTGCCTTCGGCAAATCAAGCCGCGCTTCAATGCTGCCGGGCGGGGTGGCAAGTCTCGATCAGGTCATTAAGCGTATCAGGCAGCGCAGTGGCGCTCAGTCCATTTCGGTCGTAGGCCATACCGACCGTCTTGGGCCTGAAACGGTCAACCAGCCGTTGTCCCTGGCGCGTGCCCAGACGGTGAGGGAGTACATGATCGATCATGGACTGAACGGTGAGTTGATTCATGCAACGGGCGTGGGCTCCGGCGATTCAACAACGCAATGTCCGGACGACGGCAGCAAGTCGCTCATCGCTTGCCTGCAACCGGATAGGCGAGTCGCCATCGAAGTTCGGGCACAGTGAAGACCGTCGACGGCGAAAACTTAACGAAAACAGAAGAGGCGGCCCAAGGCCTTTCGAGGGCAAAGTCGTCGTTCAGGTCAAGCGAGTTGCCAAACGCAGGACGGCGGCCTTTCCAGAACACGGTTTCGAAGGATTACTCGGGCCTAATCGCCCCTCTGTAACGCCGAGTGGACTGAGCATGTCCGGTGACTCCACAACATGTTTTCATCTGGGCTGCACAACAATCGAGCGAAGTAAGGATCATTTTCTGATCGACGTGCAGCACAGGCACTCCCGGAAGCCCTTTCCTGCCACGCTGTAGTCATTGTCGCCGCCCAGTAGATGAATGTCATGTTCGACTCTGGGGCAATGATGCTGGCTCGGTCTGCCGACTCAGCATTCCGGACATTTTCCGGGCAACGCAGTCCCGCTGCCCGCCGCCGTCGAAAATGCCGCCGGGGGATGGGCCGCCTGCCTGTGTAGATAAATAACCGACGGAGGATTGTCATGTGTTGGAATTGCGCCCACATGTAGATGCCTCGAATCGCTGGTATGGAAAGGCGGCGGGGTTAAAAACTATTCTGAGACAAGAAGTTACGCCTCAGTGTGTGCCGAAGGCGAGCTTGGCATAGATCGTGACTAGTAACTTGGTGAGCGCAAAACACAGTCGCTCAGTTGAGACCAGCTCTGGTTGCCAAACCACTTTTAATAGGCGAATCGAAATGAACACACTGACTATCGTTGACCTGCATCAGCAGAAGGAACTCTCCTCTTCCGATATGGCCCGTGTCGTTGGCGGGCACGATGTAGACAAGGAAAAAGCACTCGTTGAAGCCTACCGTGTTATCAACGGGATAGACGGTTTATTGAATACACCAGACCCAGCCCCCGCCCACGTGTCGATGAAGTTGCCTGGATAATTGTCGACGGTTGACAGACGGCGGCGTAGAAAGCAAGGACACGAGTCCGGATAACAGTCAGCCATAGGGGCTGGGTTACCGGCCCTTATGTTTTTTGGCCGCTGCCGGCCTGGTTCCGTTCGACGCATTTCACCAACTGAAGAATAAAGTTAATGCGCGGCCTAGCCTGCCGTCGGACACCAGATGGCCGAAGAGGCCGAGCGTTGCACAACCATCTCGCGGAAGATTGAAGACCGAAATGGGGCGACCCCAGCCGGTCGTTGTAGGGCTCCATGCGGCCATTTTGCTACGTTCGCACATGGATTCGTAGCGTCCGCTGCCGACGTGCAGGCGGCGTTCGCGGCGCGCGGGCAAATAGGCTGATGTGTTCGCGTTGGATGATCGGCGTGTTACGCCGACGTCCGATACCCTGTCTGACGCCGGCGTTGTCACCACTGCGGTCGCATCAGGCGTCGTCGCCGTTGACACCGGCTTTGCCGGTTGCAGTCGCAGGGCATCCGCGTGCACCCGGCGGTCGATCACGTTCCGCTCCTCGGCGCCCTGGGGCAATCGCTAGGCGATGGGACAATCCGAGGTCGCGGACAATCCTGTTCAAGTGCGAGGGAGAATAGGTGATACCGAACTCCCGGTCGACAAAGATGCGCAGTTGCTCGCGGTTCCACACATCAGTTTCAAACCCGTGTAGGCGCGGTGAATGTTTGATCGCGCTCGTGAGCCAACTAAGCGCCCGTACATCGAGAACAGACCGTCGTCCAACGTCGTTCAACCGCAGGATGGCTTTGGCCCCGCCGACGGCAAAGAGCAATTCATACCGGCTGGCGGTGGCAGGACTCAGTTGCAATCGACGGGGTATCTCACGCATGGATATTCCAGCCGCAAGCATGGATGCAACTGCGCTTCTTCGAGTGCTCCAGGGCGGCTTATTCAAGTCGTGGGAGACGGACATGCGAGCTCGATACCTTTGACGTGATACCTACTCAGCGAGCCACGACAGGTTGCAGCGCCAAACGGAATGGCCGCTGCTCTGCTCCTTGCGGCCACCATCGGCGGTGGCTTCCGGCAGGGGTCGTAGGACAGGCCAGGCGGCAACTGCACGACGGTTCGCTCGCTGTTGGCACAATCCGTCAGCTGTGGCCTCACCATCGCAGTTCAGGGCAGGCGACTCAGTTCCGGCGCCTGGTAATCAGGTCGGCTACGCCGGCATGTATGGCAATCTCCCGGATATAGCCTCGTGAGTATTCCACACCCAGGCGCTGTTGAACTACCGCGCGTAAGCGCGCGTTGTTCCAATGGTCGCCTGCCATGCCGTACTCTCGGGGTGACTGCTTCACGGTCACGGCTATCCACGCAAGTACCTCATCGGTGACTGTGAGACGTGTTTCGGTGCGCCGTTTCGGCGGACGCATGCGATCGGCAAATCCCAGCTTCACAACCAGCTGGCGAACGTATCCGTTCGAATGGTCGATGTCAAACCTGCGTTTGATTAGCGCTTGCACATCGCGATTTCGCCACAGTTCCGATTCGAAACCGTGGGTGCGCGGTCCTTTTTCCAGCGCAGCTTTCAACCATCTAAGCGCTTTCGGATCAAGCGTCGAACGATGGCCGCGGGCAGTCGACTGATCCAGTGCCTCAAGCCCCTTCCTGGCCACCATTGATCCATACGCCTTGACTGTTCGCAGGCTAATATTCAGGGCTTCCGAGACCTGCTCTGCACTCTGGCCTGTCAGGAGCATCTCTGCTGCGGTTCTTCTTCGGGCCGCATCTCTGTCGCTAACGGGCCTTTGTCGTCGCTGGGCGTGTGCGTCGGCCGCCGGATAGGTGAGGCGATAGGCGAGTCCACGTTCTCGAACTATATGGGCGACGTGCGATGCGGAATAGCTCACTCCGAATCGTTGCAAAATAAGGCTACGTACCTGCTCGACAGTCCACGCGTTCGCTGCAATACCGTGCAGCTTTGGGGAATGTTTGACAGCGCTGACGAGCCAGCTCAGGGCTTCTTCATTCAACTGCGACCTGGAGCCGTATTCGTTTAGTCGCGTCAGCGCGTGCGGGCCTCCGCTGTCAAGCAGCGCCTTGTATTTGCGTATGGTAGGGAAACTCAAGCCGGTCTTGCGGGAGATGTCCGTGGGACGCTCTCCCTTCAAGAGCAGTTCTCCCGCCAGTTCTCTGCTGGCTTGCGAGCGGAATCCGTTCCATGCGATCGAAGTATTTTTAGAGGGCGCTTACTCTCGTGAAGTCACCCCGGACATTTTAAGCGTACAAACCGGCAGCATAGAAGCACTGATGGAATATCCAATGCACCGACCTGAATTGCACGTGAACGTCCCGCAGGCATTGAGAATAAGCGCGTGACGCCGAGTTCCAGTGGGTCGAACTGGCGCGCCCCAGGCTGGGCTTCCCGGATCTGCGCTACCCCTCCACTAGGCGTAGGCACCCTTGGTGGCAGCGATGTCGAAGAGATTCTCATGAATCCAGGCGACCGCCCATTTATTCGAGAACGCGATGGCTTCTGCCTCAGTGGCGAAAGCTGGAAGGTTGATTGCCGCGAAGATCTCGATCTGTTCATGGGGGCATGAGTGGACCTGAAAAATCCGTGCTTGCGCGAAGAAGCGGCCAACAGAAAATGTGGGAACGCTGTCGACGCGGAAGCGTCCGTTGGGGAGTCGCATCGTTGATCTCCGTTGAATAAATAGCTGTAGCGATGGCTCAGTTCTCCCGGTCATCATCAACGGCAGCAGTTATAGACGTCTAGTGAAGAAGCACAGGCCACGCTCACTAGCTGAAGATTTTGAAGGCGAGCACTGCTCAGGCGGCGTCCCGTTTGCCGCAACCTTGCAGATCCTCTGCAAACCGTTTCTGAAAGAGTGTTTCTTCCAGTTCGTCGTACATTTCACGAAATTCGCCGAGAACATCATCGATGGTGTTGTTCCGTATGTCCGGACCCAGAGTGCTGCTGATGTGTGAACAACGTGCTGCCGGTTTCGGCAGGCAGGGTGTGAGTGCATTCGCCATGGCGGCACACCCGTTTTTCTCCGTGGCATCAGCTCGCGCGATTTTTTATGCACGCGCACAACTACTGCCGGGCTTACCGTTCGGCCGAATTGCAATCAGCGATGCTTGATAGTGTGCAACCAATCTATCGCAGGATCCTGAAGGAAAGCTTAAGAACGTTACCTCGTGACTGTGGATACGTGATCGGGACTTGATCGTTGCTAAGAAAAGCCGACACGAAGCCAGCTTGAAAAGGTCGAGCTTCCGAGAAACAGCCACAAGGTGACAGAACTCACGGCAGGACTCGAGGCCCGCGATGCATCCCAAGCAGCTTCCAACGTATTCACGGAGAAACGCTAAGCCATGTCCCGCTACCAGTTGGGCCCCGCACCTTTAGATTGCCGCTCAAATGTCCTTGCATAGAAAAACTCAGACGCCGCACCTGGCTCGCCGAGCGGTGAGAAGGACCAGTTGGAGGTCCGCAGTGGGTCGAAGACCGAAGCCGCTCGCGCGGTAGGGGCTCCGGCCAGTTTGAGCCGTTCGACAGCGGGCCTAGATGCTCGCGCTGACCGTTTGCGCGCTTGGCTCTACCGTGGCCTTTTGCTATACATTTAGACGTTGTCCCACGGGAGTTGCCCATGCCGCTGGTTGTCCGACCTGCAAACGCTGACGAACTGGCACGCGCCGAAGAACTGGTTGCCCGCAGCATCAACGACCTGACCGTCCGCCACGGTTTCGGGCCGATTGCCACGTCGCGGCCTTCGGATTTCCAGGCGTTCTGCCTTCGGGACGATCCACGCGGAGTGTGGCTGGCCGAGGATGATGGCGAAATTGTCGGCTTCGCTCTGAGCTGGGTTTGTGGTCGGCTCTGGTTCCTGGCGGAACTGTTCGTTGCACCCGGCCGGCAGGGACAGGGCATCGGCAACCAACTGCTGGAGCGCACGATGCAGCATGCGAGACAGGCTGGTGCGACCGAAAAGAGCCTGATTACCTTCGCGTTCAACGTGGTGTCCCAGGGACTGTACGTGCGGCACGGCTTGTTTCCACGAGTGCCCATCCATTTGTGCAGCGCCGGGCGTGAGTCATTGCGTCCGGCGCAAGGTCCCGCGCTTTGCGCGACGCCCATCCGCACGATTGCCGTCGATCTCGAGATGCTGCGGCAGCTCGATGTGGCAACCCTGGCTGTATCGCGAGAGAAGCATCACCGGTTCCTGCTGGGCGATCCCAGGATGAAAGGCGTTTTCCTCGAAGAAGGGGGCAAGCGCGTCGGCTACGCGTACGTTGCAGGAACGGGTCACGTAGGTCCCCTCGCGGTCATGCACGCGCATGCGATGCCTGGTGCATTCCGGGCGGCGCTGGCGATCGCCGTCAAGGGGGATGCAAAGCAGATCTCCGTGTTCGTTCCCGGGACGAGCGATGCACTGGCGATCGCGGCCAGCCAAGGCATGCGATTCGCACTTCCGATGGTGCTGATGTCGACGCGCGACTGCGGCGACTGGACACGCTATCTCCCGAGAAACCCGGGCTTCATGTGAGGCCGCATCGGGCATCGGGGCCCGGGTTGAAATATCCCTCAATGGGTCGATATTGCCCATCCACCGATGTTCACTACGTTGGTCGCTTCCCATGACAGAATCCCATTGAGTGAATGCGAGCTTCATTGTCATACTCGATTACCTGATTGGTGCTGTCCCAACGATCTGTGGCGTCCGCTTGCCTGCAGTCGGCCATCCCCAAGCCATTGGCGCGAGCTTTCCGACGGACATTCGAACGTCGGCTACGACCTCCAAGCGTCCACCGACGATAGGTTGCGCCGACGCGTTGTTCGAGGGCGACTGCGCCTTAACAGGCGTTAGCAAAACGAATTCTTCAGTTTTCGCCAACAAGTGATGCCGCAGGCGATTTTCATGAAAGGCGCGCGGCGTGTAGCTCTTCCGAGTCTATAAGCGTTTTACACTTAGCCGGCACTGTTTTCCTTACGTTTTCCTGTCGAGAATATACAATCAGGGTACGTGGGGTTTCGCGGTCAGAAGCCGCATCCATTGGAAAAGCACATACGCCACGTCCCGTTGACGACCTCAGGCAGAAGTTGGATGTGTCCATGCTCAAGGCACGAGCGTTTCGTTAGTTGCTCCGCCTGACGGGCAGAGCATGAGCAGCGATAAGAGCCGAACGCGACGCAGCACCGTGCGGCGATCGGCTTGACGGCCCGTCATGCGCATTCCGGCGCTAGGGCGTCAGCAACACCCGTCGACAAGACTACGGGTCACGTGAAGCGTGCTCATTGCTTTGGCACTCGGTAGTCGGCGCTCATTCGAAAGGCGCTTGAGGTAAGCCGGCGCACGGAGACCCTTACACGCTTACTTGCGGAGCCGGCCACCCGGGCACAGGTCTGCTCATAACGAGTGTTCGACGCCGGGCAAGTTGATCACTTCTCCGCCTTCGAGAAACGAAGACCGCTCGAGATACCACGCTTCGTATGTGTACAGCGCTTAGTCCGAGGGTAAGGAGGCAAACATCATGAACTCAATCTGGTCCGAGCGTCGAATCGACATTGCCTGCACGCCGGCCGTCGCAGTCCCTACAGCATCGTCCACCTCCGCTGCGACCTCCGAGGAATCAAACGCTGCCACCGACGAAAGCGATCGGAGACTCTCATGAAGATGAAAAACTCAACGCGTCGCGGGCCGATTCGCAAGGTTGCGCTTGCTGGCCTTTCGGTTTGCGCGGCACAAGTTACCAGCGCGGCAGATGTCACCATCGCTACTTTCAACAGCCCGGCTATGCTGGAACTCAAGAAGCTTTCCGCGAGCTTCGAGGACGCGAACCGGGATATTAAGCTGAATTGGATGATCCTTGAGGAAAACGTGCTTCGTCAGCGCGCGACGACCGATATCACCACTAACAGCGGCCAGTTCGACGTGGTTGCAATCGGTACGTACGAAACGCCGCAGTGGGGCAAGCGCGGTTGGCTGGTCCCGATGACCAATCTGCCGGTCGATTACGATCTCGACGACGTGGTAAAGACCGCGCGCGACGGCCTTTCCTACGATGGGCAACTCTATGCGTTGCCGTTCTATGTCGAGAGTTCGATGACCTTTTATCGGAAGGATTTGTTTCAGGCAGCTGGGCTCAATATGCCGGATCAGCCGACCTATGACCAGATCAAGCAATTTGCCGACACGCTCACCGATAAGACCAAGGGTCAGTATGGCATCTGTTTGCGCGGGAAGGCAGGTTGGGGTGAAAACATGGCCTACGTGTCGACCGTGGTGAACACTTACGGCGGACGCTGGTTTGATGAGAACTGGAAAGCGCAGGTTGATACGCCGGAGTGGCACAAGGCGATCAGCTTCTATGCAGACCTCTTGAAGAACGACGGGCCGCCCGGAGCGAGTTCGAACGGCTTCAACGAGAACCTGACGCTGATGTCGTCCGGGAAGTGCGCAATGTGGATCGATTCGACGGCTGCCGCGGGCACGCTCTACAACAAGTTGCAGTCGAAAGTGGCGGACAAGATTGGGTTCGCTGCGGCACCGGTTGCGGTAACGCCGAAGGGATCGCATTGGCTGTGGTCGTGGGCGCTCGCGATCCCCAAGACCTCGAAGTCGCAGGATGCCGCGAAAAAATTTGTTACTTGGGCAACGTCGAAACAGTACACCGAGATGGTTGGAAAGGACGAGGGTTGGGGATCTGTTCCTCCGGGCAGGAAGTCGACTTTTGCACGTCCCGAGTACAGGCAGGCCGCTCCTTTCGGAGTATTTGTGTTGAGAGCGATCGAATCGGCCGACCCGAACGACTCATCGCTCAGGAAGGTGCCGTACAGCGGAATTCAATTCGTAGGCATCCCCGAGTTCCCGTCCTTCGGGACTGTGGTGGGGCAAGCGATTGCGGGCGTCGTTGCTGGGCAAACCAGTGTGGACGCAGCGCTGAAGGCGGGCAACGCCGCCGCCGATCGCGCTGTGAAGCAGGCGGGTTATCAGAAGTGAGCCCCAGGAGCTCTCGACGCCATGCATGGAAGGTTGCTCAGTAAGCTCGTTTCGTCTGGATGTCGAGGACCGGTGATCGGTCGTGACCATCCAGACTACGACAATGCGCGGCGGGTGTGGAATGGCCTTGTCGACCGCAGGCCCGCCGCCATATTGCAGGCGGAGAGTGTCGATGATGTTCGAAGGGACATCGACTCGGCAGCCCAGTGCAATGCCCTCCTGGCAGTGCGTGGAGGCGGGCATAGCATACCGGGCCTATCCACCTGTGACGATGGTCTCGTGCTTGATCTCTCTCGGTTCAATTCGGTCGTTATGGATGAAAAGGCCGGGACGGTAGACGTTGGCGGCGGAGCCCTGTTGGGCGATCTCGCTCAGGCGCTTGCTCCTAGAGGCAAAGTGGTGCCGGCGGGCGTAATCTCCCACACTGGGGTTGCCGGGCTGACCCTCGGTGGCGGCATGGGCCGCGGCTACCAGCATGCACAGCGGATGTTTGCGACATTCAGGATTACATCCATCGTAATGATGCTATTAGGTCTACTCATGGCGGCCATGAGCTGGCTATCACTGCGCCGTGCGATCGGTGAGCCGATCACCGACGCTCTCGCTCATTTCAAGCGAATCGCTGACGGTGACCTGAGAGCGAAGGGTAGTCGTGAAGTCGCGGGACGAAATGGGCCTTTTGCTCGCGGGACTCTCGCGCATGCGCGAGAGCTTGATTGAAACGGTGGTTGCAGTGCGAACCGGAACCGAATCGATCGGTGCGGCAACCCAAGACTGCTTAGATCAAGGTATCGCGCGCACTAGCAATATGTCAAATAAACCTGTTCGCTCTGTTGACCGTGCTGTAGACATAATTTTGGCTTTCATCGATTCTCCTGTCTTGGGAATAGGAGAGTTACAGCAGCGGCTCGACCTGCCAAGACCAACGCTGTATCGGATGGTGACTGCGCTGGAGCAGAAAGGGCTTGTCAGTTCGTTCGGAGAGCCCCGCCGTTACAGACTTGGGCAAAAGGTGTTGGAGTTGTCGAGGGCATGGCAGCGGTCCTTCGATCTGGTCGAAATCAGCCGACCGCTGCTGGATCGATTGCGGGATGCCTGCGATGAAACCGTCATGTTGTTCGTGCCAAATTCGTCAAAGGAGCGGATCTTGGTCCACGAATCGCGCAGTAGCCAGCCTCTTCATTACAGCCGGCCCAGTGGCTATGTTGCGCCGCTCACGAAAGGGGCGGCAGGGAAAGTTATTCTCGCGTTTTTGTCGGACGCGCAATTGGAAGATGCTCTCGCTTCGATATCCGAGCAAGAGCGTAAAAGAAAGCTTCGAATGGAGCTTGAGCGCGTTCGGAAGGAGCGCATATGCATAGCCAGCGGCGAGGTTATTCAAGGCGCGGTTTCGGTCGCGGCCCCGATTTTCGGCCACGATGCGGTAGTAATGGGAGCGGTAGCTATAGTCGGTCCGGAACTGCGTATGAATGCGAACGCCCGGGAGATGCTGCTTCCCGTTCTTACAGATACAAAAGTATCTCCAAGTCGGCGGGCTATATGGGCGGCTGCGCGCTCGCGCCCAGTCCCATTCCTTCTGATAGTTAGGATGGGTGTGCCAGTTTGGTTCGAATGTTGAGTAGTTAGGAACCAGTCCTATATAGAAATTAAGCTACTATCCGCACGAACTGGTGTTCAAGAAAGTTCGCCCGGCCCGATTGGTCATCCTAAACGCTGTATTCGCCATAGTTGCTAATGCTGTTCTCGGTTGTCGTGGCCACTTTCTATCGTGACAGGCTTTGTGCCCATTCCGCGCTTTTCACGATGATCGATAGCGAGTAGCCAATGCAGATGCTTGCCGAGCGCGCGGGGCCGGCGGCAACCCGCCGCGATCGCCTCGCGCGGCGCTTCGCGGAGTTGCGCGTGGGAGAGGGGCGACCACGTATGTGTTGAGGTCGGCTAAAAAGTGGATGCCGCAGTGGCTGCAGCGGCTACACGCGTATGGGCTGGTGCGTGCCAGCTTCCCGTCCCGGTCATGATATCGTGACGCTACGCGCCTATCTGCGTCAGCCTGAACGCTTACTCGAGTACGCTGCGGCACATATCCAGCACACAAAAGGCGATGATGCAGATGAGCCTGCAACCCCATCACGTCTTACAGGACGTCACCTGAGCGACTGGCATATAAATCATCCGCCTGATCGTCGCTGGAGAACGTGACCCGAAACAACTGGCTCGACGTCGCGACGTGCGCTGCAAGGCCTCAGCCGAGACGCTTCCCGATGCGCTGTTCGGCAAGTACAGGCGAATGCGTTGCCGGTGAGCAGCCCTCTGCCTGTCGCGCGTCGTCGATGCTGGCAGTCAAACGACTTCTCCTTCGACGTGCGCGCCTATTCTACAAGGTGCTGGGCGTTGATCTCACGAAAGTTCCATGGACTCGGACGTTACCTCCCTTTGAAGCTGGCCGATGGTGAAGCACCTCACATCGTGGCTGTGTCTGGCGCCCGGCAACATGATCTCCGCTGGCAAGGAACTCTTGTCCAGAACCCAACGTTCGTCGAGCAAGGTTACGGCAGCACTCCGTCTCGACGGTGTCACGATCGGCAAAACGGTTCTGGTGCAAATAGGGTCGGAGGATCGGTTAGAGTTGTCGGAGCAAAACGAACTGATGAACCGCGATGAGCAAGCTGATGAGTCTGGAGGAGTTGTTCGGTGGACGCCATTTTGATCGGGAGATCATCATTCTGTGTGTTCGCTGGTACCTGCGCTACAAGCTCAGCCTACGCGATCTGGTCGAGATGATGGCCGACCGGGGTTTGTCGCTGGCTCACACAACGATCCTGCGCTGGGTGCCGAGTTCGTCAAACGCTGGAACCGCTTTGCTACACCTGCGGGTCGCTCGTGACGTGTCGACGAGACCTATCTGAAGATTCGCGGCAGGTGGGTCTACCTGTACCGGGCCGTGGATCGGGCTGGCCAGACGGTGGACTTCATGCTCAGGGCGAGGCGCGACGTGGCCGCGGCCACAGCCTTTTTCAGCAGGGCTATCAGGCATCAGGGCCAGTCGCCGGAGACCATCACGCTGGATGGTTACGCGGCCTCGCACCGCGCGGTGCGTGAGATGAAGGCCGATGGTCTGCTGCCTCAAGACACGAAGGTCCGGTCCTCAAAATATCTGAACAACGTGATCGAGCAGGACCATCGCCACATCAAGTCCAGAACGAACGTGATGCTTGGATTCAAACGGTTCAGGAGCGCCGCGACCACGATTTCCGGTATCGAATTGACGCATCGTATTCGCAAGGGCAAATTCGATCTCGCGAAGCTCGGCCTCAAGGATGCCGCTGCGACCACCGTATGGAATGTGGTCCTGTCCTCTCGATAAGGAATCCTGCCTATAGGAAGCTTCTCAACCCGCTTACCTATTTGCACCAGAACCATGACGGGCAGGGCAGCAACGGCAGTCACGTCGAGATGCCGGACTTGCCATTTTTCTTCGGAACGATGCTGTTGCCCGAAGCGGAAAGCTCCTTGCGTGCGGCGCCTCGTTGCGCTGTGCCGGCATGTCCACCACGCCCGGATTCCATCACGTCCTTGAGGTAGTGCTCTACCACGTGCTGGAACTCCAGCATCGCCGCGTGATGGTCAACGACGCTCTCATCGTGGCTCAGCGTGACCGCTGCCTTCATAAGATGCTGGACAACCACGGCACGGAACAAAGCTTCTTCCACGGACAGTCGCGGCGCGAGGACAGCCAACACGGATGCGATTCCTTTGCGCAATCTTTCGCGCACTCCGGTGGCGCCGGGCAATACGACATCAAGAGCGTCGACCAGCCCCACGAAAGCGGGGTGCGTCGTGCGAAACGCCACGAATAACGTCGTCAGCCGGCCCGCAACGACCGATACGTCAAACAAGGGCACCTTCTCGATCAGCTGGCCGAACGCGGCTTCAAGCTCGATCACGTACTGCTCGATTAGCGTAACTGCGACCTGCTCTTTCGTTGGAAAGAACTGGTAAAGCGAACCGATCGACGCCCCCGCCCGCGCGGCGATCGCTGTCATCGTCGTTGCTTCGTACCCTTTTTCGGCGAATTCCGCGCTTGCGGCTTCCAGCAACGAAGCCACCCGCGCGTGTCCGCGGGCACGGCGCGGCGCCTTCGCTTCGCCCGTATTCGGCGTTGACTTTTGTGAGGCCATTCTCATATACTGTTTGTGAGCACCCCCTCACAATACATCAGCGGCTCGCCGCTTTCAACGGAAGACACTCATGTTGCAAAACCTTGACCCCGAGACTACCGCTCTCGTTCTGATCGATCTTCAGCAGGGCATTCTCGGATTCGGGAAAGCACCCCGCCCCGGCGAAGCCGTGCTGGCTACCGCGGCAACGCTCGCTAAGCGCTTCCGGGAAGTCAACGCGCCGGTCGTCCTGGTCCGGGTGGGCTGGAGCGCCGACTTCGGCGATGCGCTGAAGCAACCCGTTGATCAGCCCATAGCGCTTCCGCCCGGCGGACTGCCCTCGAACTGGTGGGACTTTCCCGCCGAACTGGCGGTGGAGGAGCGCGACATCAAGATCACGAAACGCCAATGGAGCGCTTTCTACGGCACCGAGCTCGACCTGCAATTGCGGCGTCGCGGCATCGAAACCATTGTGCTCGGTGGGATTTCGACGAACATCGGCGTCGAGTCGACGGCTCGCGCCGCGCACGAGCACGGGTACTCGCTGGTGCTCGTCGAGGACGCAATGAGCTGCGGCGCGCCCGAGCATCACCATGCGTCGCTGAACTACATCTTCCCAAGGCTCGGTCTCGTGCGGCGATCCGTCGACGTACTCGAGGCACTCGCAGCCTGATGCCGCCCGATGGACAAGCACAGCGTAGCCGGAGAGAGACGATGAGCAGCGAACGTCACACCGGAGCTTCGTCGCTCTTGCGCCGCGTCGAAACCGTGTTCGACATGCGGGCGTTGGGTCGCGCCATGTTTGCGCTCGTCCCACTGCTCTTGCTTGCACTCGTATCTGGCAGATCCGGGTGGCTCACCGCCGCAATCGTGCCGGTCGCGATGCTCATCGCACTCGACCACTCGCAGCTTGCGCCGCTCGGCGTCTTCGCGCACGCTTTGGCGATCAGCGCAGGCTTCGTGATCCTGATGGCGTCGCTCGCGCATCCGCTGCTGTTTGTCGTAGCCACAGTCATGCTGGGCATCGGATCCGTGCTGGTGACCGCGGGCGGGAGTAGCTTGCGCTCGCTCGGCAACTTCACGTTCATTCCCACGCTGTATCTTGCCTGCGAAAGTGGGGAAGGGGTCGCGCGGCAGGCGCTTATCACCCGGAGCGTCGAGATTTTGCCGTTCCTGTTGATAGCGGCGTTGCCGATCCTGCTCGTTGCTTTGGTCGAGCACTTCCGCTCGCATGAAACCGGCCAGCCGACTCTTGAGCATTTCGCAAAGTGGACTCGCCTCTCCCCAAACAGCGAGCGCAATAAATATATCGAGCTGGTGATCACCGTCGCGCTCGCGGTCGCTTGCGCTGCCGCACTTGTCGAATGGCGGCACGTTGATAATGGTCAGTGGATGATCTGGTCGGCCGCCAGCGTTGTTACCGGAAATGCGGCAAGCGCCAGAAAGAAGTTTCGCAACCGGCTGACTGGGGCTGTTATCGGCGTTTCCTTCGGGGTGGTCGTTGGGTTGATGATCCCTCATGCGTTGTTTATGCGTGTGTTCGTTGTGTTCGCCGCAATGCTGACGCTCATCTGCATTCGTCCGTACACGCTCGCATTCGGCGTCCGGTGCGCCTGTGCGGCAATCGCATTTGTATTAGCGGGAAAACCGTGGATTTTTGGAGGCGAGCGCCTGCTGAGCGTGGCAGTCGGTAGCGCCATTGGGCTGCTGTGTGCGCTCACGGCAGCCGCCATTGCGGCGTACATGAAAGACACGTGCCGCTCGACGTGTGACTCCCCATGATCCCGGCAAAATCGAGCGGGACTGCGCAGTCGCCTCTGATTAAGGGCGCACGAGGGTATTCGCAGATTCGGTGTTTTGGATAATTGTACCGGCGAATTTCGCTGGCTGAGGAAGAGTGGCATGTCAAGAGTGCTTACGATTGAAGACGATGAAACTACCGCTAACGATATCGCAGTGGAGTTGCGGAAACGCGGTTTCAGCGTCGATTGGGGCTAGAACTGGCGCGTATCGGGTGGTCGCTGGATTCAGGGTTTCGTAGCTGTAAGACGCGGGGAGGAAACGCTCTCGCTATGGGGGGTAGTTGTGCGAATCGTGCAAAATCTGGCGGTAGTAGCGTGAAGAACCGCTTGCAGCCAGGCTCGGCCGCTCTGCGAATTTTTCGCATTCGATGATTTTGGAAGTTGTTGATCCACATGGATTTTCAGGATCAAACCGCCAGATTTTACTGAGATGGACCCGACGCCTCCCCTCGGGGGACACTAACCGACTCAACCGGACGTCTGGATGGAGGTTCATCATGGAAATCTATATTCTCGGCATTGATCTCGCCAAACAGGTATTCCAGCTCCACGGGGCCGATCGTCGCGGACGAGCAGTGCACCGGGCGAAGGTATCGCGTGGGTCGCTGTTCGAAGCAGTGCGCATCCTCGCGCCCGGAGTGGTCGTGATGGAGGCGTGCGGCACCGCTCGTCACTGGGCACGGCGTTTCCAGTCTCTGGGCATCGAGGTCCGCCTGATCAGCCCGCAGTACGTGACGCCGTTCGTCAAGACCAACAAGAACGATCGCAACGATGCAGAGGCGATTGTGGAAGCCGCGAGCCGGCCTACCATGCGCTTCGTGACCGTCAAATCGGTCGAGCAGCAGGATATCCTGGCCGCGCACCGCATGCGCGCCATCCTGATTCGCCACCGCACCGCGCTGATCAACCAGATGCGTGGCCTGCTCGGAGAGCGCGGGCTCACCATCACACGGTCGCCGGAAGCCTTCAAACGTGCAATTCCGGAACTGCTGCGAACGAGCGCCGACGAACGGACTGCGTTCTGCCAGACGCTGCTGACAGCACGGCTGCAGCACCTGACTGCGATTGAAGAGCGCATTCATCTCATCGACACGTCGATCCAGGCCTTCATGAAGCATTCCACGTTATGCATAAGATTGCTGCCGTCCCGGGCATCGGTCCCATTACCGCCACGGCAGTCGTCGGTGCCGCCGGCAATGCCACGCAATTCAGGAATGGCCGGCATCTTGCCGCGTGGCTCGGTCTGGTGCCGCGCCAGTATTCCTCGGGCGGCAAGTCACGGCTGCAGGGGATCAGTCGGCGCGGCGACACCTACCTGCGCACGCTGTTGATCGATGGCGCTCGCGCAGTCCTGAGGTATGTGAAAGGTAAAACCGATCCACATAGCGTCTGGCTGCAACAGATGATCGCCCGACGCGGACACAATTGCACTGCGGTCGCACTGGCCAACAAGGCCACGTCGAATGATGGGCGGGGGGCGCCACTGGGAACTAGCGCGTTGGCGAGCCAGGTAACACGTCGGTGAACCGGGAAGCCACTCGGATCGCTCGAATCGTTTGTGCTCTCCAGCATGGCGCCGCCGGAAAGCGGCTTCCCACGCGACATCGGACGGAATATTTCGAAGCCCACTCACGTTCTATTACCGAAGTTCGCCTGCTCTGGCGAGCACGGTCCTTCATCCGCGATGAATTCACGCGTGCAATGCGTGCAAGCCTTCTTGCACCGTTGCGTAAAGGCGAAGCGATGTGCGCCGCGAACAGTGGTCTCCGGCGGCTACGACGATGATGAGGGTTCCTAACCATCCATATTGGCGGGCGTGCCTACTGACGCGCAACGGTCATCGAGAGAACAGTTGCTCCACTAGCCCTCGGGGCCGGCGAACCCGGCACCGTGGTTCAACGCGTCTTGCGGCGACGCAGCCCTTTCGAGGAGAAGTATTATGATCGACAGAAACCATACCGCGTGCGTGCTGGCGGCGATTGCGCTCGGCGTTGTGCCGCTGAGCGGTCATGCGGACGAAACGATCCATGTCAAGCTCACGGACAAGGCGATTCAACTCGATCCCGGCACAGCGAAGGCCGGACGCGTCACATTCGAGGTGAACAACGCAGCGAACGGCAATACTGAACATGAGTTCGTGGTGCTGAGGACAGACATGGACGACGCGCATCTGCCCGTCCGCAAAGGCCTGGTCACGGAAAGCCGGTTCGAGAAAATGGGCGAGGTGGAAGACTTGGCGCAGGGTTCGACCAAGCGCCTGTCATTGAAGCTTGCGCCAGGACGCTACGTGCTGATTTGCAACCGGCCGGGGCACTATGAGATGGGCATGCACACATCGTTCGTTGTTGCGCGCTGAGGCGAAGCACAGTTGTTCCGTGGTTGCAGCACATCGATAGCGACGCGCTACTTTTCAACGCCCGTGGGAAAGGTTCTGGTCGAGCGGATCGGCTCTGTCGCATTAACGCGGGCGAGGTAAAATTCGAGGCGTACGAAAACGCTCTGGCCGCACGATGAAGAAGACAATGACGCCACGAACGACGCTTGCTCCGGACATCGCCAAGGTTTTGAAGCGGCTGCACTATCCGCTGGAAGTGATCCTGCTGTGCGTGCGATGGTACGTTGCCTACGCGCTGAGTCTTCGCAATCTCGAGGAAATGATGGCCGAGCGCGACATTTTTGTCGATCATTCGACGGTACATCGCTAGGTCATCAAGATGGTGCCACTGTTCGAAAAGACATTTGGTAAGCACAAGCGTCCAGTCGGCAAGAGCTGGCGTGTTGACGAAACCCATATCAAGGTCAAGGGCTCGTGGAAGTTTGTTTAGCGGGCAGTGGATAAGGCGGGCAATACCATCGATTTTCTGTTCAGAGCCAAGCGGGACAAGGCTGCTGCGCGGCGCTTCTTCAAAAAGGCAATTGGTCAGGACGGCTCGCCCAAGACCGTAACCATCGACAAAAGCGGCGCCAATCTGGCCGCGCTTAACGCGGTGAGCGCCGAGCGCGAGACGCCCATCATGGTTCGTCAGATCAAGTATTTGAACAACATCGTGGAGCAGGACCATCGAGCCATCAAACGCCCATCCCGACCGATGCTCGGGTTCAAGGATTTCAACTGCGCGCGCGTCATTCTGAGTGGCATCGAATTGATGCACATGATCAAGAAAGGACAGGTGAAATGTTCGGGCAGGACTTCGCTGTCTGCTGCCCAGCGATTTTACTCGTTGATTTCGTAAGCGATCCTTCTCATATCACCTTTGCTTGACCCGCTTTCCTTACCGCGACAGAACCCTTATTTCTGTCGATTCTCGTCGTGGAACTCTACGTCCTCGATCACGTCGCCGATATCCATGCGCTGGCCCGCGCGCTCGCGCACCTGCTGCTCGTGCGTCTGCTGTGCGCGTATTGCTTGCTCACGAATCTGTTTGCGCAGATCGCGCGTCTTCCACCAGACAAAACCGCCGATCACAATTGCTGCTCCAAGAACCACTGCCAACATTACAAGCGAAACGGCGAACCCCACGACGAGCAGGGCAGCGCCTATTACCACGGCCAGTACCTTTGCCAGCAAGCTTGGCGCGCCAGGACGCATAGTTACGCCACTTTGCCTGAGCCTCTTTTGTTGCTTGTCCATTTGCATCGCATCTCCAATCGCGGTTTTCCCGGGGCCGTATCAACGTGAAGCGCAACAGCGAAATCAATATTTAGAGGTTCGAGGTTGATTCGCTGATACGACGGTCGCCCCTTAGGAACAAAGTCGATTTGTTGTCGCTCAGTATGCGCCGAAGATCCGGTCGAGCGCCGCGAGGATGGCCTCGCGTCGATCTGAAAGGGAACCAATGCACTTGCCGAGAGCCTTCAAGGGGACCGCGCTCATGGCAGGCGTATCAAGGAAACATTCTTCGCCGTGGAGTTCGAAAACGGGAAGAAGGTCGGATGGTTTGCCGGAGAAGGCGAGTTGCCGAGCAGGTCGCAGCGGAATTACGATGCGCGTCGGCAAAATGCCGACATAGGCGCTTTGCACGTCGAGCAGGTAAGGTGCAAGCTTGCGCGTCTCAATGTCAGGGTTCGCGTAGAGATCAAACCGGGCCATCAAAACGTCCTGTATTTCGCGAGCGGAAGCCCGTCGCGATCGACCATCGCCGTGTAGGCGGCGACCAGTTCGGCGTTATCATCCGCCCACCGCCGCGCCTCGGCCTCCTGGATTTCTTCGCGTACACCGCGCTCGCTCGCGCGCGAAAGATTAATGCCAAGCTGTTTGGCCCGCTCCAGCACCTCGGGAGGCAAGGTGACGTTGGTGGATTTACGCGGTCGAACTTCGAGGGCTTTGCCCATGTGCGGCTCCATGCAGCATATTATGTGCATTATGCTGCACATGATCGACGGATCGCAAGCGGATCGGCGGCCGATGAGGGCTACGCGGAAAGCGTTAGGGCGCAGTCAGACCCGCGGGAATCATTTTATCGGCGGAAGCCTGCTTCGAGCGGAGCAAATCTTTGTTCACGGTCATATACGTGCGGGACGTCCCGACGACAAAAAGCAGTTGCTTCTTTCCAAAATTGTCGACGCCGTGACGAAAATAGCATCGGTGGAACGACGTTCTGTCTGGGTCTATATTTCCGAAATTCCAGCACTCCAGATGATTGAATATGGCCACGAGTTGCCACTTCCAGGGCAGGAGGAACACTGGCGGGAGAATCTGCCGCAAGCAGACCGGGAGTATCTTCTCAGTTTAGGTTGAGCCTGTGCGCTGAGCGCATTCGTCCTGGCGGATTGAACTTTGCGCCGTGACGCTGCCAACGCCGGTCACGGCTTCAGGAACCAACGAATAACGTCGCAGCGGGCGCCACGACCAGGTTGTCAATTTTATATAATTAAAGTTATCAACCTTTTCATCCGCTAAATAGAAATGTCGTGTTCTGGGTAGGTTGAGCGCCGGACATCCATCATGGAGCCGGCGATGAACGCGACTGGGACGATCACGATGACGATGCGCGAGGTGGACCGGTTCAAGGTCATCCAGGCGGTGACCGAGGCCCGGCTCAGGCCGGGCCAGGCGGCTGAACGGCTGGGACTGGGCGTGCGCCAGATCGAGCGGCCGGTGCGGCGTTATGAGGCGGCTGGCGTGGCCGGACTGGTGTCGGGCAAGCGTGGCCGTCCGGGCAACCACGAGCTTCCTGCTGGCAACGCTCAGCGGGCGCTGGCGCTGATCCGCGAGCGCTACCCGCATTTTGGTCCGACGCTGACCTGCGAGAAGCGGCGGGAACGTCACGGTATCGGGCTGGCGGTCGAGACGGTGCGCACGCTGATGCGGGCGGCCGGGCTGTGGATCCCGCGCAAGGAGCGTGCACCGCGGGTGCACCAGCCGTACAACCGCCGTGCGTGTCTGGGCGAACTGGTGCAGATTGATGGCAGCGACCACCGCCGGGCGGCGATTTCCAGCACAGATTACGTGGGAGCGCCTTTCCGTCATAAATTGCGTGGAATTGGTTGGGCCACGCGATTAATGAAGGAATATGTACGCTGGACACACTCCGAAACCACGTGATCTCTGTTGAAAATGGGTGCGACCATTTCCAGCACAGATTACGTGGAATATACGATACAGATTACGTGGGAGCGTTTCCGGTGGAGAACAACTTTAGGGACGGAAGGGCTGAAAGCGTGAATGACGATGGCGGCGGAGGATGCTGTGTACTACCCATGCACCGCTCCTACCACGTGATCCCGCGCGGCCTCGATCACGGCCAAGGGGCCTGTTGCCAGGACCTCGCGAGGACGCTTCCCATGGAGGATACTGTTCGTCGACTCGAACCACGAGGCAATCCGGAACGGTGTGAAGCCTTCGAAGACCTTCAGGATCTCTGCCACTGCAGGAATCGGGTTGCCGAGATCATCAAAAATGTACCTCGGGTACAAGGTCTGGCCCGCCCGCTCGATGGCAAAAACCCTGCCTTCCTTCTTCCACCGACTCGTCACAGCATGCAGATTCGTGGCATCCGGATTCTGCTGCTTGCCGACCATCTGAGCCGTCAACCACGTGGTTCCGTCCAGCACAGCTGCAACCGCCTTAGCTTCCATCTCGGCACGCGACGGCGTCATCAGCCTGACCGGTGACGCATCGACGAGACCTTGCAGGACACTATCTTCCTGCTCGCTGATTCGCCGGCGTACCTTGCGAGTCAGCTCTACCTTGGTGTGCTCCGACATGCCACCGCCCAAGTCTTCCAACCCGTCGAGAATTGCAGTCGCAGCAGCACGTGTCGCGTCCAGCGCCATCACGATCCGGCCGATGTCACCGACGCCTCCCGCGGTCTGGGATCCGAGCGCCAACGCGGCCATGTTTGCAGGGGCCATCGTTTCGGCACTTGAACGTCTTTTAACCATTGCGTACTCGATATTGAGAAATGTGATAGTTTAAGTTTATATCACAAGTCTCACATTTCAAGTATCTGCCTCAAAATGCTGCCCCGGGGGTAACTCGCATACCACCCGCTGGGGCGGCCAGAAGTCGCCACCATAGAGACTTAACGTGATTCCTTCAGAAATGCCACGAGACCATCTACGCGTTCTGTTTTCGACGTAAACCGTTTAGAAAAGACGGCGACGGCATTTCTGAACGATTTCTGTCGAATTTTTATAACAGTTTCTGTGAATGCACTACGAGTTGCTGCCGCATCCGGTGAAGCCCGAGCATGGCCTGCTGGTGTTCAGTCTTGACGGCCACGAAGCGCATGCCCGGACGCTGCGCAGCTTCCCAGATTGCCGCTGCGTCCGCCGCGTCGTTCTTGTTCGACTTGACGAACGGCCGCACGAACTGCGCTGCAATGATCCGGACATCGTGGCCAAGCCGCGCCAACTGCCGTGCCCAGTGATGAGCGCTGCCACAGGCCTCCATCACTACACGCGACTCTGGCCGGTTGGCAAAGAACGGCAACAACTGCGCGCGTTTGAGAACCTTGCTGTGGATTGCGCCGGTGTCAGAATCGACGAAATGGATCTGGAAAACGCGCGTAGCCAGATCGATGGCAATGATCGTGGGTTCCATTTGATTCTCCTTGACGGCAGGACTGCCGAATCCGCAATGTCGCACGTTCCTGACGCGAGACCGCGGCGCCGGACAGACCGCCAAGGCGGGAGGCGACCATTCCATCTAAAAAGCCCTGACAGTCCAAATATTGTTAATTTATCTTATGTAAAATTCAGGAGGTGAATCACTTTTGCGGTATCGAGACGCCAAGTGTGCTTTCCTCCCGGTTCGGCCGCGTTCTCGAGACCCGGAGTCACGTTGCCGAAATCGTGGATTTCGGTCCGAAACGGCCTGTTACGTCCGAAATACCGGCCTGATTTATGGTTTGCCCGATAAGATGAGATTGCCGCAATCCATGACTGAGGATTTTCCCTAAGCTTTGGCCGCCTCGGACGTGAGGCGGCACATCTGCCTACCCTTGCGGTCCGCCGCCTGCTCCGGCGTCCAACAACGCTCCGTCGGCGGAAACAGCCGCCAGCCAACGCGCTCAACGATTTACTTGTGCGCCGATGCGTACCCGAATTCACTGAGCCCGAGCCCGCTATGTTCGTAGATTGTCTAAAACGGTACCCAGTCAAAGGACTATCCCCAGAGTCTCTGCAATCTGTTCTTTTGCAAGAGGCACAAGGGTTTCCACTTGACCGCGCATATGCCATTACTGACGGTTCATTTGCGTTCGACCCGGGCAATCCCACCCCCGAGCCGAAGACGAAATTTTTGATGCTGGCCAAATACGAACGGCTGGCTCAGTTGAAAACCCGCCTGATTGCAGAGACCAGCGAACTCGAAGTCGAGCACCATGGGTCAACCGCCCGTTTTGATCTCGCCACCGACGCCGGGAAGGAGACGGCTGCGTCTTTTGTGAGTGATTTTCTTGGGGTGCCGCTTCCCGGAACTCCGAAGGTCGTTCACGCGCCTGGGCACCAGTTCACCGACGTCAGCGTTCACTCTGTTGCCTTGATGCGCAGCATCTCCTTCATCAATCTTGCGACCGTCCGCGATTTGGTTGAGCGAGTTGGTATGGAACTTGATCCCGTGCGTTTTCGCGCAAACGTCTATTTCGACGGGCTTCCTGCGTGGGCCGAGATGGAGTGGCTCGACCGCCACTTCTGCATCGGTGACGCACGTCTCAAAGTGGTGAGACGCACCAAGCGCTGCGCAGCAACGAGCGTGAACCCCGCGACTGGCGAGCGCGATATCAACCTTCCGCTCCAGATTAAGGACTACGTCAACCACGGAGATCTCGGAATCTACGCAGAGGTGTTGACAGGCGGGACCATCAAGCCGGGCGACAAAATAGTCCTGGAGAATTAGTGATGAAAAGCCAATCGACACAGTCATCGGTTCTGTTGCAGTAAGGCGGTCCGCTAAGATGTGTGGAACGACATGAACGACTGACAACTCGATGAAGACGTTGAATCCGGCGGTGGCCCGAGTGCTCAACCGCCTGCATTATCCGCTCGACATGATCCTAACTTGCGTGCGCTGGTACGTGGCCTATCCCCTGAGCCTGCGGCACCTCGAAGAAATGATGGCTGAGCGCGGCGTTTCGGTCGATCATTCGACTGTGCACCGCTGGGCGATCAAGCTGCTGCCGGTGCTGGAGAAAGCGTTTCGTCGCCGCAAGCGGCCAGTTGGTAAGAGCAGGCGAATTACGAGACGTACATTCGCGTCAAGGGGGAATGGCGGTATCTTTACCGTGCCGTCGACAAGGATGGAAATACCATCGACTTTCTGCTACGGTCCCATCGGGACAAGACTGCAGCCCGGCGTTATTTTGAGAAATCGATCGCCCA
Organism: Paraburkholderia sp. RL17-373-BIF-A; assembly: GCF_046030175.1. Classification (NCBI taxonomy): domain Bacteria; kingdom Pseudomonadati; phylum Pseudomonadota; class Betaproteobacteria; order Burkholderiales; family Burkholderiaceae; genus Paraburkholderia; species Paraburkholderia sp. RL17-373-BIF-A. The sequence continues at coordinate 32,773 of NZ_JARESO010000070.1, forward strand.
GAACGGTGTACCCGAGACGGTAACCATCGACAAAAGCGGTGCCAACCTCGCCGCGCTCGAAGCAATCAACGCGGATCGTGACGCGCCCATCAGGATCCGCCAGTCCAAATATCTCAATAACCTGGCCGAGCAGGACCATCGGGCGATCAAGCGACGCACGCGGCGGCTCTGTCAGGATGCGAAGACAGCGGTAGGATGAAGCTATGAAGAAGACGAGTCGCTTTATCAAGGCCACCGCTTCCCTGCCGTCGTCATCAGCTGCGCAGTTCGCTGGTATTTCCGGTTTAGCCTGAGCCTGCGTGACATCGAGGAGCTGTTGCTTGAGCGTGGTGTCGTGGTCACTTACGGAACGATCCGTTGCTGGTGCGACAAGTTCGGCGCTGGATTCGCCCAGTGCGCTAAAGCGGCGCGGTGCAAGCCGGGAAGCACATGGCAAATGGACGAGATGTTCGTGACGCTGCGCGGCGAGCCGTATCTGTTGTGGCGAGCGGTCGACGAGCGTAGTGCCGAACTCGACGTGCTGGTGCAAAAGCGGCGCGACAAGGCCGCGGCAAAACGCTTCGTCCGGCGGGTGCTGCGTTCAAACCCCGTGCCGCGCAAGATCGTTACCGACCAGCTGCGCAGCTATCCGGCAGCGAAGGCTGACATCCCCGAGCTCGCTCATGTGAAGCACGATTTCGTCAATGCGGCTGCACGCGTGAACAACCGTGCCGAGAACAGCCATCAGCCGACACGCAGGCGCGAACGCCCGATGTGCGGCTTTCGCGATGCGCGTCGCACGCAGGCGTTTCTTTCGTGCTTCGGCCCAATCCGACAGTACTTCGCGTTGCCCAGACATCAAATGAACGCGGCATGGCATCGCGCCGTACTCAAACAACGCTTCGCCACATGGCATGGTTGGACCGTTATTGGCGCACCCGAGAAAATTATTTGATAAGGATAACTACTATTTAGTTGCGCGGGTAGCCGTACGCCCGCCAACTTGACAGAGCCGTTCGGCCAGATGACAAGCAGACGTGACCAAGAATTTCGCAATCAATTGCGAGGTAAACCGTCAATCGAGAGCCACGTTGTCTCTGGAGCTTCACACCCAACCGTTACCGGTTACGCATGTCGGATAGGCAACTGCTGGTCGTACAGCAGGTCACGGCACTGCGATCGATGTTCCGACCTCAGAGCGTGACACGGCAAAGAAGAGCTTTACCGCCTACTTCATGCCGCCTAACGCGCGGCTGACGGCGACACGTATCGCACCGACAACTTGACAATACCGTTCGGGCCGATCAGGCCGTAGATCGAACCTTCCTCGATTTGCAGGCCAACGTCGGCCAGCGCCTGCAGGCAGCCAAAGCACTTGTTCACGCTTTTGACGCACAGTCGGATTTTCTTGTCGCTCATGCGTGTTCTCCTGACTGTCCGTTAGGCACGCACCGGCTTCTTGCCAGCGCGCTTCGCCATTTTCGCAATCTTGTCTTCGTGCTTCGGCGACGGCCACAGGCCTTCCGAGCGGTACAGCATGATGATGACCATCGCGAGGCCGTACAGCAGCTGACGGATCACTTCCGTATCGACGATTTCATGGCCGAAGATCGCGTGTTGCAGCGGCCCCATCGTCGAGCGCAGGAATTCCGGGAACACGGCGAGCAGCAACGCACCGAGAATCACGCCCGGAATATGGCCCATGCCGCCAAGCACCACGCACGCCAGCACCACGACCGACTCCCAGAACGCGAACGATTCCGGCGACACGAAGCCCTGAAAGCCGGCGAACATCGCGCCCGACAGACCGCCGAACGACGCGCCCATCGCGAACGCCAGCAGCTTGATGTTGCGGGTGTTGATACCCATCGCCTTCGCGGCGATTTCGTCTTCGCGGATCGCGGCCCACGCTCGGCCGATACGCGAATGCTGCAGACGCGTACAGATCCAGATCACCAGCAGCGAACACAGGACGAACAGGTAGTAGTACATGTAGACCGACGGGAACGAGAACCCGAACAGCGTGTGCGTCTGCGACAGGTTGAAGCCGGCGACGTGAATTGGCTCGATACCCGTGATCCCCTTCGGGCCGTTGGTGATGTTCACCGGACGGTCGAGGTTGTTCATGAAGATCCGCACGATTTCCCCGAAGCCCAACGTCACGATGGCGAGGTAGTCGCCGCGCAGACGCAGCGTCGGTGCGCCGAGCACAATGCCGAAGAACGCGGCGAGCGACATCGCGAACGGCACGATGATCCAGATCGGCGTGTGCAGGCCGTTGGACGCGAGATGCGCGATCCACTCGAACTGGCTCGTCAGGTGTGGCGACGACAGCAGCGCCGCGGTGTACGCGCCGATCGCGTAGAACGCGATGTAGCCCAGATCCAGCAGGCCGGCGAAGCCGACCACCACATTAAGGCCGAGCGCGAGCATCACATAGAGCATCGCGAAGTCGAGCACACGCACCCAGTAGTTGCCTCCGGCCGCACCGATAATCATCGGTGCGGCGATCGCAAACGCGGCGGCGATGATGCCGAAGACCAGCGTCTTCGTCGCGTTCTTCTCGGGGACGAGCGTCGTGGACGGCTCGATCGGTTGAATTGAGGTCATAGATGCTCCTCTCCCTTACGCGCGATCCGCGACACGTTCGCCCAACGGGCCCGACGGACGAAACACCAGCACGATAAATGCGAACACGTCATATTGCGTGCCATCAGTTCTGGTCCGGTGTTTTCAACTCGTTCAACATCCGCTCACAACCGCCTTGATCCGGCGCCATGCAGCCGAGCAAATGTTCACTGTTCGGCATCAGCATCTCGCCGCCCGTCTGAACCGCCAACGTCATGCCGGGATTCTTCTGCCATACGATGAAGCCGAAACATGCAAGCGCCAGCAGCACGACGAGCGAGAACGCGATCCTCTCCAGCTTCCAATAGATTTTCGGCATGGCGACACCGTCAGCAGGTATTGTCAACTTAAGCAAATCGGTCTGACTGAAATCCCACTTCGAGAGAATTTCTGGCGCGCGGACGCGCGTCCGAAGCCCGATATGCCGCTCAGAGTGGCAACGCGCCCCTTTTTATACAAAACAAATCCCGTCGATTCCGTTAAGTTGACAGTGCCGGAGTAACTGCG
>NZ_JARESO010000071.1:0-35467 GCF_046030175.1 Paraburkholderia sp. RL17-373-BIF-A
GCCGGGACCGCTTAACTCTTCACGTAACAATGTTGTTTGTCACGGTGTTCCGTCCACGACAGACATCCTGCAAAGCGGGGACATCGTTAATTTCGACATTATTCTAGAGAAGAATGGCTACATTGCTGATTCCAGTAAGACCTATCTTGTGGGAGAGGTGTCTCCGCTCGCTAAACGGCTCGTGCAGGTGACCTACGAAGCGATGTGGAAAGCGATCGAGGCCGTTCGCCCCGGCGCCAGACTTGGGGACGTAGGTCATGCTATTGAACGGCACGCTCGCAGAAATGGCTATTCGGTCGTACGGGAATATTGCGGACATGGCATCGGGCGTGAAATGCACGAGGAGCCGCAAGTGCTGCATTAGGGTGAGCCGGGGACAGGTTTGCTGTTGCGGGAAGGCATGGTGTTCACCATCGAACCCATGATCCACCAGGGGCGACAATCTGTTCGAACCGAAGAAGACGGCTGGACGGTGGTCACGCGCGATGGGCAACTGTCTGCGCAGTTTGAACACACCGTGGCCGTGACGCAAAAGGGCGTACAGGTCTTGACGCTACGATCCGAGGAAAGGGTGCCCAACTGATAGCTTGACGGCCGTGGGCCACGCATTTGGGAGAAGAGTCCATTCAATGGCAGATCGCTGATCGTCGACCGACATTCATTCGTCGATCATGAAGGAGCGACATTGGCCGCAATGAACCACACGCTGACCGACTCGGGACGACATGAGCGGAACTTAGGCTTGTACGTGCAGACGTCGATTGCGTTGCACTATGCGGACTCTCGTGGTGCGCCGCGCGTTTACCGATGTCTGTCGACAGGCTGCCAACCAGTTCGGCTGCATCAAGGAATCAAAACGGCTGCGACAGCCGCAACACGAAGAGGTCGATCTTCTCAAGGTGCTTCGCGGCGGCGTATTGATCGTGCGGTTGAAGCAGCGCCGGCACGTCTGGCGCTCGAACATCGGCATGCGGACCGATGGGGATCTGTTGCAAAAAGCCGCCGCGAGTCTTGTGAACTCGTGGCGTTTTTTTGTCCATCGTCAGTGCGATCTATACGGCGATGATTGATAGTCGATCATCCATCAGTAGTCCCACTGCACCGGCACGAAACGGAAGCTTTTACCGTTCTTTGCAATGTGACCAATAGACGGGAACGCGACATGCGCTGCGGCCAGCAGAGCGCCAGTTTCGGCGGCTTCGTTGAGCAGCGCGATACGCACATCCGCAGCCATCTCAGGCTCGTGCTCGAAGCCATTTTGCCATCGGGGATTGTCGAAGTTGACTTCGAAAATCGCGTCGCCTACGAACGTCAGCTTCTCGCCGTCTGATGCGACGTCCACGACGCAGTGCCCCGGCGTGTGTCCACCCGTCACGCGGGCCGACACGCCCGCTGCGACTTCCACGGTCTGATCGAACCGCACGATGTTTTCGCAATAGAGTTCCACGAACTTTGCGGCAGCCTTGCGGAGTGCGGGAGGAACCGTTTCCGGCATCACCGTCTTGCTGAAGTCGGGATTTTTCCAGAACTCCACTTCCGCAGCCGACACGTGAATGCGCACGTCCGGACGCAGCTTGGCCTTGACGCCATCAACGTTCAGCCCGCCGACGTGATCCATGTGCATATGCGTAACGACGATGTCGGTGATCGCAGCCAGGTCGATGCCTGCCGATTCCAGGCGCATCATGGACCGACCGGCGCGCGTGAAGTATTCGAAACCGTCACCCACGCCCGAGTCGATCAGGATCAGGCGTTCGCCGCTGCGCACGAGCGCGATATTCAGCGCCCAGTCGAACATGTCACGTTGCAGGAAACGGCCATCGAACCATTCGTTGCGGTCTGCTTCGCTCACGTTAGTGGACATCGTGGAGGTCGGCAGCGGCAGGACGCCATCGCTGATCAGCACGACATCGACATCGCCCACGCGCACGGCGTAGCGGGAAGGCACGAGTTCGCCTGAACCTTCTTTGCCAAGATTGGCGGTGACAGGCTGCACGTTACGGGTTGTTTCGCTCATGGCAATAGTCCTCTTAATCGGTGGGGTAAGCAGCACTGGGCGGCGCGGTTCACGAGCACGAGCATGAGTTTCGCATGCTTCGTGTTGCTCGCGTTTCGACACGACCGTGGGACTGATTCTAGCCAGCGGGGGTGAACGCCAGTAGCGTCGCGAGTGTGCTCAGCGTGTTGTCCGAACGGCAACAATGACGAGTTTGACGAGGGGCCCGTGAATGTCAGCACGGCGCTCGAAAGTCATTGCGCGATGTCCGCCGGTGCCGCTCGGAGTTGTAGCCGCGATCGGCGTCGATCACGCGGGGACGTTGCAGTGGATGGCCGCGCAATCCGCGCAATCCGCGCATCGGCGGAAACCCGCGACCTCGAAATGCACGACTCGGGCCGATACAATCTGCTGCTGCCACTGCCAACATTTGAGCTCATGAACCCGCTCGTCACACCAAAAACCGCGTTATCGGACGCCCAGCGTTTCGAACTGCTCGTAACCAGTGTCCGGGATTACGCCATTTATATGCTTGACCCCAGCGGTTATATCGCGAGCTGGAATAGCGGCGCCCAGCGTTTCAAGGGCTACGCGGCCACTGAAATCATCGGGCAGCATTTCTCCCTGTTTTATACGGAGGAAGACCGCACTGCGGGCGTGCCTGAGACGGCGTTGCGCACCGCCATGGAGCAGGGAAAGTTCGAGGCAGAAGGCTGGCGTGTCAGAAAGGACGGCACGCGGTTCTGGGCGAGCGTCGTGATTGATCCTATTCGCAACGACGCGGGCGAGCTGCTGGGATTTGCGAAGATCACCCGGGATATTACCGACCGTATGCTTGCCAGCGAGGCATTGCGTAAAAGTGAGGAGCAGTTCCGTATTCTCGTTCACGGCGTCACCGATTACGCCATCTACATGCTGTCGCCGACAGGCGAGGTAGTGAGCTGGAATGCCGGCGCCGCGCGGATCAAGGGCTACGAGGAGGCTGAGATTATCGGCAAGCACTTTTCCTGTTTCTACACAGCCGAAGACTGCGCGGCCGGTGCTCCGGCTTCGGTTCTGGCGACGGCCGCGTCAAAGGGCCGTGTGGAACGCGAAGGTTGGCGTGTTCGCAAGGACGGCACGCGCTTCTGGGCCCATGTCGTCGTGGACGCGATACACGGCGAGGATGGCGTGCTTGTTGGATTCGCAAAGGTCACACGCGACATGACCGAGAGGAAGGGGGCGGCCGCCGCGATCGAGCGGGCGAATCTCGCTCTCTTCCAGTCGCAGAAGTTGGAGGCAATCGGGCAACTCACGGGCGGAATCGCGCACGACTTCAACAACCTGCTCGCGGTTGTTTCCAACGGCCTCCAGGTGCTCGCTACCCAGTCGCGCACGCACCTCGACGTCAAGATGATCCAGAGCATGCAGCGGGCAGTGGATCGCGGTGCGTCGCTGACGCAACAGCTGCTTTCTTTTGCCCGCCAGCAGCCGCTGAAGGCGGAGTGCCATGATCTGAATGTCCTGATCCGCGATTTCGAGCCAATGCTGCGGCGCGCCGGCATGGAGGGCGTAGCCATTGAAGTGCGAACGGCCGCGGAAGCGGCGTTGACGTGGATCGATGCCCCGCGCTTCGAGGCGGCGCTGCTGAACCTCGTCGTCAATGCAAGGGACGCGCTGCCGGGTGGCGGACGGATCGTTGTCAGCACACAGATCGTAGAACTCCAGGCAGGCGCCGTCGGCGCGTTGCAGGAAGCCTCGTATGTTCGGGTATCGGTCGCGGACAACGGCGAGGGGATGCCCGGAGAGGTCGTTGCCCGGGCATTTGAACCGTTTTTCACGACGAAGGAGCCGGGCAAGGGGACCGGTCTTGGTCTGAGTCAGGTTTATGGGTTCATCACGCAGTCCGGCGGCGACGTCGTGATCACCAGCGTAGTGAACGAGGGGACATCGGTCGACCTTTACCTGCCTCAGACATCAGGGGACGCACACGAGACGGCAGAGCATTCCACACAGCTTGCCGTTGAGACAGTGCTGCTGGTGGAAGACGAGGCGGACCTGCTAAGCGGGGCAGCCGAACTGTTCCGCAGTATCGGCTATGAAGTGGTGACTGCCGCAAACGCGGCAGAGGCCAGCGAGGTTCTCCGGGCGCGAACCGACATCGATATTATCTTCAGCGACGTCGTGATGCCGCAAGGCAGAAGCGGAATCGAACTCGCCCGCTTCGTGAGGTCGACCCATCCACATGTGAAAGTGGTGATGACATCCGCCTATCCACTCGCGGCGTTGCGTCGAGAACACGGCGAAATCGGCGAATTCGTGTTCGTGCATAAGCCATATCGGCTTTCGGACGTCGCCAAAGCCATGCGGACGTCTTCCTGAAGGGTTTTTCAAGTCGTCTACTTTCGGTCATATGGACGTGTCTCTGCGGGCTCGATGCCGGCATGGGCGGAATCATCGAGACCGCGGAAGGTGACGAGTAGTTTCACAATAGGCCTGAGCGCGGAGTGCGGATTGCGTTATTTGATCTCGATGCGCCGCCTGGCTGCCGGTTCTCCGGCCGCTTTGGGGAGACGCAGCGTCAACGCGCCGTTTTCGAATCTGGCCTCCGCCCGGTCGAGATCGATGCCCGCGGGCAGTGGGACCGCGCGCTGAAAGTGTCCAAACGACCGCTCGACCCGATAGCATCCCTGTTCTTCGCTCGTTGATTCGAAGCGCTTGTCGCCGCTGATGATCAGCATGTCTTCAATCACTTCGAGTTCGACGTCGTCGCGGGTCATGCCCGGCAATTCGACGACGATACGCAGAGCGTCGCCATCGTCGGTGACGTCGATCCGCGGTTGAAACTCGTTCGCGCTGAAGTCGCCGAACCAGCTTCCGAGCGGTCCACGGCCGCCGAACGGATCGCGGATCAATTCGGCGAACAGATGAATCGGATCAGGCAGCGGCCAGTTGGCGGGCAAGAGTGAAGCTGGCGCCGCGGCGGCTGCCGTCGGTGTCCCATTGCCGGTTTGCGTGCCGCCAGTCTGTTGCCCGCTTTGCCGGACGCCTTCCTGACCGTTGCGCGGCGCACCCGCGTGGTCCGATGCGCTTGTTTGCGCGGAGTGTGAGCGTAAAAACCGGAACGGATTCCATTTGTCGAGATCTAGCAGCATGTGATTCTCCTTGCGTGAGGCACGCCAGTGCCAGCCCCAGTGCGCCGCGAGTGCGGGCGCGGGTTGGACCATGTGACCCGCGAGCGCCTGCGAGCGGTGCGTTCACGGATGCGATGGCGCGTGCGGCTCGCCAGTCAGGCCGTCATGATGCCAGGCACGCGCGGTGATGCCGAGTACGAACAGCAGCGAGCCCGTGAACAGCGCATACACGCCGATCAGCTAGACGAGCGCTAGTGCGCCGGCACCCGGAAAGAGCAGCACGAAAATGCCGAACAGCACGGACAGCACGCCGGTCAGCACCAGCATCCATGCATGGCGCAGCCGCGTTGCTGCGATCAGATCGAATACGCCGGTGATAATCGCGTTCGCGCCGATGACGGCGACCAGCACCAGCGTGGTAATGCCCGGCACTAATGCGGCGATCATACCGGCGCCGATGCTGCAGATGCCGAGCAGCAAGGGCACCCACCAGCCGCCGTGCGTCGCGCGGTAGCGGATGGCTCCGACAATCGCGACAATGCCACCGGCGATTGCGTAGGCGCTAAACAGGGTGATAAGCAGTAGCAGAGTGAGGCCGGGCCAGAATAGCGCCAGACTGCCAAACAGTAGCCCTAACGTGCCACGCAGAATGAGCATCCACCATGCGCGTCCAAGCAGTTCATCCATGTGGGACTCCAAGCTGTACCGTCATGCGATGAACATCAGTCTAGGCTCCACGCAGCTGCGATTCTTTCGCGTTTCTGCCACGCGTTTCCGCGATTCTGCATTCGTTCACGAGTCGTGCGTAATGGCATCCAGACGCACGAAAATAACTCACTCCATCACCGCTTTTTTATAGCGGCTTGCCGTGAGACCTTCTAACATGAACTTACGCCGCGCACGGTCTGGCATTGCCTTTTTGTTGCTGGCCTGGTGTCGCACCGTCAACACCAGAACGAAGGAAATCCCATGAAAACGAATCTGCTTGTATTGCTGCTCGCGTCGTCGCTAGCACTCGCTCCGAACACGAACGCCCAGGTGGCCGGCGCCCAGCCGCTTGGTGTCACCGTGGAAGAGTCGGCCGCGATCGTAGCAGGCTGGAGCGTGAGAAAGTCGATCATGGACAAGCCGGTCTTCAACGAGAAGGGTGAGCGTGTCGGCGTCATTCATGACATTATCGTGGCACCGGACAAGTCGGTATCGTTTGCAATCGTCGCCGCAAACCAGTTTCTGGGAGTGTCGCATCACGACGTGGCCATTCCGATTGAGCAGCTCGATTTCGTCAATGGCAAACTGGTGCTTGCCGGTGCGACGAAAGATGCGATCAAGGCCCTGCCCGCGTTTCAATACGCAAAGGTACGCGCGACACCTAAGGCGAGGTCCGACTATAGCGAGCATCACTGACTTATGTCTCGCGTCGTCCGCGACCGATGCATTTGACGCGCGGCACATTCATTCCCTGGGCACTGCGCCAATTAGTGCCGCCGCGTGACTATTCGTCGTGCCGCATGACCGCCGCCTGCTCTTCGGGCGACTTTCTTAACCAGCGCCGGTGCAACGCACGTTCAATGCTGCCGCCCACCGAGAGCAGCAGCAGGAGCAGGGCGGTGGCAATACCCGCAATCTGCCAGGCGCCGATGCCGCACACAATGCCGAGCGCGGCGGTGACCCAGATCGAAGCCGCCGTCGTCAAGCCGCTGATCCTGCCGGTGGCGCGGTTTTGCAGGATCACCCCGGCGCCGAGAAAACCGATGCCCGTAATGACGCCCTGAATCGCACGACCGGCGTCACTGCTGTCGCTGAAACCGTGCAGTTCGAAGGACATGCCGGCCATCGTGACGAGACATGCACCGAGCGCAACGAGGCCTAGCGTCTTCACACCGGTTGGTTTGCCGTGCAGGTTTCGATCGAGCCCGACGATGCAGCCCACCAGCACTGCCGCGACCATGCGCAAGATCGCCTGAAGCAACTGCAGGTGTGAAATCATTGGCATCCCGCTAAGGTTTCCAGCTAACGTCGCATTCGGCGAGCACCTGGCTGCTCTCTACAGTCTAGCGCCGAGGGGAGCAAACTGCTTGGGCGTTATACCCCGTTACGAAGGACAAGCCGGGCGGCAACTCACGTGATAGCTCGGGTCGTAGATGACCGTCTTCGGCAACACATGCAGGTCGCGTCCCGTACGTTTCAGACCGTCCTCATTCGCCATAGATCGGCGTCATCCCTTGGCGTGCATTCGTGGTCGGGATCGCGATCATCGGGAGGCTCGCTTCGAGCGCGGCCTTCAATTCCTCATGCTCTCGGCGACGGGATTGTTCCTCCGGATCGCCGCGATGGTTAGCGACGATTTCTCGCCTGCCGCATTTGCCCATATAACAAATCCACCTTAGGAAGCCTTGATTTCGGCGTAAGCTTGGGTATGCAACGAGGCAACGAGGAGACTTCTGCTTGTCATGGAACAAACGACTGGATTGACCCCGGATTACGGGTTGCGCTGCCAACCCATGAACGTCGCTTTCACCAACGGCGGGCCGAATACCGTGCAGGGACTTCGGCTCGTTATGCCGACAGGTACCACTGTTGTGCAGGCTGCGGGCTGTGACGACCTCGGAGTGAATCACTCCATGCTGATAAGTGCGCCATTTGTCGCAGTCATTCCGGCGGGCGCGCAGTTGGCCAGGATCGCCGACAACGATTCCAAGGGGTGGGTCATCGCGCTCAGAAGGGGCGTACTTGGACAAGCCTCGCAAGAAGCGTTTGTAGCCGTCCCGAAATGGTCCAGGTCTTGGGATCCGTTCCTGCGTGAGGTGGCGGACACATTGAGTGCTTTGCATCGTGTGGAACTCGTCGACGCTGCCTGCGCCGACGCTTTCGCCGATGTCATCTCGGTGCACATCGCTCTTTACTACGGGCACTGTGCTGGTGCGGCAGCGCCAGATACGCCTCTTACGCTTCAAATGCTGAGTCGCGTTGAAGCCTTCGTTCATGAGCATATAGCCGAAACCATTTTGGTCGGGCAACTCGCGATGCTGGTGCACATGGGCACATCAAACTTTGCACGCGCTTTCAAAACGGCGACAGGCAATCCGCCGCATCTATACGTGACACTCGAACGAGTGAAATTTGCCAGGACGATGTTGAGCCAACAAACCCCTCCTCTGGTTGACGTTGGCGCGCTCGCGGGGTTTCAGACTCAACAGCATTTCACCGAAGTGTTTCATCGATACACCGGCGTAACGCCACGCGCATACCGGCTTGCCCGCCGTAACGTCAGTAGCTGATTCATTGGCGAAGTTGCGGGCATCACGACGAAGGTCGAACTGGAAGCGGGATCCGGGTCTCCCCTGGTAGTCGACGACGTGCGCTAAACCGGCGCTTTTGTTCTCGTCGTGCGGCAGCCCGAGTCAATCGACCCGCCGCGCACCTTCGCCGGATCGTGTTTCCTGCTGCCGCTGTGCATACAGGGTCCGGTCGACTTCGGCGTCCGGTGCCGAGGTCGCGTCGACAGGGTCGTCGCGTTGCCGCATCAGCCAGTAGACGATCCCCAGCGCCACCAGCGCAAACGCAAGCGCCGCGATCTGCGAGGGTGCGCTGGCCGGATCGAGAATAATGAATTTGCGGGCGATGGCAAGCAGCGCAACGAGAACCACTGTCTTGACCTGAACGATATGATCGCGCCGCGCCATCACGCGCGTAATCGAATGTTTGAATTCCATTGCGATCAGCAACGTCATGACCATGCCGAAGACCGTTTGGAACACTGCGTGATCGAGCGGGTTTAGTGCGTCCGAAACTAGCAATGCAGTCACCGCGCGAATCAATTGCCAAAGCGACACGAGAATGATGACGGAGATCACCAGGCTCAGCACATGCGCGACAAGCTGTTCGAAGCGTTCATAAAACGTGAGTACGTCCCACTGCAGACGCAGTGCATCGAAATCCCGGCGCAGCCTGCTTTTCTTTCTGTCCATGATCTGGCTTCCGGGCGGGCGTGGATACGCCGTGCGCGCACAGCGGGGGGCGGATTGCACGTGCGTCGTGCGAAGGTCAGCTGACGATGTGGCAGTTCATGCGCCACGGTCTTTCGGGTTCGTGCTGTTTTTTTACAGATAGCTGCTTGAACGCAACCGGCGGACGTCATTGTCAACGGCTGACAGGACAGCCGTAGAAGGAAGCAGCCTTGACGTAACCGGCAAATGTAACCACGTCACCGTTAGTGCACCGTGCATCGCCTTCGTTCGACGAAGCGCCTGACGCTCGCCAAATGGATGTGTTCGAGCCGAGTGCCGCGCGAAGCGAATTGCGGGCATTGGGAGACGCGCGCCAGGATCGCAGAATCCCGACAAGTCTTCGCAGGAATGAGAAAGAAGTCGCTTCTGTCGGCGCGTAGTGTCGAATCTGCCGTCACCCGGTCGCGTGGCCGCTTGCGCCGCGCCCGGTTGCTGTACGCAACCGGCACTATTTCGCTGGTATTCGGCGTGCTCGTGATCGCGTGGCCCGGCGCTGGCGTGCTTGCACTTGTTTGGATGATCAGTGCGCACGCTATTTTCAGCGGTGCTTTGCTACAGATGCTCACCGGTCTGATCCGGACCCGTTCGGCGGCCTGGGCCGCTGGAACTGTGGTTCGGCGATTTGAATCGCATCTGGTTTCAGCCGCGCATTCGACGCAGTCGACGACGGCGACGCGTGCCCAAGGCGGGCGAGACAAAGCAGACCGAGATCAGGTGACCCGCGAATCCCGCAAGGCCTCGCCACGAGGGATGTAGAGCAGTGCGTCGGCGAGGCAGAAATATCCAGGATATGGACAGCCCAGCCGTCCACGTCGCAACGCACAGCGCGTGGGCAGAACCTGAAGAGGAACATCATGGCCAAGTGCAGTGTTTGCGGTAAACCGGCGACTACACAGATCACGATCACCGAGAACGGCCAGCGCCGCCAGTTGATGCTTTGCGACGAACATCACATGCAGTTCATGGCACGCCATCAGCGCAGCCTGTCGCCGCTCGAGTCGCTTTTCCACGGTGGGCTGTTCGAGCGCCTGTTCGACGAGGGATGGTCGCCATTCGAAAACGGCGGCACGGACTGGGAGCGGGCAGGGCGTCCCGCGCCTGACCGCGCGTCGGTTTCGGCCGGGTCATCCGGTCCAGCTCAAGCAGCAGGCGGACCGGACAGCAGCGGTGCCCGCCCTCGCCGACGCAGGCGTGCACGTGAGGGCGTCGACCTGCAGAGCTTTCTGAGCGAAAGCGGGCTCGACCGGCTGCAGGCGGCCGCGCAGAAAGCTGTCGAGTTCGGCAAGAACGAGGTCGACACGGAACATCTGCTGCTCGCGCTCGCCGATAGCAACGTCGTCAACGAAATCCTGCGCGAGTTCAAGCTCGATGCCGACGATATCAAGCGCACCATCGAACAGGACGCGCCGCGCGGTACGGCCAAAGCCGATGGAGACGAGGCCCGCATCGGCGTTTCGCCGCGCGCAAAGAGCGCGCTCGAACATGCACTCGTGGCCTCGCGCGAGCTCGACCATAGCTATGTCGGCCCGGAACACATCCTGATCGGTCTCGTCGAGGAAGGAGACGGCTTCGCCGGCGAGCTGCTGCGCAAACTCGGGTTGACGTCGCAATCCCTGCGTCAGAAAGCAGTGAAGGTGGTGGGCCAGGGCGCGGAAGACGGCAGCGTCGAAGGCCGCTCCTCCACCCCGACGCTCGATAAATACGCGCGCGATCTAAGCGAGCTGGCAAAGCTCGGCAAGCTGGATCCGGTAATCGGCCGTGACAAAGAAATCGAAACCACCATCGAAGTGCTCGCGCGGCGCCGCAAGAACAACCCGGTTCTGATCGGCGAGCCGGGCGTCGGCAAGACGGCGATCGTCGAAGGTCTGGCGCAACGCATCGCGCAGGACCAGATCCCTGAAGTGCTACGCGGCAAGCGCGTGGTCGAGCTGAACATCAACAGCGTGGTGGCGGGCGCGAAATATCGGGGCGAATTCGAAGAGCGCGTCAAGCAGGTGCTCGACGAAATCGTCGCGAACCAGGACCGGCTGATCATTTTCATCGACGAGCTTCATACGATCGTCGGCGCGGGCCAGGGCGGCGGCGAAGGCGGGCTCGATATCGGCAACGTATTCAAGCCGGCGCTTGCGCGCGGCGAGCTGCATCTGATCGGCGCAACCACGCTCAATGAATACCAGAAGTACATCGAAAAGGATTCGGCACTCGAACGGCGCTTCCAGCCAGTGATGGTGCCCGAGCCGAGCGTCGAGGACACGATTGATATCCTGCGCGGCCTGCGCGACCGGCTTGAGGCACATCACAAGGTGAAGATCACCGAAGAGGCGATCACGGCCGCGGCGAAGCTGTCGGATCGCTATATCGCCGCCCGCTTCCTGCCCGACAAGGCTATCGACCTGCTCGACCAGGCCGCGGCTCGCGTGCGCATTTCGTCGAACTCGCGACCGCAGGCGCTGCAGGGAATCGAGGCCACTGTCCGTCGTCTGCGTCAGGAGCAGGACTCGGCGAGCGCGGCCAAACAGTTCGACAAGGCGAAGGAACTGCAGGAGAAAATCAAGGCCGAGCAAGCGCGTCTGAATGAGTCGACCGAGGCCTGGAAGAAGGAACGCGGCACCAGTTCGCAGGAAGTCGGGGCGGAAGACATCGCGCAGATTGTATCCTCGCTGACCGGCGTGCCGGTGTCCGAACTCACAGCCGAGGATCGCGAAAAGCTGCTGCGTCTGGAAGACCGTTTGAGGGAACGCGTTGTCGGACAGGACGAAGCCGTCACGGCCGTATCAAAGGCCGTGCGACTTTCACGCGCGGGGTTGACGGAAGCTGGCAAGCCGATCGCCAGCTTCCTCTTTCTCGGACCGACCGGCGTTGGCAAGACCGAACTCGCGAAGGCGCTCGCCGCCGCGGTATTCGGCGACGAGAACGCACTCGTGCGCATCGACATGAGCGAATACTCGGAACGCCACACGGTGGCCCGTCTCGTCGGCGCGCCTCCCGGCTATGTCGGCTACGAAGAAGGCGGCCAGCTGACCGAGCGCGTGCGGCGCCACCCATACAGTGTCGTGCTGCTCGACGAGATCGAAAAGGCGCATTCCGAAGTGCACAACATCCTGCTGCAACTGTTCGACGAAGGACGTCTGACGGACGGCAAGGGACGGCTCGTGGATTTCACCAACACCGTGATCATCGCCACCAGCAACATCGGCTCGCAGATGATTCAGGACAACATGAAGGCCGATTCGAAACAGCTGGACTATCCCGCGCTGCGCGACCGGCTGATGGAAGTCCTGCGGCATCACTTCAAGCCGGAGTTCCTGAACCGTGTCGATGAAGTGGTTGTGTTCCATGCGCTCGGCAGGGAGCAGATCCGCCGGATCGTCGACCTGCAGCTCCAGCGCGTGCAGCGCACGGCGGCCGCGCAGAATATCGAACTGTCGTTCGACGATGCACTGCGTGATCATCTGGCCAGGGTTGGATACGATCCGGAGTTCGGCGCGCGGATGTTGAAGCGCAAGATCCGTATGGAAGTGGAATCGGAACTCGCCGACTCGCTGTTACGAGGCGACGTGCGCAGCGGCGATGCTGTCGAAATCGACTGGGACGCCAGCGAAAAGGCCGTACGTGTG
The DNA here is from genome assembly GCF_046030175.1 of Paraburkholderia sp. RL17-373-BIF-A. Classification (NCBI taxonomy): domain Bacteria; kingdom Pseudomonadati; phylum Pseudomonadota; class Betaproteobacteria; order Burkholderiales; family Burkholderiaceae; genus Paraburkholderia; species Paraburkholderia sp. RL17-373-BIF-A. The sequence continues at coordinate 12,734 of NZ_JARESO010000071.1, forward strand.
AAAAAGCTGGCGGCGCAGGAATCGACCGGCGAAGAAGCCAGGAAAGCCGCCGAAGCCCCGGCCTGAGGCTCGGAAACGACGGGTACGGCCGACGGGTACGGCCGGCGGAGTCAACGCCGCCAGCTGTACCCGCTTACAGTGCCACTTCTCCCGCGATCATCTCGTCGCGATAGCACCAGATCCACGATTCGCCCGGTTCAATGGAACGCACCAGCGGGTGGCCGGTCGCGTGATAATGCGCGCTCGCATGGCGATCGGGCGACGAGTCGCAACAAGCGACATGACCGCACGACATGCAGAGCCGCAGATGTACCCAGGAGTGGCCGAGTTTCACGCAGTCTTCGCAATAGTGCTTCGTGGTCTGCAATACGCGGATTCCATCCAGATGCGTGCAGGTGGGAGTCATGGTCAGCTCCTGGTGATGAGATTACGACAAAGAAAGCAGACGGCGCATGATGTGCTTCATGTGAGGCACATGAAGCACATCATGCGCCGCTCAGATAGCGGTGCACGAGCGCTACCGCCGTGGCTCCTTCGCCGACGGCGGCCGCTACGCGTTTGATCGAGCCGTGGCGGACATCGCCAGCGGCGAACACGCCGGGCATGCTGGTTTCCAGATACAGCGGCTCGCGATCCAGCGGCCACTGCAGCTTCTGGTCCGTGTCGTGGAGGTCAGTGCCCGTCACGAGATAGCCGGCTTCATCGCGCGCCACGCCCACTTCTTTGGCCCAATCAGTCTGCGGCAGGCCGCCAATGCAAACGAAGAGCCAGTTCGTCTTCACGCGTCGCGCTTCGCCGCCGCGGCGATCGGTCAGCGTGATTTCGCGCAGCACGTCGTCGCCATGCAATGCGGTAACGGTCGTGCAGGTCAGCACCTCGATGTTTGACGCGGATGAAATACGGTCGATCAGGTACTGCGACAGTGTGCTTTTCAGCGACGTGTCGCGCACCACCATCGTGACGTGATTGCAGTACTGGGAAAAATGCATCGCGGCCTGCCCCGCCGAATTGCCGCCGCCCACGATGTACACGTCTTCGCCGCGGATCAGCGATGCCTCGCTCGCACCCGCGCCGTAGTACACACCCGTGCCGCTGAAGCGCGCTTCGTCTGGCAAGTCGAGCCGCCGGTACGCGACACCTGTCGCGCACACCGACGTGCGTGCCGTGATCCGCGTACCGTCTTCGAGATAGACGATACCGTTTCCCGTCGAGAAATCCGCGCGCACGCCGGAACGGGCCAGCAGGATTTCCGCACCGAAGCGGACTGCCTGATCGCGAGCCCGCTCGGCGAGCTCCGTTCCGCTGACACCGTCCGGAAACCCCAGGTAGTTCTCGATCTTCGAAGTGCTGCCAGCCTGCCCACCAACGGCCCAGCGCTCCACCAGCACCGTGCGCAATCCCTCGGATGCACCGTAGACCGCGGCGCTCAGACCGGCCGGCCCGGCGCCATAGATCGCGAGATCGTATTCCGAACGTGACGGGCTGCGAAACCAGCCGAGCTTTTCGGTGATCTGCCGGACAGTCGGACATTCGAGTCGCGTGCCGTCGTGAAACTCGCATACCGGCAGGCGCGAGTCGCGAAGGTGCTGCACCTGTGCCAGCTTCACCGCCTCTTCATCGTTATTGAGTTCGATCCACTCGAAGGGAATGTCGCAACGATGCAGGAAATCGCGGATCGCATAGCCTTCCGCCGACCGCATGCGTCCATAGATCTTGACCATGTGTGCCTCGCCCATGTCTGTGTTCGGGTCATGTGTGTGGTCAACCGTCAAAGGGAATCCGCCGACGCTTCGATCTTTTGCCGTACGAAGCGGCGGCCCCATTCGAAGCCGTCACGCACGGCTTCGGCCTCGGTTAACCATTCCGGCTGAACGGTCTCGGGACGACACTCGGTCAACGTATCCGAAGCCTTGCGTACGTTGACCTTCGCGCGCCATGCGCCGAATTCGTTCTGCTCCGGCTGCACCGCGATCTCGTACCCTTGCCAGGCAAGCGTGTTTGTCTGCATACGGTGTCCGACGTCTGCCGCGACGCCGCCTCAAGTTATTGAACGCACTGGCCGGCGCACGTTCGTCTCAATCCGGCAGAACGAACTCAGTACGCATGTCCTCGATGACACGCCTGACCTGTCGAAGATAGTCGGTGCCGCTCTCGTTGAGCGCGAGCATGTCCCAGTTCCGGCCGGAGGCGTCGGGCGGATGCCGCTCGGGCAGCGGCACGCGAACTCGCAAATGGTGGGGGACGTCGGCTGCAAGCTGCTCGACGCGCCGCTGTGTTTCGCCGCGAATCTGCTCGGCCGTTTGAATGGACTTCGACATGGGCTTGCCCTCATGAGTGGCGAACGTCGTCACGGAGTCACGTCGCGTGAAAGTCTCGTGCGGAGATCACGCACGGATGATTGAAGTCTAGTGCCTGTTCGGCTGAAGGTAGAAGGCCGTTTGCCATTCATCTGGCTGTCCCACTCGGGCACCATCGGCGCAAAATCCGCGTACAGGCGTATGCGCAGAGATCGGACGTCGATTCGCGGTCAGGTTCGTGCTCGAGGGACACAGAGCGCGGCGTCGCGCGGCGGTGCCCGATCGATGCGCATGAGAAGCGCCATCGCCGCGCGTGTCTTTTTGAAAGGAGATACACGATGAGTATCCGGTGATCGGCGCTACGGGACAAGGGCCGCTTGGCGGCGGAAAAATTTCTTGGCGCAGGCATTCCCTTCACGCGCTCATCCGCAGCACGCGCACAGCGACTATTCATCGGGACTCGGGCGAGAGCGGTGACCCCCGGCCTGACGCATGAATAGCCGTGACGCTCGCCGCGAGCGCGACGAGTGGTGCTTCCTGCATTTTCATATCATCCTCCACCGGACGGTTTTCAGCTGGCCACGCCGCTGGTGTTCAAGCCCTCCAGTGCCTTTCTCAGACGTTCCTCCTGGTCGTTCGTCAGAGACGTCTTCAATACCTTTCCACCTAAAGGTTTCAGTTCCGGCAGAACCTTGTCGAAGTTCACCTGACGCACCAGGATGAAAAGCGCGGACGAACCCGCCTCGATGTTCTGGCCTGTCGAACGCATGAAATCGTCATCGATTCCATAGTCTGAGAGCGCGCCCGACAACGCGCCCGCGCCGGCGCCGACGGCCATGCCTGTCGCCAGTCCGACGAGCGGATTGAGCAATAACAAGCCCACCAGCGCACCGAACACACCGCCCCAGGCGGCGCCGCTGAGCGCGCCGATCCTGACGAGATCCACGGCTTGCTTGAGGTGTATCTTGCCCTTCGCGTCCCGGACCACGACGCAGGCATCCTCAAGGTCGATCAGGTGCTCTTTCTGCAGCTGCTGAAGCTTGTTCAACACCTGGTCGGCAGTGTCTTCACCTTTGAAACTCACAACAACTAGATCGCTCATTTACTCGCTCCTTCTTTCTGAAAGATGAACCGAAACACTGCCGGGACATGATGATTGATTTCAGTCCCCGTGCCACATGCAACCCGGTCAGCCGCTCGGCAAGACTGCAGCGGTGCCCCCCGCCCGGCACATACTTCCACATGCAGCGGCGGGCCATTGACGAGATGTAGTTATCAATGGAGATTAGACTTGCGCTGACTACGCTTCTTTCACCTTCCTGCCAAGAAATGTCGGATTTCTGTGATCGTGTCGAAACTTGCAGCAGCCTTGCGCGACAACCCGTCACGCCGCACTCATCGAATGCGACCGTGCGCTGGTTGGAGATCGCGGGGCGTTGGCTATAGCATGAAAAGTACTCGAGCACCGCGTCCGGTTCGGCGAAGGGACGCTTGACGAAAAGTCGCCGGGGTCATTCATACGTCGTGCCTCGCATAACGTCTTGACGGTTAAGGCGAGCGCGTGAGCCGCCGAATAAAGAGACAGGCCTGCTCAGCGAACTGCCGCGCCGACTTTCCCGCGTGTGCCGGTAATCTGATACGCATGTTTTGATACGTAACTGCTACTCGTTTTCCAAACGCAGTCAGGTCATAGTACGCAACACAGATAACGGTGCGAAAGCAACTTCATGCGATTTTTCCAACGTTGCACAGCACGAATGCGCCGGCTGCGACCTGTATTCGACGGGCATCTTGAAGTGAGGGTGACTGTTGCTGTCGCGTTGAGCGTGGCTGGTTTCTTCGCGGCCAGCCTGATCGCATCTCGAGACGCCGTGGTGCTGGTTGTCGCGCTATCGGCTTGCTTCGCGGTTATGTACGTTGGTTACCTGGTTCGTCCAAAAGCAAGATTGCGCCGCGCGGCGCGCATCGGTCTTCGCCGCGGAGAGTTCTATGTTGTCTATCAGCCCATTGTGGACATGCGCACGCGACATTGCGTCGGCATGGAAGCCCTGCTCCGGTGGGACCATCCAAAGTTCGGAGCTGGGGGCCCCGGGCAGTTCATTGGGGAACTCGAAGGCACGCGTCTGCTCTGCGCGTTGACCCGTTTCGTGCTGCGCGAGGCGAATAGCGCACTGACCCAACTGCCGTTTGCTCCGCACTGGCATATATCGGTAAATATCTGCGCCCGGCATCTGATGGAATACCGCTTTGTCGAGGATATCTGTGAGTCCGCCGGTCCGATGCTGGAGCGCCTCGTTCTGGAACTCACCGAACGCAGTTGCGTCGAGCGTACGCCGCGGGTTGTCAGGGCGCTTAGCCATTTGAGGCAACGCGATGTACGCCTGTCACTCGACGATTTCGGCACTGGCGTCAGCAATCTGGACTTACTCGCGGACTTTCGGTTCGACTACGTGAAAGTAGACCGGAGATTTCTAGCCATGCGCGGCGAAGCGCGAATCCAGTTTCTGAAGTCAATAGCCGGGTTGGTGCATACACTTGGTGCGAAAGTTGTCGTGGAAGGCGTGGAGAGCGCTGCGGAACACGATGTGGTGCAGCGCTCGGGAATCGACCTCGCGCAGGGATACTGGTATGGGAAGCCGATGGCAATCGATCAGTTTCGCGCGTTTGCGTCGGCGAAGACGTCGATAAGCGCGTTACAGAATCTGACCGGAACGGAGCATGTAGCGTGAAAGACGAAAGCATCATGGATGCTCAGCAGCAGCAACAACGATAACCAGCCAGCGCCACCATGCCACCAGAAACCGAATACGATCAGTACTTTGAGCGCGTGACCCGAGTCGCCGCGTGCGCGCTGAACTTACCAATATCCGTCGTATGTCTCGACAGACTAGGTCAGCCAGAAGTCATAGGCGCAAGCGGGTGCGAACGGGACCTCGTATTCCATGTGGAGTCGTACTATAACCGGACGCTCCAATGCGAGGAACCGTTCGTCGTCAGGGATGCGTTGTCCGATGCGGAGCTTGCGCAGGGGCCACTAGCAACCAGCGAATTGGGGATCCGCTTTTTCGCAGGTATTGCGCTGCGTCTACCGTGCGGCAAACCCATCGGTATGCTATGCGTGATGCACTCGTTGCCGCGGCGCTTCACGCGCCAACAGCGTCAGATGCTAGTAGACCTGGGGCAAATGATCGAGCACGAAGTTGGCCTGCGCAAGCTGGACAGCTCTGATCGTTTGCAGGTGCTTCAGGCGATCGACCGGCTTCAGGCCCAGCATGCACTTTACGTCGAGACGTTCCATCGGACGCCGGTCGCTATCGCGCATATCGGAAGGGACTGGGAGTGGCGGCACTTGAATGATGCCTGCGTGAAATTCTTCGCGCACTCGCGCGCTCCGCTGACAAAAACGAACGCACTCGATCTGCTGGGTGCGAGCGACCGGACCAAGCTTGAACAGGTCGTGCAGGCACTCAGTCGTGGCCGCGGGGTCGAGGTACTGACGCTGGACGTAACGTTCCGCTTGCGCAACAAGCAAAGTAAGCCAGCGCGAGTGCAGGTGGCACTTAAGCAGGCGGGGTCGACCCACGACGGAGGCTGGCTGTTTGTCATTCACGATACCCAGGCGGAGCAACGGGAAAAAGCCGCGCGCGATGCGCGAGAGGCTGCGTTGCATCGGGCAGCCCATGAGGCCTCGGAAGTTCTGCGCAGGTCGCATGAGCAGCTGACGACCGCCGAGCGACAATTGGGAGCTACGCGCGTGGATTTGCGCGCCATCGCTGACAATCTGCCGGTGCTGGTCGCTTATGTCGACGGTGAGCGACGTTATCGGTTCGCCAACTCAACCTATCGTGAGTGGTTTGGGTTGGACCCGGAGGTGATCGTGGGACGGCTCGCCCATGAGGTTCTCGACGCTGGCTATTTTGCTGCCATCGAGCCCTACGTCCAACGCGCGCTCAACGGCGAAAGGGTCGAGTACGAGGTTGGAGCGACGCTTAACGGGAGTCAACGTGTCCTGCGTGGTGTGCTGGTGCCGCGTCGCGTCCACGATCAGGCGGCTGACGGGTACTACCTGCTGGTGCAGGATGTGACGGAGCGAACGGCGTTGCTCGATCGCCTGCGGCATCAGGCGTTCCACGACGCGCTGACCGGCCTGCCTAACAGACGCTCGTTCTTCGACAGGCTGGAGGAAGCATGCGCAGCAGGAGGCGACGGTGTCGCTGCCATCATGTTTATCGACCTGGACGGCTTCAAGGCTGTGAACGATACATACGGGCATCAGTGCGGCGACGAAGTACTGGTTGAAACCGCGCGCCGGATCAGCCGCTGCGTGCGTGGCCGGGATCTGGTTGCGCGGCATGCCGGGGATGAGTTCACGGTGCTGCTGACTGGCCCTGAAATCGATCGTACTGCACTGGAGAGAATTGCACGTGCAATCCTGCTGACATTGAGCCAGCCCATAACGTTCGGGGCGAAGGTCGTACGGCTATCGGCGAGTATCGGCATGCTACTGCGCGGCCAGGTAGAGTCATTGAGTGGGGAAGCCCTGTTACGCGCGGCGGATGCCGCGATGTATCGTGCGAAAGTCGCCGGCAAGGCGCGTATCGTCGTGCATGAGCTTCACGATTCACCGGCCAGCGTGCCGGGTTGAGATCGACGCCCGTGTCATGCCGTCTGAACCGGACCAGCCAGCTTTGCGCCGCAACTCGATTCATCGGCGCACAGGGCGCCGAGTGTCGCGACCGCTTTATCGAGCCGTGCCGACCACGGGTATCCATAGTTCAGACGCACATGGTGTCGAAAGGCGCCATCCGCAGAGAAGATGGGTCCGGGCGCGATACTGATGCCACGGCTGAGCGCAGCCTGGAAGAGGTATATCGAGTCGACGTGATCCGGCAGCGCCACCCACGTGAAATAGCCGCCGTCAGACCTCGTCGCCATTGTACTGGCCGGGAAATACCGGCTAATCGCGTCGAGCATTTGCGATTGCTGAAGGGCCAACTCGCGTCGTAGTTTGTGCAGGAAACGTTCATAGCCGCCGTGCTCCAGATAGTCCGCGATTGCGCGCTGTGCTGGCATGCTGGCCGATAGCGTGGTCATCCATTTCGCGTGTTCCAGCCTGCCCGCGAACCTGCCGGCAGCCGCCCAGCCGATACGATATCCGGGCGCAAGGCACTTCGCGAACGATCCACAATGGATGACAAGACCCTGCCGGTCGAAGAATTTGGCCGGACGCACCGGGTGCGGACCAAAATGCAGCTGGTTGTAGACGTCATCTTCGATGAGCGGCACGTCGTGTCTGGCGAGCAGATCAACCAGTGCCTGCTTCCTGGAATCGTCCAGTGTCACCCCTGTCGGATTGTGAAACGAGGTCATGAACCAGCAGGCGCGAACCGGATGTTGCTGCAGTGCACGCGCGAGCGCATCCAGATCATGCCCCTTCACCGGGTCTACAGGAATCTCCACTACGTTCAGCCTCAGACGCTCGATAGCCTGCAGCGCTGCATAGAACGTCGGCTTTTCGATCACGATCACATCACCTGGAGCGGCGAGCAACTGGGCGCTTAGTGTCAAGGCTTCGAGTGCACCGCTCGTAATGATTATTTCGTCGACAGGCACCGTCATCCCCGCCATCAGGTAACGCAACGAAATCTGCTGGCGCAATCCTTCGTGCCCTGGTGGCAGTCCGTCGACCATGCTGGCCAGGTCCGTTGAACGATTGACCGTCGCGCACGACTTTCCGACGCGCGCCATCGGAAACAGCGCAGGGCTCAGGAACGCTGAACCAAGTGGGACAGTCTCGGGCTGCCTGATCGTCTTGAGGACCTCAAAGACAAGGTCGCTGATATTGACGGTCTTCGGGTCGGTGCCCGGCGAGGTCTCGGGCGTTGGCCGCGCCAATTTTATGGCAGTCGGCGACACGAAATAGCCAGAACGCGGGCGCGCTTTAATCAAGCCCCGACTTTCGAGCAGGTAATAGGCACGAAATACCGTCGCGGGGCTCACGCCCCAAGCCTTGCACGCCGCGCGCACCGAAGGGATACGCGCGCCGGGTGGCAGATCACCGCGCTTGATGAGCCCACTGAGTTGGTCGGCCAGCCGCTCGTACCGTTTCAACTTGTCCTCCTCACGGATAACACCATTGCGGGCATGTGACCAGCCCCGGTAGCACACACACCCGATGTTAGAAGAATGCCCCTTTTTAATCTGATACGGCCATTCTTTTGCAATCTGCTTCTATTGCGAACGCGCACACGCTGGCAAAGTGCGCCCCAGACAGTTTCCAGTTCTTCCGATGTTTCGCCTGCGTGTAGCGGTCCAATCGATAGCGATTTTTTAAGCCGAATTTTTAACGATAAATCAATGGCATCTCGGTTCCCAGTTTCAACTGTCAGATGCGCCGCGGTCATCGCGCCCCGCCGGGCCTGGAGACGAGGTATGGCAATCATGCTCGTCGCCTGCGCAGGCACCTCACTCGCTATTGCAGGTCCGCCCGACACGGGCTCCAGTCGCAGTCTGACGGTTGAAGGCAACGTCTGGCAGCAATTGAAGGACTTGCTTGCCGGACCACCGGCACCCCCGATTCGCTTCGGCTCAGCCTGCGCGTCTATTGCGCCGTTGCCCGCTATTCCCGCCGCCCTTGCCGGACCGGTTGCCGGCCCGATGTCTTTACTGACTATTACTTGCGATTCGCTCGACGACACGCGTGGCGATGCGACCGGCACCGCTGCTGCGATGGCCAGTTTGGGGCCGAACGCGGTGAGGCTGCTCAGGGAAGTGAAGTGGGATATCAGCGGCCACGCGGCGGCAGAACGAAACGGCCTTTTGGCCTCTGACGCTGTGGCCGGTCCCGCGTCGTGGTTCGACCGCGCGGAGCAGTCGCCGGAACCACCGGCGATGTCGCCTCCGGATTGCTCATTGGGTACGCGTTGTGAAACACAAGCAGTCTCACCTTCGATCGATACCGACACACTCGTCTCGGTGCAGCCTTCGGCGAGCACTGCTACGCAGCGTACCTCAGTATGGACCATATTAGGATTTATATTGTGGCCGATTCTGGTGGCGGTCCTGGTCGTTCTTGTCGGTTGGGCCCTCAAAAGGTGGTTTCGCTACGATAAGTCCCTGCTGCGTGCAGCGCGTGCAGGGCTGCGTCGAGGCCGGTTCCATGTTGAGTATCAACCTGTCGTTGGCGTGCGGCGGGCCAGGTGTGTCGGCATCGAAGCGTTACTGCGATGGGAAAACGAGAAATATGGCGCGCTGGGGCCGGCCCACTACATGAAGTTCATTGAGAGCAGCAGCCTGATTGGGCCCATGACGCGATTCGTCCTGTCGCGTGCCGCTGAGGATCTGCGGGAAATCGGCGCTCCGAAATCGCTCTACCTGGGCGTAACCGCTCCCGCTTCTTACCTGGTAAGTTCCGCGTTCATCGCGGACATGGGTGACGTTGGCTCCCTCGGTCTTCCACCGCTAATACTGAAGATCGGGGCAGACAGCGCGAGGAAGTTCAAAAAACGTCTCATCCCGATGATGGCACAGGCGCGTGATAAAGGAATGCGTTTTGCCCTGTCGGGCTTGCGTTCCACTGATGTCGGACTTGAACTGCCGCCAGGCATGAGCTTTGAGATGGTGAAGATCGACAGGGATGTGCTGGGAATGGATCCCGATGAACGCTCCGGACAGATCAGTGCGTTGACAAGCATGGGCCATGAGATGGGCGCTGTGGTCGTGGTCGAAGGCATCGAGAACATGGCGCATCACAATGTCGCGCGGGCAAGCCGAGCCGAATTCGGGCAAGGTTTCTTTTACAGCCGTGCACTCGGCGCCAGCCAGTTGAAGGCATTTCTCCAGACGGCAAACGCCCCGTCCTCAAAGTCGGGGGGAGCAGCAACCGTGCTTGGCTGGCGGGTCCGAAACTTCTGAATGAGGCATCCCGCCCGCAACAAGAACAACCTGAGTCGACTCTAATTAATTAGCATGACATAGTAATGAAGCGCTATCTCCAACTAGCGGCAGAGTTCGAAAACCTGATTGCGAACGGTACGCTTGAGCCCGGCGTGCGGCTCCCGTCGGTGCGCCAGGCGAGCAGTTCGTACCGCGTCAGCCCTTCAACGATTTTCCAGGGTTACTACACGCTCGAACGACGCGGCCTGATCGTAGCAAGACCTCGGTCGGGTTATTTCGTCGCAAGTCGGCCTGCGCTAACGAAACCACTACCAATCATTTCAAAGTGCAGTATTGACGAGGTTGATGGCGACAGCCTGATTATCCGCTTCATGAAGGCTCAACGTCGATGCGCGCATCCGGCGCTTGGCTCCTCGGAGCCAAGCGCCCAGCTGTTTCCGTTTGGGCGGATCTCACGCTCGTTGACTGCGGCGACTCGGAGGATGTCGAGTTCCCGGAATGCCTTGGTGGCAGGAAAGGCGGAAGCAGATCTGCGTCGCCAGATCGCCCTGCGCTACATTGTCACAGGGGTAACCGTTCCAATCGATGAGGTTATTGTGACGAGTGGCGCGCTCGATGCACTGATACTCTGTCTGCAGGTTCTGACGCGACCCGGCGACACCATCGCAATAGAACGGCCCGCATTCCATGCTGTGCACGATGCAGTCCAGCGCCTGCATCTGAAGGCCGTGGAAATCCCTGTCGATCCACACCGTGGACTCGACCTCGGCGTATTAGCGGAGGCGTTGCGGCAGCATCCGGTACGGGCTTGCTGGTTTATGACGACGCTGCACCAACCTACCGGCGCGACGCTCTCCGATGAACGGAAGGAGGCGCTCGTAAAGTTGCTGGCAAAGCATGGCGTGCCGCTGATCGAGGACGACGTATTCCGCGAACTGCATTTTGGCTTGACGCCCGCGTATCCGGCAAAACGCTTCGATTCTAACGGCCTAGTGCTGCACTGCGGTTCGTTTTCGAAGAGCCTGGCGCCCGGACTGCGCCTCGGTTGGGTAGCGGCGGGGCGATACGCCGCGAGCATTGAGCACGCGCGCTGGCTGACGATGGCCCCGGCGTCTGTGCCCGTGCAATGTGCAATTGCCGACTACCTTGAGCACGGCGACTACGACCGGCTTCTACGCAAATTGCGTCGCGAACTGGCGTCCCTTCAGAGCCGAATGGTAGCGGCCGTCGTCAGGTACTTCCCCAATGGGACATTAGTGGTCCGGCCGCCGGGCGGATTCTTTCTATGGGTGGAACTTCCGGAGGGAGTCGAGGCAGTGCAATTGTTCGAGATGGCGGAAGCGCACGAAATCGCGATAGCACCTGGTGCAATCTTTTCTTGCAGCCGCGAATTTCGCCGTCACATCCGGCTTAACTATGGACGTCTGTGGACCCCGGACGTTGAGAAGGAGATGCACACGTTGGGTATGCTGGCGAGGCGAGCAATGGCTGAGCAAGGGACAGCCCGGCATACTGGGCGCGAGGGAGCGGAATAAATAGTGGACGGGGAGCCATGATTGAAAGCGAAGCCACCTGTTGCGGACAACATCCGGGGTCGCCTACGCCCCGCATCTCGCGGCAGCCGGCCGAATGATATGCGAAGGATGGGTTAAAACCCAACGAGTAAAATTGCTGGCTGGCGGATGGCGAAACTGTGCAACCTGCGGGCGCGGCTTGGTGGTTTTATAAACATCTCGCACGCGGCGAAGAAGGTTGTGTTTGTCGGAACGTTCAACGCCGGCAAACTGGAAGTAAATATCAAGGATGGGCGCCCGCAATTTCTTCAGGATGGTCTCTGTCAAAAGTTCGTGGACGCAGTGGAACATCGAACCTTCGGCGGTCGTTACGCCTACGAACGGCACCAGCCCGCTACGGTTTGCTCAGCTCACCCTCCAGAATCCATTGGCGCTCGCTCTTCCCCTTGCTCATCGCCGCTCACCAGATTGATTGGATCGCTACTTTAACCGGTCCAATCAGCTTATTTGCACCAGAACCGAAAATACACTGCTGGCTAGTTTGACAAGCGTCAGCAGCGGATCAAGGAAAGCGCTCAACGACATCCCGTCGAGATCGAAACCGCTGACCGCCAGTCCGACCGCTTTCGACGTGAAGACCGTGCGGCTTCACGAGAAGATTGCGATCTTGCCGGCAGATGCGTGAACTCGAATCTCTCCTATCACGACGCCCGTCGCCGTCGATGCGATCGTCTCCACTTGCGACGATGTGAAATACCATTCGGCTGCCGAAGAAGCGCGGATGCTACAACACATCGAGCCCTTGAATCGTAGCGCCGCACGGATCGGTGCATCGGCGAGATCCGTCGACGCTCTACATCTCATTCCGAGGATCGAGCGCATCCCGCAGTCCATCTCCGACGAAGTTGAAGCTCGTCACCGCCAGCGTGATCGCAAGACCGGGCACGATCCCGAGCCACGGTGCGCTCGTCAAATAGGTCTGCGCGTTGTCCAGCATGTTTCCCCAACTCGGCGTGGGAGGCTGGATGCCGAAGCCGAGGAAAGATATGTAGCTCTCCGCCAGAATCGCGTAAGCGACGTTCAGCGTCGCCGCGACGACGATCGGCGCGGCCGCGTTGGGCAACAGCTCGCGGAACATGATGCGCGAGTGCGACGATCCCATCGACATTGCAGCCAGCGCGAAGTCGCGCGTCTTAAGCGACCGTATCTGCGCCTCGACGACGCGCGCGACTTCCATCCACGACGTGATCGCGATGAGAAAGACGATCGACGGTACTGACGGCGAGATGATTGCGGAGATCGCGAGAAGCAGAAAGATCGAAGGAAAGCACAGCACGCCGTCGACCAGCCGCATCAGCGCATTGCCGATCACGCCGCCGAAGTATCCTGCGATCATGCCGACGCACACGCCGATCACCATGCTGATCAACATGGCGACGAAACCGATCGACATCGAAATGCGGCCGGCCATCAAGAGCCGCGCGAGCACGTCGCGGCCGAGCGGATCGGTGCCGAGAATATGCGCGCCGGAGAACGGTGGCATCAGCCGATGGCGGATGTCGATATACGTGTCGGCGAACGCGAGCAGCGATGGACCGGCGACGCAGGCGAGCACCATCAGGACGATGCAAAGCGCGCCGAGAATCGCCAGCTTGTGCCGGCAGAAGCGGCGCAGCGCCGGGCTCATCCCGACACCCTTGGCGGAGTTGGTGATCGACGGTTTGGTGGCCACGGTGGGTGTCTCACTCATCGACGATCGCCCGCGATTCGGGGATCCGCGAAACTGTAGAGCAGATCGGCGAGCAGATTGCCGAGCAGCACGAGAACGGCGCTGAACATCAGGATGCCCATTACGGTCGGATAGTCGCGATAGCTGATCGAATCGAAAAACAGTCGGCCGATGCCTGGCCAAGTGAACACCGTTTCCGTCACCAGCGCACCGGACAGCAGGGTAGGCACATGCAGACCTGTGATCGTGATCATCGGCAACAGCGCGTTACGCAACGCGTGACGCATCACGATCTGATATTCCGGCACGCCTTTGGCGCGCGCGGTGCGGATGTAATCCTGGTTGATGACTTCGAGCATCGACGATCGCATGTAGCGGCTCCACACAGCCGTCGTCACCAACGCGAGCACGATGCACGGTCCGATCAAATGATGCACGTAGTCGAAAAACGAGCCGTCGCCTTCGGTCATGCGGTTGCCGGCCGGCAACCAGTTTAGATGCACGGCGAACACATAGATGACTACGATCCCGAACCAGAACGTCGGAATGGACAGCGCGATCATCGCGCCGACGGTCGCGAGCGAATCGAACAGTGAATAGCGCCGCACCGCGCCGAGAATGCCGATGCACCCGCCGATGAACATCGCGAGCAGCGTCGAGCAGAACATCAGTTCGAGCGTCGCGCCGATGTGGGACGCGATGATCGACGTGACGGCGTGCTGATCGCGATACGACAGACCCCAGTCGCCCTTAAGCATGCGCACCAACCACTCCAGATACTGGATGGGCAACGGACGATCGAGGCCGAGCTGCGCCGACAGGCGATCGAGATCGGCCTGACTCATATCGCCGGAGGCCGCGAACTGCGAGAGCGGGCCGCCCGGCGCAAGATGCAGGATGACGAACCCGATCACCGAGACGATCAGCAGCAGAATCGCCGAATGGATGGCGCGACGGGCAAGAAAAGGCAGCATGAGTCCGGTCCCCTGACTGATCGATCGCTATACCTTCTTCTTCCACGACCATTCGTTCATGTTCCAGCAGTTCTGGCGCTGGTTCACGTTGGGTCGATAGCCGAGCAGGTTGTCTTTCATGCCTTCGATGAACGAGTACTGGAAGAGCGGCAGGATCGGCAATTCCTCGCGCACGATGATCTGCAGCTGACGATAGATGTCCTTGCGCCTGGCTGGATCGAAGGTCGCTTCGCCGTCGGCCATCAGCTTATCAGCGGCCGGGTTCGACCACTGCATGTAGTTGCCGCCGCTGCCGCCCTTCAACGGGATCGCGCTCGAACTGAAGCGGTTGGCCGGATCCGCATCCGCGCCGGTTCTGAACGACGTGCCGACCAGCAGCGACTGGAACTGCGAGCGCGAATAGAACTCGCCCCAGATGATCGCGGCCGGCATGTTCTTGATCTTCATCGACACGCCGATCTCCTGCCAGTCCTGCATGATCAGCTGCTGACATTGCTCGCGCAGCACGTTGCCGGTGGTGGTTGACATCTCGAAGGTGAGTGGCACGCCGTTCTTGCTGCGCATACCGTTAGAACCCTTCGTCCACCCGGCCGCATCGAGCATCCTATTGGCCGCGGCGGTGTTTTTGCTCTGCTTCGGCAGCCCGTTGAAATAGGCCCACGACTCCATCGGAATGAATGATTCCGTCGGCTTCATGACGCCGTAGTAGATCGCGTCGATGATCGCCTGCTTGTCGAGCGCCGCGTACAGCGCCTGACGCACGGCTTTATCCGCGAAGGCCTTGCTCTCGAGGTTCGGCATCACGACTTCCAGATTGCCGTTGCTCGAGAGCGCCACCTTGCGGCCCGGCAGGCGGGAGGCTTCCTGATAGTAGTTGGCCGGAATGCCTGGCACGGGCACGAAGTCCACCTGGCCGGTGCGGAACTGCGTGTAGAGCGCGGTCAGATCCGGGATGTACTTCAGTACGACCTTCTCGAGGAACGGGCCTTTGCCGTGATAGCGCTCGTTGGCCACCAGCGTGATGTTGTCGCCGGGCGTACGCGTGCCCCACTTGAATGGACCTGTGCCGACCGGCGCGCTGTTGAACGGCGCGGTGTTCGGATCCGACGCTTTTCCGAGGATGTGCTTCGGCACCACCTGCGTATTGGCGAGCAGCGCGAAATACGGCGAATAGGCGCGCTCCATGTGCCAGGTGATCTCGTACGGACCTTTGACGACGATGTCCTTGACGAGGTTGTGGCCGATGCGCGCGCGCGAGCGGAAGCCCGGCGCGTTGATCAGTTCGATCGAATATTTGACGTCGTCGGCGGTGAACTTCGTGCCGTCGTGCCAGAGCACGTCGTTGCGCAGCTTGACGGTCCAAGTCTTGCCGCCGTCGGCGATACCGCCGTTGGCTTCGCTCGGAATCTCGGCGGCGAGATCGGGACGCAGCGAGCCGTCCGGTTCGGCCGACCAGAGCGTGCTGAACACGTTGGTCCAGATCACCTCGTCGCACTCGACGCCCGGCATCAGCGGATTGAAGGCGGTCGGTTCCTGCGACATGCCGACGACCACCACGCCCGAACGCTTGCCCGGCGCGGGCGCATTTACGTCGGCGCCGAAGGCCGGCAGCGAGCAGGCGGACAAGCCCATCAGAGCGCCGACGCTTTGACCGAGGAATTTGCGTCGATCGAGCGAGACCGCATCCGTTTCGATCGTTGCTTGGGTGTTTGGCACTCTTTTCATCACGTCTCTCTGGTTGGACACGGCATCGATGCTGCAGCATTGGGTGACTGGGCCAGTTTCAATAAATTAAAAATTGGTGTCAAGAAGTGTGACGACATGGAAAACCCTGAATTGCCAGCAAGACGCCGTGAGATAAGATGGACGGGGTATCTGGTCGAGCCGCGATGTTTGCGCGTCGAGCCCGCAACCAACTCTGCAACGCTTAAAATTCAATAAAATGAATTAAGGCTTCAACAAATGACGACAGCAAGACTCGGCGAGTCCGACACCGATGACGGCGATGAACGCGCGGAGTCGATCGAGATCGGTCGGCGGCTCAAGCACCTGCGCACGGTGCGCGGCCTCACGATCACCGAACTGGCCGGCAGCTCGGGTGTGTCCGCCGGCCGGATCAGCCAGATCGAACGAGGGCAGTCCAATCCGTCGATCAACACGCTGCAAAAGCTGCGCGCGGTGCTGGGCGTGACGCTCTGGGCGTTTCTCGAAGACGACGGCGCGGCCGCCACGCGCGACTCGCCCTACGTGCGCCGGCGCGAGAACCGGCCGCGCATCATTTCCGGCACCAACCAGTTCACCAAGGAGCTGCTGTCGCCGACCGACAACGACGAGCTTCGCTTCATGATCCTCACGCTGCCGCCCAACGCCGAAAGCGACGATGTGCTGACCGGTCCCGGCGACAAGGGCGGGTACGTGCTGTCCGGCAAGGTGTCGCTGACGATCGGCAACGAAACGCTCGAAATCAGGGAAGGCGACAGCTTCCAGTTCAGGAGCACGATTGCGCATCACATCAGCAATCCCTGGCAGGACGAGGCGAAGGTGCTCTGGATCATCAACATTCGTGATTCACACGTTTAGCCCGCGCCGAGCGACTCGATGTGCGCTGCGAGCTTCCATGATTTCTCAACCCAGGAGAGGTTTTCCGATGACTCAGACGATCAAGCGCCACGACGTGACGGGACGGCTCAGCAAGGCACTGGTTGCCAACGGTTTCGCGTTTCTGTCGGGCCTGACCGCGCGCAATCGCGACGGCGACGTGAAGGCGCAAACCGCCGACATCCTCGCTCAGATCGACGACTATCTGGCCGCGGTCGGCACGGACAAGACGCGCATCGCCGTCGCCAATATCTGGCTGAAGGACATTGCGCAGTTCGCCGAGATGAACGAGGCGTGGGAAGCCTGGGTCGATCGCGTGCAGCCGCCGGCTCGCGCGACGGTCGAATCGCGGCTCGCGCACGAAAGCATCCTCGTCGAAATCCAGGTTCAGGCGGTGGTCTGAGACCCTTCGTTTGACATTCGGTTTTCCGTTCCTCCGCTCAACGAGTCATGGCGAACAACATGCATTCATCCAGCGCTACGCCACACGATCCTTCGTGGTGGTTCGAAGAGGCACTGCGCAACGAACGCGCGCAGCCGGACGCGCCCTCGCTGTCCAGACCGCTCACGGTCGATGTCGCGATCGTCGGCGGCGGGTTCACGGGACTGTGGACCGCGCTCGCGCTGCGCGAGCGCGCGCCACATCTGTCGGTCGCACTGATCGAGGCGTCGCTGTGCGGTTCGGGCGCGAGCGGCAAGAACGGCGGCAAGGTTCACGGCTACTGGGCGTCGCTCGCCGGGATGGCCGCCAACATCGGACCGGACGGCGCGTTGGCCGTCGCCCGCGCGGGCACGCGCGCGCAGGATGCGATCCGCGCGTTCGCTACGGCGGCCGGACGCGACGTCTGGTGGCGCGAGAGCGGCAACGTGCGCGTGTCCGCCGCGCCCGCGCAGGACGCCAAGCTCAGGACCTACGTCGACACGGCGCGCCATCTCGGCGTGCCGGACAGCGTCCTGCCGCTGAGTCCCGAGCAGGTCGCAGAACATTGCCGATCGCCCGTGTTTCGCGGCGGCCTGTATTTTCCCGAAGGCGCCAACGTGCAGCCCGCGCGGCTTGCGCGCGAACTGCGGCGCGCGGCGATCGCCGCTGGCGTGCAGGTGTTCGAGAACACGCCGATGACACGGATCGACGCCGGGACGCCCAACCGCGTGGTGTGTCCGAATGGCGAGATCGTCGCGAAGGAAGTCGTGCTGGCGACCAACATCGAGCTGGCGAAGCGCAAGGAAGTCGCGCCGCTGATGACGGTGTTCTCGTCGTACGCGCTGATGACGCAGCCCGCACCGGACAAGCTCAGCGAGATGGGTTGGAACAGAAACGAAGGCATCGCGGATCTGCGCATGTTCGTGCATTACTTCCGCAAGACGATCGACGGACGCGTGCTGATGGGCTCCGGCTCCGGACCGATCAGCTTCGGCGGCAACACCGCCAATCCGCTTCTGACCACCGACGTCGCGTCGGCTGGCCGCGCCGAGCGCGGCTTGCGCCGGCTGCTGCCCGCTTTCGCCGATGTCGCGATCGATCGCGTATGGGGCGGCGGTATCGACGTCTCGTTCGATCGACTGCCGTTCTTCCGCACGGTGCCGGGCACGCGGGTTCACTACGGCTGCGGTTATTCCGGGCACGGCGTCAATCCGACCTACATCGGCGGGCAATGTCTGGCGTCGCTCGTGCTCGATGCGAAAGACGACTGGAGCAATCTGCCGCTGTGCACGCGCGAGCCGCAGTCGCTGCCGCCCGAACCGTTTCGCTACGTCGGCGGACGCTTCGTCCGCTGGGGCATTCTGGGTTGCGAGGAAGCCGAGGAATTTGGCCGGAGCGCGGGATTCATTCCGCGCGTCGCCGCGGCGATACCGAAGACGTTTGGATTACGGATCGGCACAAGGTGATCCATCACAGGAAAGAACGCTCATGACTGCACCGGTTTTGTCGGTTACGGATCTGTCGACTTCATTTCGCGTAGGCGGCGTCTGGCGCTCCGTCGTGCAAGGCATTTCATTCGACATCGCGCCGGGAGAAACGCTCGCGATCGTCGGCGAATCGGGATCGGGGAAGAGCGTGACGGCGCTTTCGATCATGCAGTTGACCAGCCGCGCGACCAGCCGAATCCAAGGCAGCGTCAAGCTCAACGGCCGGGAATTGCTTGGGCTGCCGACCATGCGCGAGATTCGCGGCAGCGAGATCGGCATGATTTTTCAGGAGCCGATGACGTCGCTGAATCCGGTCCTGCCGATTGGCTTTCAGATCGCCGAATCGCTGACGCTGCATCGCGGTCTGTCAAAGAGCGCAGCCCATGCGGAGTCGATCCGTCTGCTCGAAAAAGTGCGCATACCCGCCGCCGGATCGCGTGTGCGCGACTATCCGCATGCGTTCTCGGGCGGCATGCGTCAGCGCGTCATGATCGCGCTGGCGCTGGCATGCAAGCCGAAACTGCTGATCGCCGATGAACCGACGACCGCGCTCGACGTGACGATCCAGGCACAGGTGCTCGATCTGATCAAGAGCCTGCAGGAAGAAGAGGGCATGTCGGTGCTGTTCATCACTCACGACATGGGCGTGGTCGCCGAGATCGCGGATCGGGTGGTCGTGATGTTCGACGGCCGGCAGGTGGAGTTGAACACCACCAAGACGATTTTCCGCGAGCCGGCCGAACCATACACACGCGCGCTGCTGTCGGCGGTGCCTCGGCTGGGATCGATGACGGGACGCAAAGTGCCGTTGCGTTTTCCGGTGGTGAATCGCGAGACGGGTCGCTCGGACGTGCCGGCTGAATCGCCCGACACGGTGCGCGCCGGCACGCAGCCGGTGCTCAAGGTGAGCGGCCTCACGACCCGTTTCGATATTCGCTCAGGGCTATTGGGCAAGGTCAAGGGACGCGTGCACGCGGTCGAGAACATCTCGTTCGCCGTGCAGCCGGGCGAGACCCTGGCGTTGGTCGGCGAATCGGGATGCGGAAAATCGACGACCGGCCGCTCGCTGATCTGCCTGAACGAGCCGCTCGCAGGTTCGGTGGAACTCGAAGGCATCGATCTGCTAAAGCTCAAGGGCGAGCGCAGACGCGCGCAACGGCGCGGGATCCAGATGATCTTCCAGGATCCGTTCGCGTCGCTCAATCCGCGCGTCACGGTCGGCGCGATCATCGCGGAACCGCTGGTGGCGAACGGCTTGGCGAGCAAGCAGGAGGCGCACGCACAGGCGATCCAACTGCTGCGCCAGGTCGGACTGTCGCCCGATATGGCGGTCCGATATCCTCACGAGTTTTCCGGCGGTCAGCGGCAACGAATCTGCATCGCGCGCGCGCTCGCATTGGAGCCGAAGCTAATCATCGCGGACGAAGCGGTGTCCGCGCTGGACGTGTCGGTGAAAGCGCAGGTGGTCAATCTGATGCTCGATCTGCAGGCACGCATGGGACTCGCGTATCTGTTCATCTCGCACGACATGGCTGTGGTCGAGCGCATCAGTCATCGCGTCGCCGTGATGTACCTCGGCGAGATCGTCGAGATCGGACCGCGCGAGGCGGTGTTCGGCAATCCGCAGCATCCGTACACGAAGCGCCTGTTGGCCGCGGTGCCGATCGCCGATCCAAGGCAGCGTAGCAGGCGACGTCAGCTCGCTGCGGACGAAATCAGAAGTCCCGTGCGCCCGGCCGATTTCTCGCCAGCGTTGAGACAGTATCGCGAAGCGTCCGTAGGACACGTGGTAATGATGGAATGACATCCGTAGCGGAACGGCGCGCAACGGCGCCCGGAGATCGGACCGATGCTGCGCTCGAGTGCCGCTTCCTGGTGATGCGCGATCCGCCTTTATCCGATCGCGGCGCGGAGCCTCTCGTGTTGCGCCGGCACTGTCACGTCGCAGAGATGGTCGAGTAAGATCGGATGATGAAGAATGCAAAATCGCTTTACCACGGCCATCGCTTTCCGGCGGCGGTCATCAGTTGCGCGATACGCTGATATTTCAGGTTTCAGCTCAGCCTGCGTAATATCGCAGAACTGCTGTTCGAGCGCGGGGTTATCGTCAGCTACGAAACGGTCCGACGCTGGTGCGATAAGTTCGGTGCTGGCTTCGCACACCGTGTGAAAGCGGCGCGTCGCAGGCCCGGCACCACGTGGCACCTTGACGAAGTATTTGTGACGTTGCGCGGCGAGCCTTACCTGTTGTGGCGCGCCGTCGATCAACATGGTGCCGAACTCGATATCCTGCTACAGAAGCGCCGCGACAAGGCTGCAGCGAAGCGGTTTTTCGAGCGCGTGCTTGCCTCGTGTGCTGAGGCACCGCGCAGGATCGTGACCGACCAGCTGCGCAGCTATCCGGCGGCGAAAGCCGAGATTCCCGAACTTGCCCACGTCAAGCACGTCTTCGTCAAAGCCAGCGCGCGGGTCAATAACCGGGCGGAAAACAGTCATCAGCCGACGCGCGAACGCGAGCGACGCATGCGCGGCTTCCGCGATCCTGAACGCACACAGGCTTTCCTATCGAGCTTCGGTCCGATCCGGCAGCACTTCGCGCTCAAGCGACACTTGATACGCGCCTCACTCTATCGCAAACAGCTCGCCACACGCTTTGCCGCCTGGCATCGTTTCACTGAGGCCACCCAAGATCCGTCCGTTTTCTGAGCGAGCGTTTGTCCACTCCGCTATTGCGCCGCGAACAATTTAACGTGACAGCGCCATCCGAACTGCGTCGAACTACGCGGTCACAATTCTATTGACACTGCGTCGGGAGTCGTCTCCGTGTGACGCTTTGGATGTGTCCGCGGTGGCCTTCGAATTCCACTCAATCTGGGTTTGTTCGATTCGGTCGCGTAAAGCGAGATACGTTTCAACCAAGGCCGTTTTACTGGTGTCGTGCGTAACATCCGCGAGGGCGTACTTGTCGCGTCGCGACGCCAAGATACGACGCAGGTCGTCGGTCGCCTCGTTGTAGCCGACCATGGGACGCAGGTCGCCTTGCGAGATGACCCGAGACATGTGATCGTCCGGGCTGGCGGTTAGCCAAACGGTGAAGCAATGCTTAAGTACGACTTTGTACGTCTCGCTTTCGCCAACGAGGCCGCCGGGCACCGCGATTACTGCGCGAGGATATTTCTCGATGGCGTGTTCGAGCGCCCTGCGCTCATACCTCCGATAGGCTGCCTCGCCGTACAGCGCATAAATTTCCGGGACCGGACATCCGGCTATTTCCACTACCAGGCGGCTGAGCTCCACAAAGCAACATTTTCTTTCTTCAGCAAGCATCCGCCCTCGGGTAGATTTCCCGGCACCTCGCAGGCCTACCAGAGCGATCCGCTCTGTCCGCTCAACGGGCACCCGATAGGGTGGGTAGTCGCCGTCTTCGACAGCGGCACGCAGTATCGGGTGACCGCGCTTTCGCATGGTTGTGAATGTCGTCTCCCATAAAGGCTCACTCTGGAAGTCCGTGTCGATACAAACATGCAACTAACCGTCTGGCACGTCTGCGTCTCCCTCAACCGCAAACCTCGCCTCCAGCAAACGCGGGCGCAATCTACACTGCGGCAGACCGACATGAAATTTCGTTCCGGCTGTCCGGACATCACAGCGAGGTCGCCTGTGCGATTACGCGGGAGGCGCTCGAAGTGCAGTGCGGGCTGCCTGGAGACGCTGACCCGGTCCGCATGCTCAAGGCATTTGCGGACGGACAGCGCCGCATTATCGCGGTCGCCGAAAAAGTCCGCCTGCGTCCGGGTGAACCAGTCAGGCTCACCACT
>NZ_JARESO010000072.1:0-35132 GCF_046030175.1 Paraburkholderia sp. RL17-373-BIF-A
GAGCGACGCGGCAGTACGCGCCGCACGCGGAAGTGGGGGCACACGTACCAACAGTCCTGCCCGTTGACGCCTGACGGCCGGCGTTCGGTTTTGCGCGAGGAACATGCTTCTGTTGGGCGTCGCCCGGTCGACCGTCCGGCGCCCCCGTCGACCTGGCATTGTTGGGCCGGCGCGCGCGGCACTCGTGGCAAGCGCGCGGCTCACTTTGCTCCTGCTGATGACGTGCCCCGCGTGCGCGCAAGCGGTCCGGCGCTTAGGCGCGCGCGGGCGGCAGTGAAACGGGGAGGGCGCGTTTATGCCGGGTAGCCATGTGAAAACGACGGATCGTCGTCAGCACGTCGTCGCTGACTGGTCAGCCGCACAGAAAATCGTCGATCTTTTTGTAGCTGATGCCGTAACTGTCCTCACCGGGTTTGTGGCGTTTACAGATAATCGGTAGGCGGCCACTACCTCCTGGCGTCGCGCGTCGCGCGAAGAGAATGCCTCACTCGACCGCGAGGGGTTCAGATTTTTGCGATCTGCGATTGGCGCCGAAGGAGACAGTGATGCGTACAGAAACGATAGAGCAGCGTATCCGGGCCACCGTACCTTTTTCTTGTCCGCCGCACAGGCCCCCATGAGAAAGATCCACTATTGGAAAGAGGCTCGTGACACCCATCAAGGCGGTCAATAGCGAGCCGACTCCCTCGGAGGCTTTCTTATCGAACGCGACGATTGCCTGCTTCTGTCCATCAATTCCGGCCTCCGCCATGCAGTCTTGTCGAAATTGGTGCTTTTGAGAGGTCTCGTGGAGTAAAGTACCTCGACGTCCGAATGTCTTTGGGTGCTTCCACGCCGTTCGGCGCGTTCGAGTATGTCACCGGCCTGAGCCGGGAGGTCGGCCGCGACTGTAGACGCGCATCTCGCGTGTTCGACTATAGGAGGTTGCCGCAACGCACGGAAAGAATAAACGGCAACGTGGTTAGCAAAACTCCTGCGGATACAGACCCGCGCTCATGTCCAGGTCACCGGTCTGAGCGTATAGCAGCGGGTCCCCGGCCGGGCTGACTATTGCCCCATCGATCACGCGGCCTATCACCAGCCGATGGTCTCCCGCCACGATGTCTCTGACCACCTCGCAGTCGAAGTAAGCCAGCGCGTCGACCAACAGCGGTGCGCCCGTCTTGCCTGGCCGCCACGGTATCGACGCGAGCTTGTCGACCGTGCGCCCCGATTGTGTGCCGAAGTGCACGGCGACCGCCCGTTGTTGCGCGCGCAGCACGCTGATGGCGAATACCCGGCCTCTGCAAAGGAGCCGATAGGACTCGTGCTCCGGATTGATGCTAATAGCGAGAAGCAACGGCGAAAACGAAACCTGCATAATCGAACTCGCAGTAAACGCATTTCGGAGATCACTGTCCGCCACGCCGATGACATACACGCCTGCTGTCAAATGCCGGAAAAGCTTTGCAATGCCGTCACTCATGGTGAGTCCTCTTCTCTCTTTGTTCGAAGCGAGCGGCGCGAACGGTCAGTCCGCTGCCACGAAAGATGGAATGGCGGCATCGAGGCGTACCGGCGGTCGGGTGACGATCTCGCTGTTCGCCTGAGATCGCCGGCAGGATGGCCGACGACGTCCTATCATCTCGCCGCTTTTGGACCGGGGCCAATGTGTGGTGCCGGTCATCCGCGAAGTGCGCAGTTACCGTGCCGCGCGGCCCCATATGCGACTAGCACCTGAAGAAGATATCGCCTCCCCACGGCTCGCGGTCGATGACAACGCTGCGATAGCCTTATTCCTCGCTGCCGAACATCAGGTAGTGCGGCCAACGTGGGTGCAACATCGACCAGTGTAATCGCGACGAAGCCCTAGCGATGACGGCGCCGGTACGGAGAATGCTATCTCTCGCTTACGCCCTCGCATCCCGATGTAGGGAAACCAGCGCCGGAGAGGCGGTGAGCCGACTCCGCTGTGGGGTCGACTATGGGACCGTGTACGATGCGGCAAAGTTTATGGCAATCGTTGTCATTTTTCCAGCGGCAGCTTTGGGTCATGCGCAGAGCGGCGCGATGATCTATCTCGTCGTCGGCGTGGTGATCGGACCCGTCGTATCGCTGTTCGCGATCCGCATTCATCTGCGAGTGTCCGAGCGAGACCGACTGTGGATGCCGCCTCTGCGCCTCTGCGGTCCAGCGATGCTTGTCACCATCGAGCTGATGAGCGGCTTTAATGCTCGCCGACGGCCGCTCGCTCGGCAGGACGTTCTTTCTTGCGGCCTCAAGTTGCGCGTGGATTTCGAGAGCGGCACAGGTCGAATGAACGATTGCCCACTTGTGCCACCAAGGGCCGTCGGCGTGATCGCGATGGAACGCCGCGAGCACATGTATTTGATCCAGCCGGATATCGAGGCGATGGGCCGAGGCATCGAGGAAGCGGTATCAGGCATTAGAGTTCTCCAGAGTGCCCGGTGTAATGAAGACGCCGAAAGATCAGTCCGCAGGCGGACGCGGAAAGGCGCCTTGTGCCGAATACCTGGGCCACTAGTCGAGGTGACGCCCCGTTCGCGATGGCGCGTACAGCGAAAAGCGCCGCAATGTACTCGTCGTGGCGCAGCCTATCGGGCTATGCCACGCTTCGTGTCCGATCGCAGAATGGAAGCTTGCCGCCGGCGCAAGCTCTCGTAGCGATCGTCATTTTCCGGTGTCTTGCGTGGGCAATCGTCTCGCCTGAGGGGATGTTGTTAGCCCAGCAAGCCGTATACCCGCCAGTCGGTGCCAGCGGGACTTCAAGATAGAGCTCCAGCCGCGCAATGCAATACCACCGCGGACTAGGAACGCCGGGACGACCTCTGCACAATAACCTCCGTCCTGCCATAAGACGGGCAGTGCCGCGTGACCTTCAGGCGCGGAGAGAGAGCGAGGGCCGTTCGAGCTATGAACCTCTAACTCCCGCCGGGTCATCTGTATAAGTGCCGAAGCGAATCAATGCGGTGCCGTATGGACATCGGCGCTGTTGCGGATGCGCCTGACTCCGGCAAAGCGTTCCCACAACGGTGCCCACGCCGCGCCCCATCGTGCTCAACGGGGCGGCACCGGCGGCGAGCGATGCCCGCACGCCGGTCCATCGATCACGGCCTTGTGGAAATCAATGAGACCGGAAGGGCGCGCTTGTGACGGGTCGCCGTGTAAAAGCGATGAATCGTGGTGAAAACTTCGTCGCTCACCGGTTTCCCTTCGAGGAAGTCGTCGATGTTTTCGTAGCTGATGCCATAGCTGTCCTCGTCCGGCTTTTGCGGCGTCAGAGATTCGAGGTCTGCCGTCGGCACCTTATAGGCGAGGCGGGTTGCCGCGCCCAGTGCCTGTGCTAATGCCCGCACCCGCCGCTTTGTGAGACCGGCGAGAGGCAGGATGTCCGCACCGCCGTCGCCGTATTTCGTGAAGAAGCCCATCAGCGACTCTGCCGCATGATCGGTGCCGATCACGACGCCCACCCGCGCCCCGGCGATCGCGTATTGCGCGACCATTCGTTGCCGGGCCTTGATGTTGCCGAGCACGAAGTCTTCCTGAAAGTCGTCGACGTATTGAACATTGCCGCGCTTGAGGGAGATTAGCATTGCATCCGACGGATCCCTGATATTGACCGTGAACGTCTCGTCCGGACGGACGAACTCGAGCGCAAGCGCGGCTTCTTCCTCGTCGCGCTGGCTGCCGTAGGGAAGGCGGACAGCCGCGAACTTCGCCTCATAGCCGCGTGCGCGAAGGCGCTCGACCGCAAGCTGCGCGAGACGGCCCGCGGTGGACGAATCCACGCCGCCGCTGATGCCGAGAACGTACGTGCGAAGCCCCTGCGAAATAAGATAGTCGCAAAGGAAAGTGATGCGCTGTTCCCGCTCCATGTCGACGTCGAAATCGTGCGCAACGCCGAGTTCGCGAATGACGGCCTGTTGCCAGGCATTTCTCTCGGTAGAAGGTGGCAGGGTCATGGCGAAGTCCTCTGAGATTGTTCCCGTTGCGCGCGCGGGAGTTGATCGAAGTAACACTCGATGCGTGAAAGCGCATACAGTGCGGCCGCCGAACGCACGTCGTTTCTGTTGCCCGGAAACAGCCGTGTTTCAGTGAACGTGAGTAGCTCGCCGTTGCGGGTCCGGAACGACCATGCGAAGCACTGCGTACTTGCCGGCGGACCGCCAGGCGCGGCGTCCGCGAGACCCGTGTTGGACACGGCCACATCGGCACAGCAGCCTTCCTGGCGAAGCGCGCCTTCCGCCATCTCGCGGGCGACTTCTTCGCTCGTCACGCCGGACCGTTCCATCGTCTTTCTCCTGACGCCGAGGAAGCCGGCTTTGCCCGAGGGCGAGTAGCTCACGAAGCCGACATCGAGGCATGCGCCGCTGCCCGGAGCGCTCGCGAGGCTGGAGGCGATCTGGCCACCCGTGCAGGATTCGGCTGTCGCCAGTTTCAGGCCTCGAGATGTCAGGAAAGACACGGCTTGCATGGGAATATTCATGGCTTGTCTCCAGCAGTGACACGTAATGGGATTAGCAAGGACCGATCCGCGTGCGCCGCACAGCAGCACGCTGCGGTTTGCACTGCTGCGCCTCCGTTGGGAACACCGGGAAAGTGCGGCGGCCGGTTGCCTACGTAGTGGGCTGGCCCGCGGCACACACGTTGCTCCATACCGACCGCTGTCACCGGGTTAGCAACACGCCGTGTCAGCACTTCCGATCCTTGCGCGCCACCCAGGTGTACCGGCGCAGACGCTTTGAGACCGTCATTCCCGTTTGCCCGTTCGACGGGTCGGCTCACATTTGGAGCACGAAATGAGAGCTCTTTGCTGGCACGACAAGAAGGACGTCCGCGTCGATCATGTCCCGGACCCAACTATCGAGCATCCGCGAGATGCCATCCTCACGGTATCGAGCTGTGCGATCTGTGGGTCGGATCTGCACCTGTTTGACGGATTCATGCCGGGTATGAAATCGGGCGACATCCTGGGACATGAGTTCATGGGCGAAGTGATGGAGGTCGGCAGATAACAGGCGTCTGCGCGCGCGTTCTCGCTGAGCCCGGATTTCGACACATCGAAGATCGATGCGAATCTGCAGGACGGCGTGCTGAAGCTGACGATTCCGCGTCGCGACGAAGCACGGCCGCGACGGATCGAGGTGCAGACGAACTGAGCCCGCAAAGACCGGCAACGATGACAGGAGAAAAACCGGTGGCGGCTGCGAGGTCGCCAATGAATGGGAGTAGCTCGGGTCGTTAGCTCAGTTGGTTGAGCATATAGACGGCCGGAAGCGAAGAGGTCGAGCGCGACCAGTTCTTCTTCTCCACCCGTGAAAAGGCGCGGCTCGTATCCGCCGACGGCGCGGAACACATCAGTGCGGAAAACGCACGCGCCCGCGATGTAGCCCGTCAGCGGTGGGCCAGCTAGATCACGGCTCGCCAGCGGGCTGTTGCGGATACGAACACCTGTTCATCCAGTTCCAGCGACTCGCCGACCAGCACCCGGGCGCTCAGCACCGCGACGCGCGGCGAGGCGCCGAGCAGACGAACCGCGAGCGCCCGGGTGCCGGCCTCCCACCACGTATCGTCGTCGCGGAAGGACGCATAGTCCGTCGATATGCAGGCGACAGCCTGATTGCGGCCCTGCGGCGCCTAAATTCGACTGGCATTGCACGACGCGTACTCCCGGCAACCCCGCCTCGATCAGCGCGACGGTATCGTCGCTGGATGCATTGTCGGCAACTATCACGCCGGGCTGCTCCGGCACGCAAGGGAGGCGCGACAGGCTGTGCATCACTTCCGTCGCGCGGTTACGCGTGAGGACCACAACCGAGATGCGATGCGCGAGTGACCGGCCCCGGTGATAAGCGTTCATCTTCATTGAAAGCCTCGCGGTGTGTCTCGCCTGACAACAAGCCCTCCATCCGTGCGCGAAAATAATGTGCAGTCTCGAGCAAGCCGTCGCCGAGCGAAGTTCGCGGCTGCCAGTCGAGCAACTCGCGCGCCCGGGAGATATCCGGCTGGCGATGCCACGGATCGTCAGTCGGCAGCGGATGCAATTCAATCGGCGACGCTGAGCCTGTGATCGTGACGATGCGCCGCGCGATCTCGCCCATCGTGACCTCATGAGGATTGCCGAGATTGACCGGGCCGCCCGGATCGTCGTCGACATTCATCAAACGGATAACTGCGTCGATCATATCGTCCACATAGCAGAACGAGCGGGTTTGCGAACCGTCGCCATAGAGCGTTAGCGGCTCGCCGCGCAGCGCCTGCACCATGAAGTTCGACACTACGCGGCCGTCCGCGGGATGCATGCGGGGGCCATACGTGTTAAAAATGCGCGCAATCCGGATTGACAGGCCGTGTTGACGCCGGTAATCCATGAACAGAGTCTCAGCGCAGCGCTTGCCTTCGTCATAGCAGGAACGCGGGCCGATGGGATTCACATGACCCCAGTAGTCTTCAGTCTGTGGATGTACCAGCGCGTCGCCATACACTTCACTCGTCGACGCCTGGAAGATTTTCGCCTTCACGCGCTTAGCGAGCCCGAGCATGTTGATCGCGCCGTGCACGCTGGTCTTGGTGGTCTGCACCGGATCGTGCTGATAGTGAATCGGCGAAGCGGGGCACGCGAGGTTATAGATTTCGTCGACTTCCACGTATAACGGAAAGGTCACATCGTGACGCATCAATTCGAAGTTCGCGCAGTCCAGCAGCGGTGCGATGTTGTCCTTGGTACCGGTGTAGAAGTTGTCGACGCACAGCACGTCGTGCCCTTGCATGACAAGGCGTTCGCACAGGTGCGAGCCGAGGAAGCCCGCGCCGCCCGTGACCAGAATCCGTTTGCGGGTGAGTTCTTTCATGATGCGTCGTCCTTGGATCGTGGCGGTTCAGATTGGATTCATGCGGTGACATGCAGTAACGTCTCGTGCCAGTCCCGCGTAAACCGGTCGATATTGAAGCGCTTCAGCGCGGTGCACCGTGCGCCCGCGCCGAGGCGTCGCGCTTCAGCGGGATCGCGCAACAGTACGCTCATTGCGTCCACCAGCGCGTCCACGTCGGTATGTACGAAACCGTTTTCGCCATTGCGGATCACGGTGGCCAGTTCGGTGGTTGCAAGACCGACGATCGGCATGCCGATCGTCATCGCCTCGGCGATCGCGAGACCGAGACTGGTCCAGCGAATCGGATTAAAAAAGAAGCGATAGCGCGAGGTGAAGGCCGCGAGATCGAGGTTTCCGATTTCGCCGATCCCGCCGAGCCGCTGCGCATCCATTCCGACCAGGTCGAGCGGCACGCGGGTGCGCGTTTCGGCAAAGACGTCCGCGCCGAGCCGTCGCCCGCGCTGCGCGAGGTGATTCACTACCACGATGCCGCGCTCAAGTTCGCCGCTGTAGCGTACGCCCTCGGGCACTACCACGCCGTGTTCGATCACCCGCGTCGGCGTGACGCCGCAATCCCACATCAACTGGTTGAAATGCGTGACGTGCACCATCAGCGTGTTCGGATCGTCGACCCAATGCCGTTGCTGGAACGGATTGTCCTGGGGCGGATCGTGCTCGATATAGACGCGCGGCAGACGCTGTTGCTCTCCGCTCAACACCTGCTCGCGGTCATGTTCCCAGTGAGTCCTATGCTGATACAGGATCACGTCGAACTGCCAATCGGGGACCTCGTCGATACCGATCTCGTGCACGTTGTCGCCCCACGGCAGCACGCCAACCATGCCCGCATAGCCGGGCGGATGGCCGGGTTTCGTGACCAGATAGAAGTCGTGCGGCGCGTGGGTCAGGTAGTACAGATAGTTGCCGCGCACGTGCCAGGTCAGCACGCGCAGACGGCCGCAATTACGCAGCATGATGCTGCTCCTCGAAAGTTTCCGGGTCCGCAGATGCATGCAGCGCGCTCGGCGCGCCGGGATGCGCCCCGCTGTCCTGCGCGAGTTGCGCGCGCGCGGTCTGGACCACCTGCTCCACATTGACATTCAGCGCGCATGGATGACCATAAGGGCAGTCGCGGAACGTGCATGGCCGGCACGCGGGATAGTCGGCAAGCACGCGATGCCGTGCGTGGTCCAGCGGCGCCCAGCGTCGGGTGTCGCTGCCGGACGCGATTACCACCGATGCGGTGGCCGTGGCGGCGGCAATGTGCGAGATGCCCGTGTCGTTGCAGACCACCAGTCGTGCACGCGCGACGAGCGCGGCCAGTCCGCCGAGCGACGTGGCGCCGGCCAGAGGCAGCGCGGGCGCGGTCATTACGCCGCGCACGGCGCCGGTCAACGGCGCCTCGGCGGCGGTGCCAGTGATGGCGATCTGCCAGCCGTCGGCGGCCAGGCGGTCGGCCACACCGGCAAACCGTCCGGCAGGCCAGCGACGCGACGGCAATTGCGCGCCAGGGTGGATCAGCACGAGCCGCTGCGCTTCGATACCATGCTCGGCCACCAGCGCGGCGTACTCCTCGCCGTCGCGCGCGCCCAGCGGGAACCACAACTGCCGGTCCATTACAGGCGCGCCGAGCGCATTCATCAGCGCGAGGTAGCGTTCGGACTCCGGCAACCCGTCCGGCCAGCCGATAAAAGCGCCGCGCCGTGCCGCCTCGTGCGGCTGCACGAAGCCTGCGTTGGCCCGTGCGCGGAATTCAAGCAGCAGATCATTCGCGATGCCGCCGCTGCCATGCAACTGGATTGCGAGGTCGAAACGCCGCGAGCGCATCCGCGCAAAAAACGCGGGGAGGCCGGCGTCGGATTCGCGCTGTTCGGGAAAGCCAACCGCGCCGGGAAACACAATCAGCTCGTCGACGAGATCTGCGTAACGCTCAACGAACGCTTGCGCCCACGGCAAGCCGATCAACGCGATGTGCGCCTGCGGCGCCGCCTGCCGCAACGCTCGCAGCGCGGGCACGGCGCACAGCATGTCGCCGAGTTGTAGCGCGCGAAAGATGACGATGCGGCGCGGCGCGAGCGTCGCCAGAAACGGAACTGCATTCATAGAAAGAACACCTTGAAACGGACGGCGCCGTAGAGTCGCCAGAAGATGGAAAGGAATGGAACTGGAATCGAGGTCCACGCCATCTCGGCGATATGACGCCAGCTTCGATCGCGGCCGCGCAAGCGCATCACACAGAAGTACGCTGTCAGCACGAACCACGCGACGGCGCCGCCAGACGCGAGGGATGCGTTGCCGGCGGCCCCGCCCATCAGCGCGGCCAATGCGGCGCACAGAATCGCGTAATAGAGCAGCGGCGGCCGCGCGCGAATTCGTTTTCTGAACAATTCGGGATGTTTTCTATAAAGCAGCGCATCAAACTGGCTCTTGCGCTGCTGGGCGATGCTTACGCCCCAGCGCGCGGGCCGCACCGGATGCACGACTACCGCATCGCTTGCGCGCACGATCTTGGCGCGTGCGCGCATGAGCGTGAATTGCAGATCGGAGTCCTCGCGCCACGCGGAGGTGAAGCGTTCGTCGAAGCCGCCGGTCATACTGAGAAAGCTACGGGCGACAAACGCATTCGCGGTGGCGAACTCGGCACGTTCCAGGCCACTCGCGTCCGCTTCGTAATCGGTCGGCAATGGCGGCAGCGGCACAAGGATCGTTCCAGCGGCGGCCGCAGCGTCTTGCGCGAGCGCCGCGACGCCGGCGCGCAGCCAGTGCGGGTCGGGTAGAGTGTCGTCGTCGGTGAAAGCGATCAGCGGCGAGCGCGCGAGCCGCCAGCCCACGTTTCGTGCGCCGGCCGGGCCCTGCGTGCGCGTGACGGGTACGTAGCGCACCGTCAGTCCCCGCGCCGCCTGGGCCTCTGCAAGATGCTCGGCGCACGTGCGCGCGGCTTCGTCCGGACCGTCGTCGCAGACCACGATCTCGTAGCGGTCCGCCGGAAAATCCTGCTGGCACAGCGCGTCAAGACACGCGGCGAGCAGCGCCGGCCGACGATAGGTCGGCACGACCACGCTGATGTCCAGATGTGAGTGCAGCGCACCGGCACTGCCGGGGACAATCGGCTCAGCGGCGCCGCGCGGACTGCCGAAGTCGCCGCGCAGATCGACCGGAGCGGACGCGGATGAACTCATGCGCGTACTCCTGCTTTCTCGACGAGGAACGGGCCGATTACGAGGGCGTCGAGCGGCGAGGTCCAGAACGATTCGACCGCATCGCGCGGGGAGTTCACCATCGGCTCTCCGCGCGTGTTGAACGACGTGTTCACGAGAATTGGTACGCCGGTGCGTCGCATGAACGCGGCCAGCAGGTCATAGTAGAGCGGATGCTGCGTGCGGTTGACGGTTTGCACGCGCGCTGTACCGTCCACGTGGCGCACGGCTGGAATGCGGTCGGCCTTGTCGGCGCGGACGTCAAAAACGAATAGCATGAACGGCGCGGCCCGGCCACCGACGAACCAGTCGCTCGCATGTTCTTCCATCACCACCGGCGCAACCGGGCGGAAGTCCTCACGATCCTTGATCTCGTTGAGCTTGGCCTGCATGTGCGGATCGATCGGCGACGCGAGGATCGAACGCGCACCGAGCGCACGCGGCCCGAACTCCGTGCGGCCCTGATACCAGCCGATCACTTTGCCGTTGGCGAGCAGATCGGCGGTTTCCCCGGGGATGTCGGCAACCTTGCGGTACGGCACTTTCGACCAGCGCAGGAACTGTTCGATCTCCGCTTCGCCATATTCCGGACCGAGGTATGCGTGATCCATGATCCAGCGACGCCGGCGGTCGCCGCGTGCGCTGCGCTCGCGGTAATCGATCCATAGCGCCGCGCCGAGCGCGGTGCCCGCATCGCCGGCGGCGGGTTGAACCCAGATGTCGTCGAATGGGCCGGCGTCGCGCAACTTCGAATTCATCACGCAGTTCAGCGCGACGCCGCCGGCCATGCTGAGGGTGTTGAGCCCGGTTTGCCGATGCAGCCAGCCGGCCAGTTGCAGCACGGTTTCTTCGAGCACGCGCTGCAGTGAATGCGCGATATCGAAGTGGCGCTGTTCAAGCGGACCGCCACGCTCGCGCGGCGGTCCGAACCGCGCGGTCAGACGCGGTGCCTCGACGGTGTAGCTGCCGTCATTGCGATAGCGAACGATCTCGCGAAATACATCGACGTATTGGGGCTTGCCGTATGACGCGAGCGCCATTACCTTGTACTCGTCTGAGGAATGCAGGAAGCCGAGCCAGTCGGTGACGGCTTCATAGAGCAGCCCGAGGGAATGCGGCAGTTCGACCTGCTTGAGCCGCGCATACTCGCCGCCGACGAACTGTCCCATGCTAGTCGTCACGCCTTCGCCACGGCCGTCCATGGTCAGCACGGCGGTGTCGTCGAACGGCGCCGCGAGGAACGCGCTTGCTTCGTGGGCAAGATGATGTTCGACGAAGTGCCATTCGAAGCCGTGCTCGCGGTCCACCCCCTGAAAACGCTTGCGCAGATGATGCGGCGCGCCGTCGAGCAATTGCCCTTTCGCGTTCGCGATGTAGCTCAGGAACAGCGGGTCCCATGGGGATGCGGACGGGTCCGTCAGTCGTGTATTGGCGGGATGGAACGGTAGCTCAATGGTGGTGCCCGCACGGCCCGGCATGCCGCCGAATAGCGCGGGGTCGTACGAATAGGCCACGTGGTCGATGTCGGCAAGGGTGATGCTGGCGGCCTTCAGACAGTAGTCGATCGCATCGAAGGGCAACTGCCAGGTCGAAAACGGCACCGGGCGTTTCGCATGTTTGACGTGCGTGAAGCGTTCGTCTTCCGCGGCGGCGAGGACCACGCCGTCGCGCAGCAAGGCTGCGGCGCTGTCGTGATAGACGGCATTGATTCCGAGTGTGTACATGGGCGTTCGCAATGAAAGAGGGGTCAGGGAACCAGCGGTTCGTCGGCAAGCGGCGGCGCGTCGGTATGGCGGGCGTTGCTATTCGCGTCAGGGTTCGGGGCGGCCTCGGCCATCGGCATGGCGGCACGCAATTCGAGCGCGGCTTGCACGACCTCGCCAGGCGCAACGCCGAGCAGACACGCGTGATGCTGTTGCGGACACACGCTGCGATAACACCAGCGGCATTCGACATCGCGAAACAGCACGCGATACGGCGTTTGCCACGGCGTATGCTGCGGATTGGTCAGCGCGTACAGGTCGACAACGGGAGCGCCCAACGCGGAAGCCAGATGCACTGGCCCGCTGTTGTTGGAAATGAGCACGCTCGCGCGTTCGATCAACGCGCCGAGTTCGCCGAGCGTCAGCATGCCGCTGAGATCGTGCAGTCGCGTGCGAGCGCCTGGCGCGGCGGCGCGGATCACCGCCTCGACCAGCGGCCGTTCGCTGGAACTGCCGGTAATCAGTAACGGTGCGCCGGTCTCACGCGCGAGCAGGGTGGCGACTTCGCCGAAACGCTCGGGCGGATAGCGGCGCGACGCTGCGGTCGCTCCGGGATGCAGCACGATCCATTCGGCCGCGCGATCCACGCCGCGCGCCGACAATTTCGCGCCGAGCGTGCGCCGGTCGGCCTCATGCACACGGAAGCGCATGCGCGTGTCGGGCGAGTGTGCGCCCACCTGGCGCACGAGATCGAGCTGGCGTTCCGCCTCATGACGCGTGCGTTGCTGGGGTTCCGGTTCGCGCAACCAGTCGGTCAGCAACGCATAGGGGTTTTCACGGCAATGCGCGAGACGGCGCGGGATGCCGGCCAGATAGCAGAGCATCGCAGCCGGCAGCGCGCTTTGGCTGTATACCGTGAAAATCACGGCGGCGTCGAAACCGTTGCGGCGCAGACGCTCCTGCATCCGGTGATCCTCGGCCAGCGTGCGCACAGCGCTCGACCCAGGCGCCACCCAGGGCGCGTCGTATTCGATCAGGTCGTCGACATCGTCGAGAAAAGGCGCGAGCGCCGCACCGCTGCGCGACGCAAGCAGCGTGATATGACGATTCGCAGCGGACTCTTGCAATGCGTGCAGCGCGGGCGTGGTCATCAGCACGTCGCCGAGATTGTCGAGCCGCACGCACAGAATGCGCCTGACGTCGTCGCCCCAACGCGTCAGCGGAGATGCTTCCAGCGGCACCCGCGCGTGAGCGAGCGTCGGCTGCGCAATTAGCAACGGGGCGTTCATCGCGGGGCTTGCGCATAAAGCGGCGTGGTGGGGGTGCCGCCGTCATGGAGAACGACGATCTGCGCGGCTTCGTGCAAATTGGCGGCGCGCGCGAACGGCACGCGCAACGCGCCTTCGATCCACTCGGTCTCGTGGCCGTTGTCGAGCAGCACGGTGCGGCAGCCGGCACGGTTGCCGGCTTCGACGTCGTCGAGAATATCGCCGATAAACCAGCTGTGCGCGAGATCGATCTGGTGGGCACGCGCTGCGCGCAGCAACAGGCCGGCCCCGGGCTTGCGGCAATCGCAGCCGACATCGTACGGCGGAACTTTGCCATCCGGATGATGCGGGCACCAGTACGCGCCGCTCAAGGTCGCGCCGCACCCGGCGAGCAGATGATGCAATTGCGCTTCGACATCCTTCAGCGCCGAGCGCGCGAAGAGGCCCAATGCCACGCCTGGCTGATTGCTGATGACGAACAGCGCGAACGGCGACGCGCCCAGCAGCGCCAGTGCGTCGCGCGCGCCCGGGGCCAGGCGCATCAACGCGGGATCGATGTTGTACGGCACGTCGTCGAGCAGTGTGCCGTCCTTGTCGAGAAATACAGCGGGTCGCAGCATGATGAGCGTCCATGCGAAAAAATGTGAGTGGTGCCGAGGTGGTGTGCCACTGCCGCGGCATCACGCGATGTCTGTCTCTGCGTGCGCCCGCAGCGTTAGCCGGACGACGCTCCCGCCGCGGCGCGCCTCGGCATCTCGCTCTGCCCGACGACGGTTTCCGTCGGCACCGGGTGTGGCGCCCGCGCGACGCGCGCATAGATCTGCGCGAGCGACTCGCCCACACCGCGCCAGGTGAATTCCGCATGCGCGCGAGCGAGACCCGCTTCGCCCATCCGGCGCGCCAGCTCGGGGTTACGCCGCAACTGATCCAGACACACGGCGAGCGCGACCGGATCGCGCGGCGGCACCAGAAAGCCCGTGACGCCATCGGCCACCGAATAACTAATCCCGCCCACGTCGGCGCCGATCACCGGCGCGCCGCAAGCCATTGCCTCGACCGGTGTAATGCCGAAGGGCTCGTACCACGGCGTCGTCACGAACACATCGGCGGCGCTATAGAAGTAGCGCAATTGCGCACGGCCGCGTCGCCCGACGAACGTGGTTTGTCCCTCCACGCCACACTCGCTGGCGATGCTGCGCAAGCGTGCGATTTCTGGTGTAGCGAGTTCGTTCGGCACGTCGGAGTTGCCGCCCACAACATAAAGTCTCGCGGACGCGCGGAAAGCCTGCTTCAGAACGCTCACGCCCCGTACCACGTTGTCGATCCCTTTGCGTGGAACGAGCCGGCCGAGTTGCAGCACGATGAATTCGTCGCGCTTCCAGCCGAGCGCTTCGCGTGCGACGGCGCGCCCGATGGGCCAGAACTCGTCGGCGTCGAAACCACACGGGACGATCCGGATGCGCGCAGGGTCGGCATGGTAGTGCTCGATCAGGTCGGCTTCGTCCTGCGGACACTCGGCGACGATGACGTCCGACAGCGCAACGAGGTCGTCTTCGATCGCGAAGCGTTCGTCCGGAAAGCCGTCGCTCGTGCCCTGATGAATCCGGCGCAGCCGGCCGAGCGCATGGAAGGTGGTGACGAGCGGAATGCCGAGTGCCGCCTTCACCTTCAACGCGGCGAGACCGGACATGAAGAAGTTCGCGTGCATCACGTCATACCTCGCACTTTCTCGGCGAAAGAATTCGATGAGGAATGCTGCGAACTCATCCATGAATGGCAGCAGCTGTTCCTTCGGCAGTTGCATCGGCGGACCGGCAGGCACATGGATCA
Source organism: Paraburkholderia sp. RL17-373-BIF-A (assembly GCF_046030175.1). Classification (NCBI taxonomy): domain Bacteria; kingdom Pseudomonadati; phylum Pseudomonadota; class Betaproteobacteria; order Burkholderiales; family Burkholderiaceae; genus Paraburkholderia; species Paraburkholderia sp. RL17-373-BIF-A. The sequence goes on from NZ_JARESO010000072.1 coordinate 14,871, forward strand.
CTCGCACGCCGTCCATGTCGGAGATGAGCGGCAGCAGCGCGCGGTCCCGCCGCGTGAACACGTCGACCTGATGGCCGGCTTCGAGCAGCTGGCGCGCGACGTTTGCCACGTAGATGTTCTGTCCACCGCTATCGACTCCGCCAGCAAGTGCGAGCGGCGAAGCGTGTTCACTGATAAGAGCGATTTTCATCGATACCTTCCGCAGTGTGGTGAATGGCGGACGTTGAGCGAAGTCGGCTTCCCGGGACAGGCTGTGCGAAATCTGCCCGGTCGCGGCTTACCGCGGGCCGCAGCATGCGGTGTGCCAAACGGCAACAGAACGGACGCGGGGACAACGTAAATGCTTTTGCCGCGACGACCTAAGCGCTGTGGCGAACCCCGGTCTCGTGTTCGAAGCGCTGTGGCAGTCCCTGTTTTTACAAGTGGGACGTGTAACTTTGGCAAGGAAAAGCACTCAGCACTACGGGTGCTACGGACGCGTTGGCGGACAAAGGCTAAATACGCAGTACTAATGACTAGCTGCACGCAGCCATTCGCGCGTGACCGGGGATCTGACTGCGTTATATCTGCTGATCGCGGACCTGTGCCGTCACGAGATCGCGCAGGCAAGTCAAGGGCAGTGCATCGCGTGGAGGGTGGATCGTCACAACAATCACGCGTGGGTCAGCGTGCCGGGGATGGGCGACAAGCCGGCGCAGCCATTGACTGTGCGTGGGATGGAGACGGCGCTGACGCGACTGCCGCCAGCCTTACGCCAGTGCCGATGCATGGGCCGCTCGCATATGTCCCGATGCTGCCGCTGCGTCCGGTCGCTGATTCCGACCGGCATGCAGCGCGCGACCCGCCTATAGAGCGTCCTGACGGCGCGAGGTCGCTCGAAGGTCAGTCAGTGATGGTCGTCGACGATCAGGAGGAAACGCGAGACGTGACCGATGCCGTGCGGAGCTCGCGCGGTGCGCCTGTGCACCTCGCGTCTTCGTGCGCCGAGGCGTTGAATGGCTTTCCCTGGCGGGCCTGAAATGGCCGCACGTGTCGTTGTGCGACAGTGTGCTCGCCGACGAAGATGGCTACGAAGACGTTTTGCCGCGACTGCGAGCGCAGCGTGCAGTCGTTCAGCCGTTTCCCTCGGAAGATACAAGCACGATGTCGCACTCGCATTGAGCTTCAGCATGGACGGCCGGGGAAAGCAGACGCCGCGCGGGGTACCAAGCTTGCGCCTCACCGACCCGGCATGGTGGTTGCTGCGGCCCGGTAGATGCAATGAGCCTTCGGCCGTCATAACCCACTCAACATATTCAAGGAAGGTTACGCATGAAACGGATTACACTTCTCGCCGCCGCAGGTGCTTCTTTTTGGCTCTTTTCACCTGTGGTCAACGCACAGACCCAAGCCGCCTCCACTACTGAAGCGAATCCCCTGCCTCGGATGGACAAGGACTTCGTTCAGGCCGCCAGCATGTCGTCGTCGACTGAAATCGACGCAGCGAAGCTCGCGACCAGCAAGTCCACCGACAAGGATGTGAAGTCGTTTGCTCGTCACATGATGGTGGACCATACCAAGCTGACCATGCAACTGAAGATGGCTGCACCGCACGGCGTCGAGGTGCCGAAAGACAATTCGGACACCAGCATTCTTGACACATTGAAGCAATTGAATGGGAAGGAATTCGATCAGGCTTACATACAGAAGGTGGGCTTGGAAGGTCATCAGTCGGCCATCGCGGTGTTCGAAAAAGAGATATCGGACGGACAAAACGCCGACCTGAAAAAAGCGGCGCAAAAGGCGCTCCCGACGATCAAGGAACATTACAAAATGGCGCAAGATCTCGCGGCGAAAAAGGGCGTGGCCCAGTAATCGGCTCGCGACGCGGCGAGCACGCCATCCCCGAAAAGCGTGTCTGCCGCGGTTGCGGTTGCGGTTGCGGCTGCGCGTGCGCCAGGCGAGGCCAGCACAGCGTACGCGCCGCTCACGGCAGTGATCCGCGCTTTCGCGCTAGATCCGGACCTTGATGATCGTGACAACCGTTGTCCCCGTGCCTGCGGGGGCCTACTTTGCGGGCCGGTGTTGGCCCGTTCCCGACTGGTTGCATGGGGACGCCTCGCGCGGACCGTCATGACGCCCTGTATCGTTTTCGGATTCGCGTCGATAATCGGCGTGCAGCGCTAATTGCCCGTTGCTGGCCGTTCTTACCGCGTATGCCTCAGGGGATGCGGGTGGCCGGTCATGCCGCCGACGTCACGACATCGTCGTCCGCCATAAGAACGCTTGCCATCCCGAACCATTCCCGAGCCCCAACTTGTCATCCGGCATGGCACGCTGTCGGAAATTCACGTGCCGCTTGACTTCCTTCAGTCTGGCCCAGCGGCACCGAGCAATTTCGTTGCCGGGCGACGGCTCGGCCCGTCTGGGAGATCGGCGACAACGACGAAGTGCTGGGTGCGCGCCCCGCGAAACTGGAATGCATACCGTACGCTGACAGCGGGCAGACCCGTTTCTTCCCTTAACTCACGGAAGGCCGTGCGCGACAGAGGCTCGTCGGTCTCCGGTCGGCCGCCAGGCATTGCCCAACGGCCGCGCTCCTTAGCGACGAGCAGCAGCCGTCCCTTTCTGCTACACGCTACGGTGGCCCGTTGTTTCATGGTCGGTTCCTGGGAAATATCGACGGGCGAGCATGGCCCGTGCCGCGATCGTGCGACTCTGGATGAGAGAGTGCTCCTGGCGTGTGTCTGCCGGGTCGCTCCGCTGCGCCTCTTTCAGTGCATCGCAGGACAAGGTATCGACACCGCTATCCCGCAGCGGGCGCGCGGGATGGAGCGACGGGACTCGCCACCGTCTGGCGGGTCGTTCGCGAGCTTCCTTGCCGTTGCGGCTGTGTGGGGAGGCGCCTAGAATCCCGCCCACGCGTTAATGCTCGTCGACCCAGGCAACAGCACGCTCTCGTGCGAGAGCCATTGCTTCATGTTCATCAACAAACGCCAGATGAAATTCCATCTCGTGCACGTCTTCCGCGGCAAGGCCATCACCCTGCTGCCTGTAAATACGGGCGTAGCCGACGATGTCTCCATCGACCAGGCTAGCCGATACATGGATTGTGTATCCGCGATATTGACTTTGCATGGCGCGCATTCCGGAAAGTAGAACCTTCGTAGCAGTGATCGTGCCGCGGAAGCGGACCGACCATGCTGTTCAGAGGCGACTATGCGAAAGTCCCTTGCCACGATCGCGTCAGTGCCCGAAAGGGGCGCGTGCTCGTCCCGCAGTCCTGATGCGAGTCCGGTCGTGCTGATGTACATCGCGTGCATAACGCCCCCGGGAACGCCGCGGAAACGCGCGAGATCATCGTGTCCAGATGCTCGCGCTGTGGGCATGCTGAAATCATCGGCTGGCGGGGGAAGGGGAACTGCTGGCAGCCGAATCTGCATTCGCTGCCCCCCCTGCTTTGTCGCCGGGTTTGCAGCCGGCGGAAATGGCCAAGGCAAACACCATGATGGCGCCCGTCAGGATTCGCGTGTAGAAAGTCGGGGGCATTGTCGTCTCTCGTCAAGTTTCATAGCATCGGTCTGCGCCTGCGTCGCTGCGCATAACAATATGGCTCCCTTCATCGAGCTAATCTTTTCGCAGCGACCCTGGTCGCCAATGGGCGCGGTAATGGGCGGGCATGCGCATCCGCTGCTGGTTCCACTCTGCTGGTTCCAGTCTGGGATAGCACGTAGCACGCCTGGAACCCATGCGCCGCGCCGTGCTTTGCAGACGTGGAGTGTCTGGTGGTGGACAGGGTGCTGATTGCATGACCGTTCAAGCGGCTTACGCGCAGCGGGGGTCGTGCGGTCATGCGCAGAACGAAAGAAGCAGCGCAACTGTCCAGATCGCTAACTGGCAGGCTAGCATGCCACGATTAAGCGTTTTCATCCTGCGTTCCCTCGAAAATGCTGACTGAGCGCCACCAGCCACATGGCCGACTCGCGTGTAAACAATCCATGCAGCGCGGCGGTGGGTCGTGCCAGCCCTGGACGGCTCTATTCACAGCGGACTCCTTGAGCAGCGCAGGATGGCCGCCCCTGAAGGAATTACGACCCGTACACGTGAAAATTACAACGTCTGGTTCGCAGTAGGCCGATGCGGCAAGGGGCCGTGGCTCAGATTCAGGCGATGGGCGAATGACCGCCCGAATGACGAGATGGATCATCGCGCTATCGGCAGCAAACGCCGGCTGAGCTCGCGCGCCAGCGCGAATGAAGCGTTGCAACTCACGGGCCTGCGGGGACTGGACGGCTTCCCTGGTCGACTGACTCCGGTCAAAGCTGTCGGCATGCGCGTGCCGATGGCTGGCAACGAAGGGTTAGGGACCAAATGAAAACCATCCTCGACGACGACCCGTTCATCGCGAAGTCCTGGACACGCATTGTTCGTCTGGCGGCATATCGGGTCATAATCGCTGGCAATGGCAGCGAGGGATTTGCCGCTGCAAGGGCTGAGGTCGATGCCCACTGTGGACGGCGTCGAGTTCTGTCGTCAGCTCAAGCGGGAAACACGTCATTGCGCATCTGAAGCGACAGTATCGTACTGTACCGATGTTCTCCCTTTATCCTGCGACCAACTGGAGCGCCCTTACTCTGACGTTGGGACCCGGGAAGGAGGGGCGACGTCCGCCAGTGTCGCGATTGTTGAATACACTGAATGTCGTGTAGAAACGGCAGGAGTGCCCGAACATGAAAGCTGGCTGGCACCGAAGACTGAGAGCAAGCGAGCACTATAGAGCCGGGAGCGGTCTAGTTCCGCATTTGCCACCGGCTTCAGGGCCCGTGGAGACGTATTGGTCGGCAGTCAGGGAAGCAGTCCGTGATGGCGCACTCGCGGTCGACTGTCTAAATAGGTTGCAGAAGGGTAACGGTCATGCTGCCTGAGCCAGTTTTCCGTGAAGTATTGCTGCGAATGGTCGTCGCAGTGCTTGTTGGCTGCGTGGTGGGCGTGGACCGCAATCTCCGCGGCAAACCCACCGGGGTGAAAACCTTGGGTCTGGTTGCGCTCGGCGCTTGCCTTGTAACCATGGCGGGCGCAGGGTTTGCCGTAAGCGGAGTGGGGATTGATGCGAATGCCGCTCGCGCCATTCAGGGCATCGTTACTGGTGTTGGATTCCTCGGTGCCGGCGTTATCGTTCAGACCGGCGGCGAAGAGAAAATTCGTGGGCTTACGACCGCGGCGTCCATATGGGTAACGGCGGCTCTGGGCATCGTCTGCGGTATAGGTGCATGGTCTATTGCGCTCACAGCCACCGTGCTTCTGGTCCTGCTGCTAATCCTTGGTCGTCCGGTCGAGCGCGCGCTGCATCGGCGCTGGTTGAAACTGCCACAACAAGACCGCGATATCATTACGCGGCACGAGGAATAGCGGCCGGGCGCATTCCCGGCCGGTATCGTCTCCCGGGACCCTTCCCGACCCAACTCGATCCAGTAGAGCAATCACATGTCCAACGATAGAGAACTGCCCGTGTCACGGTTCGCCTGGAGGTTCTCGAGGCCGGGCGACGAGTTCGAGCGAAGCTTATCGCCGGCGTGCTTATCACCGCGTTCGACGCCTATCTGCTGCTGCTCCTGATGAACAAGGGCTTCCGCTTTCTCGAAGCCTTCGTTATCGCGCTGCTGCTCGTGATCGCGGTGTGCTTTGCGGTGCAGATCGTCGCGGCGGCGCCGCCGGTCATGGCCGTGCTGCGGGGCTTCGTGCCCTCGCCGGAAATCGTGACCAACCGCGAGATGCTCTATGTCGCAATCGGCATCATCGGCGCGACGGTTATGCCGCACAACCTGTATCTGCACTCGTCGGTCGTGCAGACCCGGGCATACGCGCGCAACGATGAGGGACGGCGCGATGCGATCAGATGGGCCACGACGGACAGCACCATTGCGCTCATGCTCGCGCTCTTCATCAACGCGGCGATCCTGATGGTCGCAGCGAGCGTGTTTCATGGTACCGGCCACACGGACGTCGCCGAAATCGGTGAGGCCTACAGGCTTCTTTCGCCGTTGCTCGGGCTCGGCATTGCATCGACGCTGTTCGCGCTTGCACTGCTCGCCTCGGGGCTTAATTCGACCGTGACGGCGACGCTCGCGGGGCAGATTGTCATGGAGGGCGTTCTCAGGCTTCGCATGCCCTAATGGGCGCGTCGGCTGGTCACACGCGGCATCGCAATCGTGCCGGTCGTGGTCGTCGCCGTGCCCTTCTCGCCGTAGAGAGCGCGCGAAGGGTCGGCGGGCTGTCCATGGGAAGTATAACGTTCGGGGAACGGGTCCGCGCGAAGGCGTATGCGCTTTGCGAGGCTGACGGCAGCATGGAGGGTCGCCGATGAGTATTGGCAGAGGGCTCACCGCCTTGTCGAGGAAGAGAGCGCAGGCGGCGACAGTGCTGATGCAACGCAGGATGCGGCGTAATGCGACGATGGGCCGGCGTGAACTACATTGTCCCGTTTCAGCGCGGTCAGGGGGCGAGATTTCAGTCGTTAAGCAGGCCGCAGGAACCGGTCAAATCAAGGCAGTGGACAGGAACGCCTGGATCGCGAGGGTCCTGTCGGCGTCGACAGTGACATGGCTGTGGCTAAGCGGACGCGCGCGTCTCACCGATGCAGACAGGGCGACACGGCATTTGCGGACGGCTTTTTGTTCGTTGGGTACGGTAGTTGCGCGCTAGACGCTGCATTCCGCAACGAGAGGAGAGTTCGATGATCTCAGATCTGCCCGGCAGTCAAATTGACCTTCCTGATGACCAGCCAGACGGGGGAAAGCGGACACCTGATAACCCTCCCGAAGCCGGCACACCATCCCCCGACAGCGCCGCCGAAGAAGAAAAGATCCTTGATGAAGGTGAAACGCAACCGCCCACGAATCAAAAATGACTGGCACGGCGCCGCCCCGAGCCGGCCCATGTACTGAGCCTGCACCGCCGAACGCCATTGAATGATCTATGCCCGACGCTTCGGCGCGTTTCACCCGGCCACTACTATCGGCGGTTGACAGGCACGTCCGATGCGCAAACTAGAAGAGAGCGTCGCGGTTTGCCTACGGGCCGCGCCGCAGCGGCATGCACCTGCCTGCCGAACTCAAGAGCCGTACCCAAGCCGAATCCGATGCGAAGTCAGGTGAGCGTGCGTGCGAAGCGCGCGAGCCAAAGCTGATGCGAGCCGCGGTGTACAGCATCCATGGACGCTAAAGCGAAGGAGAGAATCATGCAAGACGTCAATCAGGGTGGCGATCCGATGAATCCGGGTGACGAAGCGCCAGCCGACGCACCCGGCACGGGCGAAGACTTATGCCGCGCGTGCCACGGCACCGGCAAAATAGAAGGGGAGCAGTGCAAGGCGTGCGGGGGCACCGGCAAAGTGCAACAAGGTATCGGAGGCGGTTGAGACCTCGCGTGAACTGACAGCCTCGCAGGGCAATACGGACACGTGATCACGAGCTTCGGCGGAGGCTGTCGCCGCCATCTGACCGAAAAGGCAGCGCGGGTGCCGTTACGTCTCGCTATTTCGATGCGGCCACTGTTACCTGATGTTCCCTTGGCCGATTTCGCCCTACGGCGAGTCCCGGCTTCACTCTGACGCGCGCATAAAGGAACCCGCGACTCTTTGCTGGTGTTTTCTGGCCAGTCGTGCGAATTATGCAGTACTCGATGTGCGCAGGCGCGCGAGGAGGTTAGGACCGGGAAACGTTCTGGATCACGGATCGCCCCGGCACAGACAATAATGAATTATGAAGCTGCGGCGGCCGTTCCATTGAAGCAGCAGGCGATGTCTCAGCGCGCCGACGCCAGCGGGGGCGCGCAAATCACCGTATCCAGAATGCTTCAGCCCCTGTGAACGCTTCGGCCAGCGCCCCGGGCCCAGGGGTTGCTCGTCTATGCGTTTGCAGCGCTACGTGAACGTAGATCGGCGCAATGGACCCCTCACCAGGAGATCGTCATGACTGAGACCGAACGTCCCACACCGCCTATGTCGGCGCAGCAGCAGAACCAGACACCCGGTCGCACCGCCGACATGACGCCCAGGCCGGATCACGGCGAATACTCATACAAGGGGTTTGGCCGTCTCGCCGGCAAGGCGGCGATTGTCACTGGCGGCGACAGCGGCATCGGCCGGGCCGTCGCTATCGCGTTTGCGCGTGAAGGAGCCGACGTATTGATAGCCTACCTGGATGAAGACGACGATGCACGCGAAACCGCGCGGTGGGTCGAGGAAACTGGACGCAAAGCGGTGCTGTTGCGCGGCGATATCAGGAGCCGCGAGCACTGCAACGAGATCGTGGAACGCGCGGTCGAGGCGTTTGGGCGGCTCGACGTGCTCGTGAACAACGCCGCGTACCAGATGACCTATCCGTCGCTCGACGCAATCACCGACGAGGAGTGGGACAAGACTTTCGATACCAACATCGGCGCAATGTTCAGGATTACGCGGGCCGCGGTGAGGCACATGAAGCAGGGCGGTGCGATTCTGAACACGTCGTCGATAAATGCGGATCACCCGAACCCCGGGTTGATCGCTTATGCGACCACAAAGGGCGCGATACAGAACTTCACGGGCGGTCTTGCGCAGTTGCTTGCGGAAAAGGGTATTCGCGCGAACTGCGTGGCCCCGGGGCCGATCTGGACACCGCTGATTCCGTCGACGATGCCGCCGGAAAAGGTCGAGAAGTTCGGCCAGCAGGTGCCGATGAAGCGGCCTGGACAGCCGGCAGAACTGGCGGCTGTTTACGTGATGCTCGCGTCGGATGAAGCCAGCTATGTCTCGGGCGCGACGATCGCGGTAACGGGCGGTGCGCCAATCATCTAGCCGCGGGCCGCGATCACGCGAGTCGAGGCCCGCGCGGCGGTGCCATAATGGTGCCAGTTACCGGGTACTCGTTGCTGCTCATACCGCGCACAAACCGCGTGATCCGCACGAAGCGGCGAGAGGGAGTCGCGGCCGGCCCTGCCGTTGACGCGGCTTCGTACGCCTGAGCTGCTTACTTCCCGACGCCCGCGGGTCGCATGCCGGACGCTCACCCGGATTCGGCGTGGTTTCACTGGCGCAAGTGGGAAACCCTTCGGTTGCGATCACTCACCTGGTTCCGGGGAGAGGGCGTCGGCGGACGGGCGGAGTGACGCCTCCGGCGCCCGGCTCGCCCGCAGGCGCGAGGCTGCGGGCCATCAGGGGGCGGAGAGTCGGCGACCAGCGAACTCGATGGCCTTTTAACCCTGTCCAACGGGCCAGGGAGCCTGCAGGACTGACCCATAGCTGTTGACCTTGACCGGAGCGGCGACCAGCTTTGCACGTGTACAGTTCGCCCGGCGTTCGCCACGCCAGCATGCCGGATTCGGCCCGGGGGCACAGACGCCGGGGTGTGGCAGAGCAGTGGCCGCCGTTGCATGAAGGCCCGCCGAGAGCCAGGGTGACGGGATTTCCACTCGCTCAACGGGTTAAACCATGAACAAGCAGGAACTAGTGGACGCGGTCGCGGCGAAGACGGGCGGCAACAAGGCCGCCACGGGAGAGGCGATCGACACGGTGATCTCGGCGATCACCGGTGAACTGACGAAGGGCAAGACGGTGCAGTTGATTGGCTTCGGCTCGTTTTCCACCGGTGCGCGTCGCCACGACCGTCGAGTTTTCGGCGGGCAAGGCGTTCAAGGATGCGGTTAACGGCGCACGATTGCGATCAGGTCGGGCGGATTATCGGCGCCAGTTCCGATGTCAGAATGCCTTCTGGCCAGGACGTCGCCCATGACATTGACCACGACGTCGACGCTCCACGGAGACCAGGGCGAATGGTTCGAGTCAAACCCGGCGCCGGAATCGAAATTTCTGCTCTCACTGCGACGACGGCCAGCTGGCGCGGCCGTCGCGAAGCCAGCAAAGGTGACCGCGTGAGGCTTGAATGGTCCGATTTCGCAATAGAGGATCGCGACGCGATTTTTGATTATGTCGAAGAGGACAGTCCATACGCGGCCGTCGTCCTGGATGATCGGATTCGTGAGCAAGTCAGGCAGCTGCTGCAGTTTCCCGAGACTGGCCGTCTGGGATGCATCGAAGGTAGTATCAAAAGGGGGATCAACATGCGAACCACCGTTACGATCGACGATAATCTTTACGAGCGTGCGCTTGAGCTCGCTGAGCCCGACATGGATAAGGCTGATCAGTTTCGGGTGGCGATGCAGACATCCGTTCGGGTTCAGGCGGGAAAACGTCTTGCAGCCCTCGGGTGTACCATGCCCGATATGCGCGACATCCGCGGCGCCACTCGGAACCATCGACTCAATGAGCGTCCTGATCTATACATCCGAATCGGTAGGATCGCCAGGCTCTCGGGTTCAGCGATAACACGGATTGGCAGCCGTACACATCGCAGTGGTCGAACTGCCATTGTCACAACGACGATCTATAGTTGACACCAACGGGCTACGACCGAGGAGTTGTGCATGCACACAGCGACGGTTGAGGAGCGCATCCGGGCCAAAGCGTATGAGCTCTGGCAGGACGACGGCAGCATGGAAGGATGTGCGGACGAGTACTGGCGGAGGGCGAGAAGTCTAGTCGAAGCCGAACTCGCGGATGAACAGCGTTCGCAGGGACTCGTCGATGGCGCGGCGGATGGGAAGGGGCGGGACGGCGCGGCGGACGACTGCTAGTCCCCCGCAAAAAGCTGTGAGCCGCGAGGCAGTGTCAGACCGCGCTTCTGCACGCGCAACGGAAAACGGCCGTTACTGGACGACACCTTTCTTCGAAGCGAGCTGTTGCGCCATCTGATAGTGCTCCTTGATCGTGGGCAACGCTGTCTGTGCAGCCTTCGCCAGCTCGGCATTCTGGCCATCTGAGGCTTCTTTCTCAAAAGCCGGGATAGCCTGCTGGTGCCCTTCGAGGCCAACCTTTGTTATGTAGGCTATGTCAAAGTCGGCACCCTTGAGCGGTCTAAGCGAGTCGAGGACTGCGGTGTCTGAATTGTCCTTGGGCACCGCGACGCCATGAGGTGCCGCCATTTTCAGCTGAACGGTCAGCTTCGTGTGGTCGAGGATCATGTGACGCGCGAACGACTTCACATCCTTGCCGCTGTAATTGCTGGTCGCAGGTTTCGATGCGTCGATCTCGGTCGCCAATGGGCATGGACGCGGCCTGAACAAAGTGTTTGTCGACCTGTACCAGCGGGTTGGCTGCGGTCGTCGAGGCGGCCTGTGTCTGCGCAGTCCCACCTGCCTATACAAGGTTGATTCCTGCGCAAAGGGCGCCGATCATCATCATTTCTTTCACGTTGATCTTCATTTTTTCTTCCGGATCAAGTAGTGAATTTGATGTTCGCCCGTGCACGGTACGGGGCATGGCGTGCGACAGGCAAGGCGCAACGCACGTGCCAAACCTCCGAGAAGCAAAAAGACGGCCCACGTTAGCGAGCCGCGTGCAACCGCTGTCCCTTGCGTCTGGGGACGTTCAGCAACGCGCAAGGCGCATGCCGCCTGGACGACTCTTCGGACAACTGCCACGCGGCACATTGCACGTTGCGGCCCGTTTCCGCCGTTCGGCGTCGGAAGCGAACGTGATGAGAAGTGAATTGAGCTTGTCCTGCGCTTCATCCTTCGGGCACGACGCATGCGAGACCGACGCTCGCAGGCCTATCACCGTTGCGTTCCTGCGCGCACGTCACGCCGGAGCGATCGCTCTGAGACCCGGGTCCGGGACATTCCGCATATGCGTTCGTCATCGGCCGCAGCCTTGTTTCCAACGACACCTAGCCCGTCCGATGTATTCCCCGCTCTGCAGGGGATTCGCTTCTGACGGAACCCACTTTATTTTTTGGAGAGATGCGATGTTTGTTCACAACAAGCGACTGCAGTACACCGTCCGTGTAGCGGCACCGAATCCGGGCCTTGCCAATCTCCTGCTCGAACAGTTTGGCGGTCCGCAGGGCGAACTGGCCGCCGCGTGCAGGTATTTTACCCAGGCGGTAAGCGAGGACGATCCGGGCCGGCGTGACATGCTGTTCGATATCGCGACCGAAGAACTCAGTCACCTGGAAATCATCGGCTCCATCGTTGCCATGCTAAACAAGGGCGCGAAAGGGCAACTGGCAGAAGGCGTGGAAAAAGAAGCGGAGCTCTATCGCTCGCTGACTGGAGGTGGTAACGACTCGCACACGACCGCGCTGCTCTACGGTGGCGGCCCCGCACTAACGAACTCGGCGGGCGTGCCCTGGACGGCGGCCTACATCGACACCATTGGCGAGCCCACAGCAGATCTGCGATCGAACATTGCTGCGGAAGCCCGTGCGAAGATCGTCTATGAACGGTTGATCAACGTGACCGATGATCCGGGTATCAAGGAAGCGCTCGGTTTTCTGATGACCCGCGAAATTGCGCATCAGAAGTCGTTTGAGAAAGCCCTGCACTCGATCCAGCCAAATTTCCCGCAAGGGAAATTGCCAGGCGTTCCTGAATTTACAAACGTGTATTACAACATGTCCGACGGCGATGACGCGCCGCGCGGTCCATGGAATGAAGGGCCGGGTTGGGACTTCGTCGAGCAGCCGCAGCCTGCGGTCGACGGGGGTGATGGCCTTGCCAGCGTCCAGGTCTCACAGGAAGATGTCGAAGTGTTGAGCGCGATGGCATCGAGAACGGCCTCTGCTACTGAGACAGATCCGGTGACCGGCGCCGACCTTGGCGCGGGGCAGGATGCGGCAGTCGCGAAGGAAGATCGCCCGTAGCTTCAGTCGGAATCGCCGGCGGCTTTTCGCCGGCGACAACAACCCCGACGAGGACCCGCTCCGGACACGCCGAGTGCCCGGGCCGACTCTCGCTTGACACCTGTCAGGGGTAGGCGACGTGTCGTTCCCGCGGCGAAGCGGCCCGACGCCGCCCATCAGGCACCGAGGTCTGACTTGCCCCCGGGGTGATCGCTAGGGTCGGGGCTCGTGTCCGGGTCTACGCCGTGGTGTTCCGGCACGTACGGACCTTCCTGTGGGTTGCCCCTTCCTTTCGGTACGAGCGTCTCGTCCGTATTGCCGTGCGGGCGCTTTTCGATCGTACCATCTTGCTTCTGGATGACGTCCCCGTCACCAAGGGCTCCGTAGCGTTGATCGGCGCGCTCACCGGGTCCGAAGGCTCAGGTTCAAAGCTCTCTCCTGGAGTATTTCCACTTCGCAGCAACGCCAGTGCCTGGCAGCCGAGGCGCTGCCGCGAACTCAGCGGCCGGTGGATGCCAGCGGAATCCTGACTGTGAAGATGGCCCCGCAACCCGGGCCGCCGCTCGCAACGGCGATAGATCCTCCGTGCAGGCTGACAATATGTTTTGCCAGCCACAGGCCGAGGCCTAGTCCGCCCACACGTCCGCTCGCTTGTGGCGCAATCTGCTCGAAGCGGTCAAATACTAGCGGTAGCGCGTCGGTTTCGATGCCGCGTCCTGTATCGCGTACAGACATTTCCGCGTAACCCTGCGCGGCCCTGACCGACACTTCGATTTCGCCGACGTCGGTGAATTTGACGGCGTTGGCCAGAAGGTTCCACATGACCTGTTTCATCCGGCTCTCGTCCGCCATGACAAGGCAGGGCGATATGTCTGGAGCATGCAATTGCAAACCTTTGTGCTGCGCGAGCTTGCGGACATCCTCGGCGACCATCGTGGCCAGTGCACCGAGGTCGACGGGCTGGAGATTCACCGAGAGCTTGCCGGTCGCAATTGCGCCGCTATCGAGCAGATCGTCGACCATGTGCGACAACTGTCTGCCGTTGCGGCGGATGGCTTCGCCGGCTCGAGCAACGTGCGATGGGTCCATGGCAAGTTGCAGCAACTCCGCCCAGGAAACGACAGCGTTAAGCGGTGATCGAAGCTCGTGGCTTACCGCGGCGATGAACTGATCCGTCGTGCGCGCCAGCATCTCGCTGCGCTCGCGCGCGGACCGCTCCGCGGTTGCAAGAGCGTCAAGCTCAAGCTCGCGTTGCTTGCGCGAGGTCAGGTCGTGCGTAATACCAGCCACGGATTGCATGGTTCCGTCGCTATTGAACCTGCCGATGCCGCGTAGGAGGATCCAGTGACATCCGTCCGGCGACTTCCGTTCAAGCTCGAAGGGACGTCCGCTTTCAGGCGCAGCCGGATTTGCTGCGATATCGGCCGGCAGGCCGCCCAGCAGCCATTCGCTGCTGACGTCCGCGGATTGCGCTACGCCGAAATGACGCAGACACTGCTCACTACACCGGATGCCGCCTGTCGGAGCTTCCATTTCCCAGACGCCGACGCCCACGAGCGCGAGCATCTCGCCGAGCTGGGTGACGGGACTGTCGTACCGGGTTTGTGGCTGTCCATCGGGTGAGGATTGCCGCCGGATGTTCGGCCGCATCATTGTCCCTTCGTTCGCCGGTTCCTCGCTGGCGAGTCCGCGCGCCGTGACGTCGTCATAGCGCAACGCAACGAGCGCCGGTTCGCACTCTGTTGCTGGGATGAACGAAGCGAACACCTGCCAGTAGCGCGGCCGCCGACAGGTATCGCCTTCCGCACTCGCCCTGCTTTCGAGGAGGACCAACGGTGACAGGCGATTCTGCCCCGCGCACAGACCGGTCGAAACTGAACGGATGAGTTCTTTATGCAGCGGGTCCAGTTCCGACCGGTGCGCCGCTACGCCGTGTGAATCATCGGCGTCTGCGCCAAATCGTGCGCGCCACGCGCCGTTCGCCGCAACGGGCGCGAGTTGGCAGTCGAGCAGAAGGTAGGGTTCGGCGAGACGCTCGAACACACCAGCGTCTGGCATCATCAAACTCCCCGTGGCGGCGCCGGCGCGCGAGCGACACTTTGGCATGTCTGCCGGATGCGACTGATATGCGGCGGAATGTGCGGTATGAGATGCATATCCCTGTCAACCCCGGATCAGGTTTTCAATGGTTGCGAGGAAAACTTCCAGCCGTGCCGGCTTCCGGAGAACCGAGTCCCATAACCTCTCGACGACGGGCGTACCGACATGCGCCGAGGTATGTAACACGATTGGAATGTGTGCCCATTGAGGTCTTTGTCGAATGGTCCGGCATAGATCCTCTCCATTCATGCCGGGCATCATCAGATCGGTGATGACGAGCTCAGGCGCCTGGCGCTTCATATGTCCGAGTGCCTCCTGCCCGTCGCGCGCCCGCTCGACGTCGTAGCCGACGTACTCGAGCGCGAAACTCCACGCTTCGAGCAACTCGGGTTCGTCATCAACAAGAAGGATACGCGTCATGGATCGCTCGAAGCCAATGCGGTAAACAGGATCCAGAGCCCTCCGCAACGTCACATGAGCCAAGACCCATTCGCAACCATTGCTGACGACCGCCACCGACCGGATCATCCCGTTGCGTCGATATTCTCGTTGACGAGGTTGATCAGCCGGGCCGGCGGATAGGGCTTCCGAAGTATCGCCGTGAACAGGTGCAGTTCGTGCTGCGCAACCGGATCGGCGACTGAGCTGCACAGGATGATCGGCAAGTGACTGAACTTAGCACTTTCCCGCAACGTTTGAGCAAGCTGCAGACCCGGCATAACCGGCATCATGAGGTCGGTGATGATGAGCGCGGGCCGCACCTCGTCGATGACCTTAAGTGCCTGCCTGCCATTGCTGGCGACATGGACGGCGTGTCCTTCGCATTCCAGCAGGAACGTCAGGAAATCGGTGACCAGCGATTCGTCGTCGGCGACAACCAGGGTAGCCATTTGCTCGGCCCGCGCCTACCGGCCGTCCGCCTTGCGCCCGGTCACCGAGCCGGTGGCCGCGCCCGGCATTACGCCAGTCACATGCAGGCCGACTCCGGACCCTGCGATGGCAACTTCTGCAACCGACGTGTCGAATTGGCTGTCCCTAACCTTCAGAACCGAAAGGGTGCGACGCAGCGTGCCGTCCATCATCGCATGCTGCATGCCAATTACGTTATCGATCTGGCTCAGGATTTCGGGCGACGGATTGGTAACCCAAGGCCCGGACAATTCCTTGACTTCCCAGGTGCAGACCGTTGTCACTCCCATGCTGCGCAGTTCGTTGGTCAGCGCGGCAAAAAACTCGACCATGCGATGCGATTCGACCGTGGCGCGCTCGAAACCGGCCAGCCCATCGATGAATAGCCTGTGGGCGCGCGTCTCGCGAACGGCGGCCAGCAGGTCGTAGGCAAGCTTGTCGAGCAGGTTTTCTGTGAGCGGGCGCCAGAGAACTCTCAGCGCGTTCGATTGAATCAGTCCCGCCACGTCGATATCCAGCGCCGCGGCTTTCGCGGACAGACGCTCAGGCGTCTCGTAGAAGCCGAAATGAACGGCCGGAAGCTCGGGTGTGGCAAGCCGCAAAAACCCGATACCGAAGGTCGTCTTGCCACTGCCTGCCGGCCCGACGATCGCGGATACCGAAGTGCCCGGCAGCCCGCCGTTCAGGCGTTCATCGAGCCCGTCCGTGCCCGTGCTGAGCGTTCCCGCGCTCGGTTGGTCCGGGCCCGATGGTGTGGCAAGGGACGCTTCCAGTCGAGGGTAGACGTCAATGCCGCGACGGCTGATTTCGAAAAGGTGCATGCCACCCAAGGCATTGCTGCCGCGCGACTTCGCGACGCGTATCCGGCGCACTGTGCGCGGCGCAAAAAGGCTTTCTTCGAGCTGCAGCACCCCGTCAACCATCGTGTGTTCCGGACTGGACTCGTCGATGCGGGCGCTCGTCAGGAAAAGCACGGTGCAGCCCGTGAATGCCGCATGCCCCTGCAGCTCCGCGACAAAGGTCTTTACATCAAGGTTGGTTTGGCCGATCTCGCGCGCATTCAGTAGTCCGTCCAGCACGAGCATGCTTGCATTCAGTCGTGCAAGCTCGCCGCGCAACATCGCGACGAGGGCAGGGAGGCCGTCGTCGCGCAGGGTGCGAAAAAGACTGAGGTAAGTCAGTTCCTTCCCGATACGCGTGGAGTCGTAGAACTCGAGCGTTGAGAGCGACTGGAACAGCCGGTCATGGGATTCCGCCAGCAGCGTGACGTAGAGGACCTTGCGTCCTTCCCTGGCCTGGGCGAACGCGATCTGGTTGGCCAGAATCGTCTTTCCCGCCCCGGGGCGTCCCTGGAATATGTAGGACGATCCTGCGACCAGCCCACCGCCGCAGATTTCGTCGAGTCCGGGAACGTCGCTCGATAGCCGCGAAAGCGTCTTGTCCATTGCCTGAATCCGTGAATAGGAAGGTTTGCGCCGACCGGCTGGGCAGATGCCGGCCGCCAGCGGTGCGGGGGCACGTTCGACGTGCCGACAGTATCCAAACGGAAGTCTACCTGAATCCATAGGCAGCAAAGTATGTCGCCGGGTGATCAGGGCACGCCGGCTATCTGGCCCATCTGAGGTATCTCGCAATCCGGCGACCGGATTTTTCGCGAACGACGGTCGAAACGGCATCAAGCCGCCACAGGATTTCACTTGAATGATACGAACGCCCCCACCCGCGGCATAGATTCGATGTGAGCGACCGATGATTGGTTGTGCCGAGATTGCAAACGAATTTGAGAAGTGGTTGATCATCCTGATCTAGCAACAGCTGCAGTGCCAACAATGGATCAAGCCAACACCTTTAAGTCCGGTCGCCAGTTCGCAGCCTGGCTCGGACTTGTGCCGGGGCAGACCGGTTCCGGCGGAACGATCAAGCTACAAGGAATCAGTAAGCGAGGGATATGTATCGGCGACGCCCATTAAACGTTGTGATCGTCGCGATGGCTAACAAGCTTTCGCGAACAATATTGGCGATGTCGGCTGATCAACGGCCGTACAGGCCGCACTATGCAAGCGCGAAGCAAGCCTGTTTTCAGTGTTTACGGAAGGATCATTGTCTCAAGGGATGGAACGTCAAAAGAGCGCGGAGCCTGGCCGGGGTCGCCAACGACCTCCAATACGACGGTGTGCGGATTCTCGATCGGGCGTCCATCGGACGGATGTTGCGGCCCGTCGATCAAGCTATCGCGCCTCTGGCATATGGGCGACTGGCGGACAGTAGATCAGCGTTCGAACTTTGGGAACTGAGTGTCCGCTTCCGCCATCCGTTCGGGCCGGAGACTCAGTGGCCTGGCAATAGTTCACAGCGGATCTGCTCACTTGCTTGATCTGTGCGAAAAGCGAGGTCCTGCAGCGAGAAGTAAATGGCAAAAATAGAATGCGAGCGCGGCGCGAATCCGGAAGGAGGCCGTATTTCTGATGGTAAATTCTGAATCTCCGTTCCTTGTACTGTTTGATGGCTCAAAACGAGCGTAGCCTTTCCGTAGCAAGACCGCCAATCGATTCCGATCTGAAGTCGCGCTGGTACGTAGCGGTTTGGAATTGAAATACGAAGTCGATTTGGCAGGCCTGCGCTTTTCTCCTAAAACTCGAGGCATGTCTTGCTCCAAGGATAACGATCAACCGAAGCGATGATCCGGCATCCATGAGACAAGCGACCTTGAACAAGATCAGGGAGATACAACTGTGTCAATTAATGGAACTTCCAGCATTCAGATCCCGGACACCAAATTGGCGCGCGAAGCGACCGAGCTGATTCGCGACACCGAAAGCGAACTGCTTTTCAGCCACTCTGCTCGTGTCTACTTTTGGGGCGCTCTACTTGGGCAACGAAGGGGTTTGGTCTTCGATCCGGAACTGCTGTATGTCGCCGCTATGTTCCACGACATTGGTCTGACGTCGATCTATGGTGAGAGCCAACTTCGCTTCGAAGTGGACGGCGCCAACGCCGCGCGTGATTTTCTGCGCAGCCATCACGTCACCGAAGCCGACATCGATAAGGTTTGGGCCGCAGTCGCTCTCCATACGACGCCTGGAATCCCAGAGCACATGCACCCTGAGATCGCCCTGGTACAGGCCGGCGCGGGGATGGATGTGGCAGGGCGGGGCTTTGAGCACTTCACAGACGAGCAACGTGCCGCAGTGATCTCCGCCTATCCGCGGCAATCCGATTTCGCCAACGAGATGATCGATGCCTTCTATCAAAGTATGAAGCATCGACCGGCCAGTACGTTCGGCACCTTCAACGACGACTTTCTCGCTCATAAAGACCCGAACTTTCAGCGAGTGAATTTATGTAGCGTCATCCTGAACTCGCTTTGGGAAGGCTGAGCTTTTTAGCTTCTTGCTTCCGATCACGCTCGCAGTGAGCATCGCCGAGGCATTTAGGGGAAGCTCTTTCCTCTGAGGACAGCCTACATAGAAAAGAGAGAATGCGTGTCACACAGAGCAACCTGCTATGGACCGGTGACACTCGCGCGAGAGTTGACGATGGTAATCTAGATTTGAATTGGATGCGGGTCCTTGACGCTATCCTCCGCGACCGCAACGTGCTTCGCGCAAGCGAAGCGATCAACCTCAGTCCGTCGGCAGTCAGTCACGCGCTACCACGACTGCGAGCATTCTTCAAATTCTTCAATAATGAGCTGTTTGTACGAACAGCCAACGGTATGGAGCCGACGGCGCGCGCTAGACATGGCACCACTCGGGAGAGATCGGCTCGTCACGATCGAGCGCGCGGTTGGCCCGAAGCAGTTCGACCCTGGTGGCACCGGCCGGCATTTCTGTATCGCCGCGACCGACTAACATGACCGGTGTCGTATTGTCCCAATTCTTCCGGGCCACGGCGATCGCTGCGCCGCGCGCAAGTGTCACGCTATTGCCGGTTAGCAGAATTGACTTGACTACGCAGATAGATGGGGTCGCATAGAGATTGCGCTTGGTTCGTTTTCGGACGTGCCGCCGCGGCTTCGCGAACAGACGCTGTGCGAAGAGCGCGACATGCTGGTTACCGCTACCGATCATCCATTCGCTGGCAGCAAGGTCGGCTTGGACCTGCTTGCCAGCCTGCCTTCTGGTGGTTTCCACCGGAGGTTCGGAGGGGTGGTCGCCTATCCGAGCGCGGATTGACCCGGCGTTTGGCAAGACCATCCTGAACAGCGACAACTCCGAGTCGGCCAATGCCGGAAGTCTCGAATACCGGCGCGGGTTGTGGCGCAATGTCGATGTGACGGCCTCATACATCCACGAAGGAGGGAAAATCCAGTCGCGCCGCGACGGTATTGCCGCGCAATTTTGGGCGACCCGCGCGCTCTTCGACGATGAACTTTCTTTTTGCCGTTGCCTGAAGGTAGATCGCTGACCTGGGAGCGGGGCAAAGATATGGCTGGCCATAAACGCTTCACCGTGGCGACTGACATCAAAGTCTACTGCTGTGGTGTGTCACGAACACAAGTGAGAGCTTGTGATGCTGTATCAAAGATGGGAGCAGGCCTCCCGAAGTCGGCTTGCAC
>NZ_JARESO010000073.1:0-34882 GCF_046030175.1 Paraburkholderia sp. RL17-373-BIF-A
TTTGTTTTTTTTTTTTTTTTTTTTTTTTTTGGGGCGGCGGTTTTTTCTTACCTATACCTCCGGCGCGCGCCTCTCGCTAAATTGGAGGACATTAGATGGTTCGAGGAACCCACTCTACGAAAGAGGTCGAAGCGGCGTTGGCGTATGCCGAAAGAAATGGCTGGCGTGTTCAGGGCGGCGGCAAAGGCCACGCCTGGGGAAAAATGTACTGTCCTGATAAAGACGCGGAGTGTCGGTGCGGCGAGTTCTGCATATCGAGCGTCTGGAGCACGCCGAGGAATCCCGGCAACCACGCCCGACATCTGCGGCGCATCGTCGACAACTGTACGGCTCGCCGGTAGCAGAAGCGTTCTGTTGGCGAAGCCTTGGGCTGATCGAAGGCAGGAGTAACTTATGGAATATGTGTTCACCTTGAAGTACCGGCTCGCGGCGCAAGACTGCGATCTTGACGCGATCGTCGAGCGCCTGGGCGAGGCCGGGTGCGACGATGCGACCGTCGGCGTCGGACAACCGGGCCGCATCGCGCTGTTTTTTACGCGCGAAGGCGAGTCCGCATTCGAGGCGCTGGTCAGTGCTCTGCAGGACATCAAGCGCGTGGTGCCGACAGCACGTCTCGTCGAGGCGGTGCCCGATTTTGTCGGCCTCACCGACGTCGCCGAAGTCGCTGGTGTGTCGCGGCAAAACATGCGCAAGCTGATGCTGAGCCACGCAATTGATTTTCCGCCGCCGGTCCACGAGGGCAGTGCATCGGTATGGCATCTGTCGGACATCCTTGATTGGCTCGCTGCGCGCGGCGGTTATGAAATCAAGGCAGACGTGTTCGACATCGCGAGAGCGGTCAAGCAGATCAACCTCGCTAAAGAGGCACGCGAGCTCGAACCGCGGCTTGGTCGTCAACTGGAATGTCTCGTGGCATAGAAGCAGGGCGGCGGCCAGCGTGCGAAGGCGCGCAGACGTTTGTGACCGCCAAGCCCATCTGTCTTCCGGAACACCTTCGGCAGGCGTTTGCGCAAAGCGTTAAAATCGCCCACCGCGTCCGAATTGTCAGCGACCTCCGACGTCGGCGCCTTCGTCCGTAAATTTTTACGAACGACCGTTCACAAATTTCCGTTTTGCGCTAAACTGGCACGCAAGCCCTGATTCCACATGAAGGTCCTCGATTTACAGTGTCCGCATGGCCATCGGTTTGAAGGCTGGTTCGCTTCGGCTGATGACTTTGAATCGCAGCAGTCCCGCAAGCTCGTCGAATGTCCGATCTGCGGCGCGAACGAGGTGAGCCGTTTGCCTTCGGCGCCGCGCCTGAACCTGTCGGGTGCGACCGAAACGAAAGCGCCAGCGGGCGCAGGGGAAATGCAGGCGC
The DNA here is from genome assembly GCF_046030175.1 of Paraburkholderia sp. RL17-373-BIF-A. NCBI lineage: Bacteria > Pseudomonadati > Pseudomonadota > Betaproteobacteria > Burkholderiales > Burkholderiaceae > Paraburkholderia > Paraburkholderia sp. RL17-373-BIF-A. The sequence continues at coordinate 1,361 of NZ_JARESO010000073.1, forward strand.
GTGTGATGCGTGCCTTGCGCGAGGTACTGGAAAAGACCGAGAACGTGGGCGACCGCTTCGCCGAGGAAGCACGGCGAATTCACTACAATGAAGCGCCTGCACGCAATATTCGCGGTGTCACGACACCGGAAGACGCGAGAGCCTTGGTCGAAGAAGGCATCGAAGTGATGCCGCTACCGGTCCCGGCTGCCTTGAAGGAACCGCTGCAATAGCGCAGTGGCTCACTGGCGGCGGGTGGTGGCGGCCAGGAGACACGACGCATGAATCTGGACTATTCTGCCGCTGATAACGCGTTCCGCGCGGACATCCGCGCCTGGCTCGAAGCGAATCTGCCTCGCGAGTTGAGCGACAAAGTACTCAATCACAAGCGTCTTACCCGCGAAGACTTCGCCGGCTGGCACAAGCTGCTCGGCACGCGCGGCTGGTCGGCGATCGCGTGGCCGAAAGAATATGGCGGCCCGGGCTGGGACGCGACTCAGCGGCACATCTGGGACGAAGAGTGCGCGCGCATCGGCGCGCCGTCCGTGCTGCCTTTCGGTGTTTCCATGGTGGCGCCCGTGCTGATGAAGTACGGTAACGAAGCGCAGAAGCGCCATTATTTGCCGCGCATTCTCGATGGCACGGATTGGTGGTGCCAGGGCTATTCCGAGCCGGGCTCGGGTTCCGATCTGGCCTCGCTGCGCACACGCGCCGAGCGCGTCGGCGACCATTACGTGGTCAACGGTCAGAAAACATGGACCACGCTTGGCCAGTACGCCGACATGATGTTCTGCCTCGTGCGCACGGACAGCGGTGCCAAAAAGCAGGAGGGCATCTCGTTCCTGCTGATCGACATGAAAACGCCGGGCATCACTGTGCGGCCGATCATTACGCTCGACGAAGATCACGAAGTCAACGAAGTCTTTTTCGAAGACGTGAAGGTGCCGGTCGAAAATCTGGTCGGCGAAGAAAATCGCGGCTGGACTTACGCGAAGTATCTGCTCGGCCACGAGCGCACAGGCATCGCGCGGGTCGGCCAGTCGAAGCGCGAACTCGTTTTCCTGAAACGGCTTGCGTTGAATCAGAAAAAGAACGGCAAGCCGCTGCTGCAAGACCCGGTGTTCGCCGCGAAAGTCGCGAGCCTCGAGATCGAGTTGATGGCACTCGAAGTCACCGTGCAACGCGTGGTCGCGAATGAAACCGGTGGACGTGGACCGGGACCGGAAGCGTCGATGCTGAAGATCAAGGGCACGGAAGTGCAGCAAGCGCTGACCGAACTGATGTTCGAAGCGGTCGGCCCACTCGCCGCACCGTTCGACGTACCGTTCCTCGAAGGCGAACGCGAACACAGCGTGGCCGGCGACGACGATGCCGCGCCCTTGGCCGCTTACTACTTCAACTTCCGCAAGACGTCGATTTACGGCGGCTCGAACGAAATTCAAAAGAACATCATCGCGCAGATGATTCTCGGACTTTGAGGAGCGGCGCATGGACTTCACTTTCAACGACGAACAACAGCAATTCGCCGACGCGCTGCGCCGCTATCTGGACAAAAGCTACGGGTTCGAAGCGCGCCAGGCGATCGTGAGATCGGAAACCGGCGTGTCGGACGCGCATTGGGCCGCGTTTGCCGAACTGGGCCTGACGGCGTTGCCGGTGCCGGAAGCGCAAGGCGGCTTCAACGGCGGCCCGATCGACATGCTGGTGGTTATGCAGGAACTCGGTCGCGCGCTGGTCGTCGAGCCTTATTGGGCGACTGCGGTCGGCATCGAGGCGTTGCGCCTCGCAGGTAGCGATCAGGGCGAAGACGCGTCGCTGCTCGAACGCGCGGCTCAAGGCGAGATCAAACTGGCGGTGGCATTTCACGAACCGCACGCACGCTACGACCTGTTCGCGGTCGAGACAGCCGCAAGCGGCCATGGCGAGCAGTTGACACTCACCGGCACGAAGTCTGTAGTGCAGCACGGCGCGCAAGCGGATCACTGGATCGTGCCGGCCCGGCTGAACGGCGAGATCGCGCTTTTCGTCGTGGCGCGCAATGCGGCTGGCGTCAAGATCACGGACTACCGCACGATCGACGGCCAGCGTGCCGCCACACTCGAATTCAACGGCACGCCCGCGCGCCGGCTTGCCGGCCAACACGCCGGCGCGGCCGCGCTCGAACATATCGCGGATTACGGCACGGTGCTGTTGTGCGCCGAGGCGATCGGCGCGCTGGATGCCTTGAACCTCGCCACCGTCGACTACACCAAGACGCGCCAGCAGTTCGGCCAGCCGATCGCGCGGTTTCAAGCGTTGCAGCACCGTATGGTCGAGATGCTGATTCACGCCGAACAGGCGCGTTCTGTCACGTATCTGGCCGCGATGCGCTATGCCAGCACGGATGCGGACGAACGTCGCCGCGCGGTTTCCGCCGCGAAGGCGCGGGTCGGTCAGGCCGCGCGGTTCGTCGGCCAACAGGCGGTTCAGTTGCACGGCGGCATGGGCGTCACGAACGAAGTGGCCGCGGCGCATCTGTTCAAGCGGCTTGCAATCATCGAAACCACATTGGGCGATGTCGATCACCATCTCGCGCGGTTCGCCGCGCTACCCGGCTTCGTGACTGCCGAAGCCTGATCAGACATTCGAATCGGATACAAGGAGGTGCGGCGATGGGTTTGAGTTACGAGGACTTGATAGTCGGCACGAGCGTCGAAATCGGCAAGCATACGTTCACGCGCGAAGAGATCGTCGAGTTTGCACAGAAGTTCGATCCGCAGCCGTTTCATCTGGATGAAGCCGCGGCTGCCGAATCGCCGTTCCGCGGCTTGGTGGCGAGTGGCTGGCATACCTGTTCGGTCATGATGGGCATGCTGGTGCGCAACGCGTTCGCGGGTTCCACGTCGATGGGCTCGCCCGGTATCGACGAAATTCGCTGGTTGAAGCCGGTGCGTGTCGGGGACACGATCACCATGATCAACGCCGTGCTCGACAAGCGCATCTCGGAGAGCAAGCCCGATCGCGGCATCGTGTCGACGCAGTGGGAGGGCATCAATCAGCATGGCGAAACCGTGATCACGGTGCGCTCGAAGGGACTGTTCGGCCTGCGCAATCCGGGCGCCGCGTCATGACGGACAGCGCGGCGCCTGCTGCCGCAACGTTCGGCAGCGCCACGGCCCTGGGCGCGTTGGTGGGCGCCGAGCCGCTCGTGAGCGAATGGCTGACGGTGGATCAGGCGAGCGTCGATCGTTTCGCCGAAGCGACCGGCGATCATCAATGGATTCACGTCGACCCGGAGCGGGCGCGGCGCGAGTCACCGTTCGGCGGTCCTGTGGCGCACGGTTTCCTGACGCTGTCGTTGATCCCGGCGCTGCTCGGTAAGACGGTGGCACTCGAGCAGCGCATGGGCGTCAATTACGGCTTGAATCGCGTGCGGTTTACGTCGCCGGTGCCGGTCGGCTCTCAGTTGCGCGCGAAGTTCGCGGTCGAGTCCGTGACCGAAGTCGAAAAAAACGGTGTGCAAGTGGTGTGGAATGTGACGCTGGAGCGGCAGGGCAGTGAGCGGCCTGTGTGTGTCGCGGAGTTCATCACGCGGCATTATTTCTAGCGTTGCAGCGGGCGCATGCAAGGCAAAAAAAGCGCGAGCGGCATTCATGCCGGCTCGCGCTTTTTCAATGATGCAGATTCAGATGCCGCGGCGAATTCAATGTTTCGCGTATTGGGTCGCACCGAACAGTATTTCCTTCGCCTTGTCGTCCATGAGCGGTTGGCGCGCGGACGCCAGCACTTCCACACCACGCACCACTGCCGGACGCGCGGCGATCTCTTCATGCCAGCGCTTCACATTCGGAAACGCATCGAGTTCCAGGCCCTGGTTTTGCCACGAACGCGTCCACGGGAAGGCGGCGATGTCCGCAATCGTATAGTCGTCACCCGCGAGATATTTCGTCTTGCCGAGTTGCGTGTCCATCACGCCATATAGACGCTTCGTCTCGTTCGTGTAACGGTTGACCGCGTATTCAATCTGTTCCGGCGCGTAGTTGCGGAAGTGGTGCGTTTGACCGAGCATCGGACCCAGACCGCCCATCTGGAACATCAGCCATTGCAATGTCGAATAGCGCGCGGCTGGATCGGTCGGCAGAAACTTGCCGGTTTTCTCGGCGAGATAAATCAGAATCGCGCCCGATTCGAACAAGGCGAACGGCTGGCCGCCGGCGCCCTTGGGCCCCTCGGAATCGACGATTGCCGGGATCTTGTTGTTCGGGCTGATGGCGAGAAACTCGGGTTTGAACTGGTCGCCCGCGCCGATATTCACACCGTGGACGTTGTACGCGAGGCCCGTTTCCTCGAGCATGATGTGAACCTTGTGGCCGTTCGGGGTCGCCCAGCTATAGACGTCGATCATCGTATCTCCTTTGTTTCGTGAAAGCGGCGCCTCGAAGGGCGCCGCAGTTGACGAAAATTAGAGCATAGATCGCGCGATGCTGCTTGCGGCGCCGCGAGTCGGTCGCGACCGCGCTGCGCCGGGCGTGACGGTTCGGCTCAGCATCAAACCCGCGTGATCGGCGTCTCCACACGAGCGGCCGCGCCGGCATCCATATAACGCGCGAGTTCGAGCTTGGCGATCGCGTTGCGATGCACCTCGTCGGGACCGTCGGCGAAACGCAGCGTTCGTGCCGACGCGTAGGCATACGCAAGCGGAAAGTCGTCGCTGACACCGCCGCCGCCGTGCGCCTGAATCGCCCAGTCGATCACCTGACACGCCATGTTCGGCGCGACGACCTTGATCATGGCGATCTCGCCGCGCGCGCCTTTGTTGCCGACGGTGTCCATCATGTAGGCGGTTTTCAGGGTGAGGAGGCGCGCCTGTTCGATCATGCAGCGCGCTTCGGCGATACGCTCCTGCGTGACGCCTTGCGCGGCGACCGGCTTGCCGAACGCGACACGTTGCAGCGAGCGTTTCGCCATCAATTCGAGCGCGCGTTCAGCAAGACCGATCAAACGCATGCAGTGATGGATGCGTCCCGGTCCGAGTCGGCCCTGCGCGATTTCGAAGCCACGGCCTTCACCGAGCAGCATGTTGCCGACCGGCACGCGCACATTTTCGAGCGTGATTTCCATGTGTCCGTGCGGCGCGTCGTCGTAACCGAAGACGGTGAGCGGGCGATGCACGGTGATGCCGGTGGCGTCGGCGGGAATCAGAATCATCGACTGCTGCTGATGGCGGGGTGCTTCCGGATCAGTCTTGCCCATGACGATATAGATCTTGCAGCGCGGATCGCCCGCGCCGGACGACCACCACTTGTGGCCGTTGATCACGTAGTAATCGCCATCGCGCACGATGCTGGTCTGGATATTGGTCGCATCCGACGACGCCACTTCAGGTTCCGTCATCAGAAACGCCGAACGGATCTGACCTTGCAGCAGCGGTTCGAGCCACGCGCGCTTGTTGTCGTCGCTGCCGTAGCGCTCGATCGTTTCCATGTTGCCGGTGTCGGGCGCATTGCAGTTGAATACTTCAGGCGCCCAAGGCACGCGGCCCATGATCTCGCACAACGGCGCGTATTCGAGATTCGTCAAGCCCGCACCGCGCACGGAGTCGGGCAGGAACAGGTTCCATAAGCCGGCGTCGCGCGCTTTCTGCTTGAGTTGTTCGATCAGTTCGGTTGGCAGCCACGCGTTGCCGTTCTGGCGATTGCGTGCGATTTCCGTGTAGAACGCCTGCTCGTTCGGATAGATGTGCTCGTCAAAGAATGCGAGCAGTTTCTCGCGCAACGCCTGAACCTTCGGGGTGTAGTCGAAATTCACGTAGGACCTCGCGGATGATGAGTAACGAACGACGTTTGTTCGGAGCGCAGCATGATGCACACCCGGACGCGCGACTTAGCGCGCGATTCCGGTCAGCGCACTTTCTGCGCGTAGCGCCAGGCGAGTTCGGCCATCGGCTTCGCGCGACGGCCGGCGTCGAGTGCCTGAGCGCTGGCCGCGGTGCCGTCGACGACGCGTTTCATGATGCCTTGCAGGATCGCGGCAATGCGAAACATGTTGTACGCCAGGTAGAAATTCCAGTCGCCGTGAATCTCGAAGCCAGTGCGTTGACAATAGCGCTCGACGTACTCGCGCTCGTCGGGAATGCCGAGGGCCGCCCAATCGAGGCCCGCGATACCGCGAAATTGTGTCGGGTCGACGTGCCATGCCATGCAGTGATACGCGAAGTCGGCGAGCGGATCGCCGAGCGTCGACAACTCCCAGTCGAGCACCGCGAGCACGCGCGGCTCGTCGGGATGAAAGATCAGATTGTCGAGCCGGTAGTCGCCATGTACGACCGATGCGCGCTCACCCGTTTCGGCCGGCATATGCTGCGGCAGCCATTCGATCAGGCGCTGCATCGCGTCGATCGGCTCGGTCTCGGATGCGATGTACTGCTTGCTCCAGCGGCCGATCTGGCGCACGAAGTAATTGCCCGGCTTGCCGTAGTCAGCGAGGCCCACAGCCGCGACGTCCACACTGTGCAGCGCCGCGATCACGCGGTTCATTTCGTCGTAGATGGCGGCGCGCCCGGCGGGCGTCATGCCGGGCAACGATTGATCCCACAGCACGCGGCCTTCGACGAACTCCATCACATAGAACGCGCGGCCGATCACGCTTTCGTCCTCGCACAAGGCGAGCATTTTTGCGACCGGCACGTCAGTGTCGGCGAGCGCATGCATCACGCGGTATTCGCGTTCGACGGCGTGCGCTGACGGCAGCAGTTTCGCCGCCGGCCCTGGCTTGGCGCGCATCACATACGAACGCGACGGCGTGAGCAGTTTGAACGTGGGATTGGACTGACCACCGGCGAATTGCTCCAGCGTGAGCGGCCCGGAAAATCCGTCGACATGCTGGGTCAGCCAGGCGGCGAGCGCATCGGTGTCGAAGCGTTGCCGCTCGCTGACCGGGCGCGTGCCCTCGAAGTCCGAATAGTCCGGTTGGTGTTCTGGTTCGCCGGTCTGTGTGGCTTGCACCATCTGTCTCCTCCAGTTCGGGGTTCAGCTACGCTTGTATTGAATGAATTGTGCGTAGAGCATTTCCATCGTGGTGTTGCGGACGTCGCGATGCAGCGGCGACGGCGGTGAATAGTTGATCGTGCGCAGCACCCAGTCGCGCGGGGCAGCGCCGACGTCGAGCGCGTTGATGCAGCCGGTGGCTTGCGCCAGATGGCCGAAGAACGTGCGGCCGCCGGCGGTGAGCGCATGCGACAGGATTGCCCGATTCACACCACCGTGCAACACGATCAGCACGGTGTCCCACGACGTGTCTTCTCGCAACGCCGCGACCGCGGGCAAGACGCGATCGAACAGGGCGCCGATGGTCTCGCCGTCGAGAAATCGCGTGCTGTCCGGCACGATGCCATCGAACACGCCGAGAAACGCGGCCTCGATATCCTGCGGCGGGATATTGCCGAGCTTGCCGCCGCGAATCTCTTCCCAGGCAGGCTCGATTTCGAGTTCGATCTGCTGGCCGGTCTCGGCCAACACGCGCCGCGCGGTTTCGATGGTGCGCGGCAAGCCACTGACGATCACCCGGTCGAAGCGGACCTGCTGTTCGGCGAACACGCGGCCCGCCGCGCTGGCCTGCTCGCGGCCGTTGGCGTTCAGGGGCACGGTTTCGGGATCGATCGCGCGGCCGGAGTCGTCGAAGTAGGTGACGTCGCCGTGACGCATCAGAAAGATGCGGCGGCGCTTGGGCAGTTGGTAGTCAGGCATCGTCCCTTCGCTCACTTGTAGACCGGCGTGCGTTTTTCGAGGAACGCGGAAATGCCTTCCAGCCCTTCACGGTGATGCAGCGAGGCCACAAAGCTGTCGCGCTCCGCCACGAGATGATCGGCGAGTGGCTGCGTGCCGGCTGCGCTGATCAACCCCTTGATGCGCGCGACCGAGTTAGGCGAAATCTTGCCGATCTCGTCGGCCCAGGCAATCGCGGAATCGCGCACGGCGCCGGTCTTGGCCAGTTTGTTGACGACGCCGAGTTCATTCAGACGCGTGGCGCCGATCGGTTTGCCTTCGATCAGCACTTCGGTGGCCAATTGACGCGGCAGGGCTTGAGCGAGAAACCACGAACCGCCGCCGTCGGGCGTCAGGCCGACACGTGCATACGACATGACGAACTTGGCATCGTCCGCGGCGACGATCAGGTCGCACGCGAGCGCAAGCGAGAATCCCGCGCCGGCTGCGGCGCCATCGACGGCGGCGATCACCGGCTTCGACGATAGACGCAGCGCCGAGATCCATTCGCCGAGCAGATCGATGCTTTCGGCTTGCACGGACGGATCTTTCGCACGGTTTTCCAGCAGGCGGTTCAGATTGCCGCCCGCGCAAAAGAAGTTGTCGGCGCCGGTAATTACGACGGCGCGAATCGACGGATCGCGCTCCACCGAGTCGAGCGCCTCGATGCCGGCGGCGTACATGTCCGGATGCAGCGCGTTGCGTGCGCCGGGGTTCGAAAGCGTGAGGACCAGCGTCGATTCGCTTTCGGTGGGGCGCGAGGTCAGCAGTTCGGCGCTCATTGTTGCGTCTCCAGGGTCTGCGTTTCGGTATCGGCCGCGTCGCGCTGAGTGAGCGACAGGCCAAGCTGGGCGCGTCGCGCAAGCCAGGGCGACGGACGATAGCGCGGATCGCCGAGCACACTGAACATGTTGCGCAAGATAGCGAGAATGGTCGTCGAGCCTAGCGCGTCGCCGAGGGCAAGCGGGCCGCGCGGGTAGCCGAGGCCGAGCGTGACGGCAAGGTCGATATCGTCCGGCGTGGCGATCTGTTTTTGCGCGATGTCGCAGCCGATATTGACGATGGTCGCCACCACCCGTTGCGCGACGAAGCCGGTCGAGTCGCGGATCACGGTGACGGGCACGCCGTCGGCGGCAAAGAGCGCGTGCGCCGTGTCACGCGCGGCGCGCGTGGTGGCGGGTGTGGTCATCAGCGTGCGGCGTTGCGCTCCGACGAGCGGGAAGAGCGTATCGATGGCGACGACGCGGCTGGCGTCGAGTGCTTCATCGACTGCGGCCGTGGTCGCATCGTGGCCGAACGGTGTGACGACGACCAGCGAATTCGCTGCGGGCGTAGCGCCGTCGTCGAGTTTCACGCCGGCTTTCTCAATGAGTTGCACGACGGCATCGTGAGCTTGCGGATAACGCTTGCTGACCCACACGCTGGCCGGCAATTCAGTCGGCGCGGGCCCTTCGGCAGGCACTTGCTGCTTGCCTTCTTCGTAGCGATAAAAGCCTTCGCCCGTCTTGCGGCCGATCAATCCGCCCGCGAGCCGCGTGCCGGTGATGGGCGACGGCGTGAAGCGCGGCTCTTCATAGAACTGGTGATAGATCGACTCCATCACCGGATGCGAGACGTCCAGCGCCGTCAGATCGAGCAACTCGAACGGCCCGAGGCGAAAGCCTGCCTGCTCGCGCATGATGCGGTCGATGTCGGCGAAACTGGCCACGCCTTCACCCGCCACGCGCAAGCCTTCGGTATTCATGCCACGGCCCGCGTGATTCACGATGAAGCCGGGCATATCTTTCGCGCGCACCGGCGTGTGACCCATGCGGCGCGCGAGATCCATCAGCGCGTCACCGGCCGCGGGGTCGCTGCGCAGACCGTCGATCACTTCGACCACCTTCATCAACGGCACGGGGTTGAAGAAGTGATAACCGACCACGCGCGACGGGTCACTGCAGCCGGCGGCAATCGCCGTGATGGACAGCGAAGACGTATTGGACGCCAGCACGCAGTTGCCGCTCACGACGGTTTCGAGTTCGCGGAACAGTGCCTGCTTCACGTCGAGTTTCTCGACAATCGCCTCCACGACCAGATCGCAACCGGCCAGCTCGCCGATGCTTTGCGCGCCGCTCACGTTCGCGAGCGCCGCAAGCGAGCGCGCCTGGTCGAGCTTGCCTTTGGCGGTCAATTTGGCGAAAGTCTCGGCAAGGTAGTCGCGCGCGGCGCCGATCGCAGCAGGGTTGGTGTCGTACAGACGCACGGTGAGACCGGCCAGTGCGGCGATCTGGGCGATGCCGCGGCCCATTGCTCCGGTTCCGACAATGCCAATAGTCTCGATGCTGAAATTGCGAGAGGTCATTGTGATGCTCGACTCCATGGTTATTTTAGAATAGCACGATCGTGCAATTTACTGGATGATTGAACGAAGGCCGCTGCTTTGACGTTGACGGGCGGTCGCATACAACTCAAGGGAAGGAGACACCTGATGATCAAGCTGTGCGGTTTCGCGCTCTCTAACTATTACAACAAAGTGAAGTTCGTGCTGCTCGAACACGGCATTCCGTTCGAGGAAGTGTCCGTGAAGCCCAGTCAGGACGAGGCGATGCTCGAGCATTCGCCGCTCGGCAAAGTGCCTTATCTGCAGACTGAAGACGGCGATCTGTGCGAGTCGCAATGCATCGTCGAGTATCTGGCCGCGCGTTTTCCCGACAAGGCGATTTTCTCCGCCGACCCATGGGAAGCGGCCAAGGAGCGCGAACTGATCATGTTCGTCGATGTGCATCTCGAACTGACCGCGCGCAACCTCTACAAGGAAGCGTTCTTCGGCGGCACCGTGACCGACGCGACCAAGGGGCGCGTGGAGAAACTGCTCAAGCACCACATTGCCGGCTTCAAACGGATCGCGAAGTTCGGGCCGTATCTGATGGGCGAACGCTTCAGCGTGGCGGATACGGCCGGTTATGTGAGCTTGCCGCTGGTGGGCATGGCAACGCAGACCATTTACGGCAGCGATTTTCTGGTCGACGCCGGCATTGACTGGAAGAGCTATGTGAAAGCGATCAACCCCAGGGCGGCCGCGCAGCGTGTGACCGAGGACCGCAAGGCGCATATCGCGGCATCGCGCCCTGCTTGACCGGCGTTGCCCCGAAGGAAGCGGACCGGCGCGTGCCGCGCACGCCGGGGCCGCTGCGCGCGATGGCGAGGAACGTAGGTTCGTTCGCAGCATCGCGCGAGACATGCTAGAGGCGCGCCAGCCGCTCGAGCGCGGTGGCGAGTGTGTTTTCCTGCTTGGCGAAGCAGAAGCGCACCACGCCCGACTCATGGGCCTCGTGATAGAACGCCGAGACGGGAATGGCCGCGACGCCGATCTCGCCGGTCAGCCATTGCGCGAATTCGGCTTCGGGCAAGTCGCTGATCGCCGAATAGTCGACGCACTGAAAGTACGTGCCCGTGCACGGCAACAGCTTGAAGCGCGAATTCGCGAGGCCGGCGCGGAAGAAGTCGCGCTTCTTCTGATAAAACGCCGGCAAGTCGAGATACGGAGACGGATCTTTCATGTAGTCGGCGAGGCCGATCTGCATTGGCGTGTTCACCGTGAACACGTTGAACTGGTGCACCTTGCGGAACTCGGCGGTGAGCGCGGCGGGCGCGGCCACGTAGCCGACCTTCCAACCCGTCACGTGGTAGGTCTTGCCGAAGCTCGACACCACGAAACTGCGTTGCGCCAGTTCCGGATAGCGGGCCACGCTCTCGTGCGGCGCGCCGTCGTAGACCATGTGTTCATACACTTCGTCGGACAGGATCAGCACGTTGGTGCCGCGCACGATCTCTTCGAGCTTGCGCATGTCATCCGCGCGCCAGACCGTGCCGGTCGGATTGTGCGGCGTGTTGATCAGCAGGAGCCGCGTTTTCGGCGTGATCGCGGCGGCCAGCTTGTCGAACGGGATCGCGTAGTCGGGCGCGTCGAGCGTGACGAATACCGGCTTGCCGCCCGCCAGTTCGATGGACGGCAGGTAGCTGTCGTAGGTCGGCTCGACCACGATCACTTCGTCGCCCGGGTGGACCGTGCACAGAATCGCGGTCAGCAATGCTTGCGTCGCGCCCGCTGTCACGGTGATTTCGGTGGTGGCGTTGTAGCGGCGGCCGTACAGGTTCTCGATCTTGTCCGAGATCGCCTGACGCAGCGGCGCGGCGCCGGCCATTGGCGGGTACTGGTTGTGGCCGTCGCGCATGGCGTTCGCGACCGCGTCGACGATCCGCGGATCGCAGTTGAAATCGGGAAAGCCCTGACCGAGATTCACCGCGCCTTTTTCGGCGGCGAGCGCGCTCATCACCGTGAAAATCGTCGTGCCGACATCCGGCAGGCGAGACGGAAACGTGGGACTCGTGGGCGTGTCGTGCGGTGCATTCATGGCGCTGTCCGGAGCGTGGGCAAGTGGGTTAGGCAAAGGCGTCGTTTGAAACGGGCGAAGCCTGATTGTAGGGAATCGCGGCGTGGTGTGTGCGCCACGGAACTCACGTTAGCCGTCTGGCCAGGGCCATGCGGCTGAAGAGTCATGCTGTTAAAGGCTCGCCGGCGGCGCTCAGGGACATGCCGATGGCGGCGACGAACGGCGCCGGCTGCGCGATCTGAAAGCCGAAGTCACGCGCAATCCGCTTGGCCAGTTTCAGTACCGCGCGATCTTTCGAAACCAGCCAGTCGGCCTGCGCGGCGTGCGCGAGCTCGAGAAACTTCTGGTCGTCGCGGTCTTTGCATTTGGGCAAGGGCTTGGCGTCTTCCGCTTGCGCCTCGGGTTCGACCAGCTGCGCGAGCCGCGCGACGACCGCCAGCGCCGCGGCCTTGTCCACGTTCCGATGCACGAATTGCGGATAGTCGAGCACGTAGGTGAGTTCGGCGAGGCAGCGCGCGTCGATCAGCGCGGCCAGCGCGCCGCTTTCAAGCGCGGCCGCGATCGGCCGCGTGTGCGGGTCGTCGAACACGAGTATGTCGATCCACACATTGGAATCGAGGACGACGCGCAAAGCGTCGGGTGAGGCATGGGAACCGGGCATTCGTTACAATCTGGCTTTCGTCTTTGACCGCCAGGCACGGCGTGCCTGCAAGCCTCTATGATAATCGTTCTGTCGCCGGCGAAATCGCTCGACTACGAAACCCCGCCTCACGTCAAAAAGCACACGATCCCCGATTTTGTCGACGATGCGGCCGAATTGATCGGCGGATTGCGTCGTTTGTCGCCGCAGCAGATCGCCTCCCTGATGGACATTTCGGATCAGCTCGCGCACCTCAATTTCCAGCGTTACGCGCAGTGGTCGCCCAAGTTCGGCACGTACAACGCCAAGCAGGCGGTGCTGGCGTTCAATGGCGACGTGTACGAGGGCTTCAACGCGAAGACGCTCTCGTCGGCGGATCTGGACTATGCGCAGAATCACGTGCGCGTGTTGTCCGGCCTGTACGGTTTGCTGCGTCCACTCGATCTGCTGCAGCCTTACCGGCTCGAAATGGGTACGCGTTTCGCCAACCCGCGCGGCAAGGATCTGTACGCGTTCTGGGGCGAGCGCATCACGCAGGCGTTGAATGCGCAATTGAAGAAGAACGCCGCGGCATCGCGCGTGCTGGTGAACTGCGCATCGGGCGAGTACTTCAAGTCGGTCAAGCCGAAGCTGCTCGAAGCGCCGATCATCACGCCCGTTTTCGAGGACTGGAAGGGCGGCCGCTACAAGATCATCAGCTTTCATGCAAAGCGCGCGCGCGGCTTGATGGCGCGCTATGCCGTGGAAAACCGCCTCGACAGGCCTGAGCAACTGAAGGACTTCGACGCCGACGGCTATGCGTTCGACGCTGATGCCTCGAACGATTCCACTTACGTATTCCGCCGCCGCGTCGCTGAATAAGCGTTGCGCCGCGCATAGAAGCAGGGAAGAACATCATGACGTTATCGATTACAAGCAACTTCGACGCGGGTGCGATCGAAGTGCTGTCCTGCGAAGACGCGGGCAATATCCGCTTGCGCGTGCGGCCGGACAGCCATGCCGAGTTCGCGCAGTGGTTTTATTTCGGTTTGTCGGGCGCGGCGGGCGAGCGCTGCGTGATGACCTTCGAGAATGCGGCCGCGTGTGCCTTCGCCGAAGGCTGGCGCGACTATCAGGCGGTGGCGAGCTATGACCGCGTGAACTGGTTTCGCGTGCCCACGTCCTACGACGGCCGTGTGCTGACGATCGATCACACGCCGGATTTCGACCGTATTTACTACGCGTACTTCGAGCCGTACAGCGAGGAGCGTCATTCGGAGTTTCTCGGGGCGGTGCAGCAGATGCCGCAGGCCACGCTCACCGAATTGGGCACGACCGTCGAAGGCCGGCCCATGTCGCTGCTCACGCTCGGCACGCCGCAAAGCGGCGACACGCCCAAGAAGAAAATCTGGCTGATCGCGCGCCAGCATCCCGGCGAGACGATGGCCGAATGGTTTATCGAAGGTCTCGTGAAGCGGCTCGCGGGTTGGGGCGATTGGGCGGGCGACCCGGTCGCGCGCAAGCTCTACGATCACGCCGTCTTCTACATCGTGCCGAACATGAATCCGGACGGCAGCGTGCACGGCAATCTGCGCACCAATGCGGCCGGAGCGAATCTGAATCGCGAGTGGATGGAGCCGGATGCCACGCGCAGTCCTGAGGTGCTGGTGGTGCGCGACGCGATTCATGCCACCGGTTGCGATCTGTTCTTCGATATTCACGGCGACGAGGCGCTGCCTTACGTGTTCGTGGCCGGCTCCGAAATGCTGCCGGGCTTTACCGAACGGCAAGGGCAGGAGCAGAAAGCGTTCATTGAAGCGTTCAAGCAGGCGAGCCCTGATTTTCAGGACAAGTACGGCTACGCCGCGAGCAAGTATCGCGAGGACGCACTGAAGCTGGCGTCGAAGTACATCGGCAACGAATTCGGTTGTCTGTCGCTCACCCTGGAGATGCCATTCAAGGACAACGCCAATCTTCCCGACGAACGGGTGGGTTGGAACGGCGAGCGTAGCGCGTCGCTCGGCGCTGCGATGCTGCAGGCGATCTTGCGGCACGTGGAAACATTTGCCTGAACATCGCCGCGCATAAAAAACAAGGCACACACTTCACGGTGTGTGCCTTGTTTTCATTGGGGCGCTTGTTTTGACCTGTGGCGCCGGCGGCCCGATGCCGCAAGCGTGACCCGTTATTGAGTCTTTTTCTTCGCCGGTGTCTTCTTCGCGGTTGCTTTGTTCGAACTCGTTCGCGACGATTTGCCCGAGCTCGGTTTGGAAGACTTCGTGGTCGCCTTCTTCGTCGTTTTGCCGCTCGCCGAGTGCTTGCCTTTGGCGCTTTTATGCTTGCTCGACGACGCTTGCGACCCCGATGGTTCAGCGCTGCGTGCACGGGTCGGCGGCACCGGATCGTTCCAGCTGAACGCCAGCATCTGCGCGCCGACATAGCCGCAGCGGAACTTCAGATCGGCAGGATCGCCGCCGCCACTCTGGCGGATGCCGAGCCCTTCGACGGTGACGATGTTATCTACCTTGACGCGCTGCTTGCCCTCGTCGAACGAATCGTTCCATGGCGTGACCGACGCGTGCGCGCTGTCGAACGAACTAGGTGGAAATTCGACATGGTCGAAGGCGGTCGACGTGCTGGCGACAAAGTTGCCATGCGCCGCGCAGTCCGCAACCAGCGGGTCCGCGTGCATATCATTGACAAATTGGTTGACGAGATCGTTGTGCTGCTCGAGTTGATCGGCGAATGCGGGAGCAGAGCATATGAGCGAGAGACTCGCCGCACATGTTGCCAACCGGCCGACCAACCGCAGCAATCGGCGCGGTACGTTGGTGCGATCCATCTAGTTCGTTAGACGCTAATGAGATGAGGCACGTAAGATGCCCGGCGAGAGGGTGGAGTTCAATCCTGACACAAATATTTTGTCCTGTTGATGGCGTGTCCGCTGGCGGCTCGATGTTGTCGAGTCGCCAATTGCCGCAAGTACGCGTTCGGTGCCCGCGCAAGTGTCAGGTGCGCGGTCCGCCTAGCCGGTATCGCCGCACATCATAAGTGGTGACCCACGCAGGGCGGTAGACCGCGATCAATGCCGTCGACATGCCAGTGAACCAGGATTCCCCGATGGCAAGTAGAAACACGCTGAACGCGTAGCCCGCAGGCACCACGGTCATCGAACCGTCGGCGAGGGCGATATGAATGCCGAGGGCGGCGGCGGCCGTGAGCGACACGGCGATGGCAGGCGAGACAAAACCCTGGCCGAGGATGAACATGAAGAGATTGCGTGGCAGCCACGCGATGCTGATGCGCTGGAGCAAAGTGGAAATGCCGACCGGCAGTGCACCGTAGACGAGGAAAGTTAGCGCGATGCCCTGCCACGGGGCATCGAAGATGACGGCGGCAAGACCGGTGACCACCGCCATGGCGATCAGCGCCAACGCCCAGTCGAACAACGTGACGACTAGCGTGGCGCCGAGCAGATGCATGACGGTGCCGTCGTCGAGCCATGCATTACTTGCCCACAGCACCGACACTGCGACGATGATCGCAAGCCAGACATGCTGCAGTGTGCCGTCCTGAAGTCGTTTGAAAGGATTTTTCCACAGCGCGAGCGCGACCACTATCGCAGTGGCGATCCAGCCACCGACAGCGACCCAGAACGGAAGCGGTGTGTAGAGGAAACCCATGAGTCTCATATTACTCGTTGGACGAGAAAAGGTGTGAGCGGATTCCATGCCAGCACGCGCAAACGCTGCCGGAAAGTGCTCGCCCGGATTCTGTTGCGCGCGCCGGCTGCGCTCATGCAGGACCTTGTGCGAGCGGGTCCGGTGCCGCTCCGGCGGGCGCCGCGTCGCCATATGGCGCGCCTTGTTCGGCCGCCATGGGCAACAAGGCGGCCGTGTCGTTAGCCGGCAACGGATATTGGAAGCGGCGCCGCGCGCGGCGCCGCAACGGCACCACGCCGGGTTGCCCCATGATCGGGCGCAGCAGGCCATCGCCGCCATTGCGCAGCACTTGCAAATGGTTCGACAGCCAGCCGTTGTAGAGCGCGACCGCGGCGGCGCGATTCGGCGCACCGAGCTGCTGGAATATGCTGGTCAGATGGATCTTGACGGTGCCTTCGCTGATGCCGAGCGTGCGCGCGATCATCTTGTTGGTGCTGCCCATGTGGACACAGCGCATGATCTGCTGCTGACGGGGCGACAGTACGTTGGCCAGTCTGGTGCGGCGCGGCGGTGGGCTCTTCTCGTCGAACGGCCGGATCGCGGTGTCGGGCGGCAGCGGAGGATCGAGCGCCAGCGCGCCGGGCGGCACGTAGTGACCGCCCAGCAGCACCATTTCAAACGCGCGCACGATCAGACAAGGATCGGTGTCGCGCGGCACGACGCCGAGCACGCCTTCGTCCATCAGTTCTCGCACGGCGACCGGCGAGATCTGATCGGTGAGCACGGCAATGCGCAGATCGGGGTAATGGCTGAGCAGATGGCGAATGTCGGAGATCGACATCCAGTCCTGCCAATCGATCAGGAGCAGGTCGGGCCGTTGACGTTTGAGCGTGCGTTCGACCTGACGCCAGTCTTGTGCCTCGTTGAAACGCGCCAGCCGGTCGATCTGCCGCAGCAGCGCTTTGAGCCCATCACGTCGTTCCGCGTCTGAGTTGAAAATCAAGAATAATCCATACAGTAACCTCATAAATCATTGTAAGGCCCGTACCAGTTGGGTTTGAGCCGGATATCAGCTATCACTAGTTATCACAGGATACCCCTAAATAGCGCCCTTTGTGGGGGTAGAATACCTGCTTGATACCCCCACTCCGACCGCACCCTATGCCACTGAATACCCTTGCTGTGAAGAACGCCAAACCCAAGGATAAGCCCTACAAACTGACGGACGAACGCGGGATGTTCCTGCTAGTGACGCCAGCTGGCGGCAAGCTGTGGCGGCTGAAATACCGTTTCCTGGGCAAAGAGAACCTGCTGGCGCTGGGCGCTTTTCCTGAAGTCTCCCTTGCCGATGCGCGCGACGCCCGCGAGGATGCGCGCCGATTGCTGGCAAAGGGTATCGACCCAAGCGCAGACCGGAAAGCAGCTAAACAGCAAGCGAAGCGGGTAGCTGGCGACTCGTTCGAAGCCCTCGGCAAAGAGTGGATACAGAAGATGGGCGCAAGATGGTCTGCCGGGTCTCGCGCCGCCGTTCAGAGCCGGTTAGCCAATCACGTCTATCCGAAGATTGGGCCGCGGGCTATTGCGGGCATACAGCCCCCGGATGTGCTGGATGTGATTCGGGCCATTGAAGCCCAGGGCGCGCGCAACATGGCGCGCGTCGCGCATCAGTACATCAGCGGCATACTGCGCTTTGCCGTAGTCACTGGCCGCGCATCGCGTGACGTATCGGCAGACGTTCGCGGGGCACTTGAGCCCGCGTCACCCAAGCATCACCCAAGCATCACGGCACCGGACGATATCGGCAAGCTGCTAGTCGCGATTGACGGATACCAGGGAACGATTTGGGTCAAGCATGCGCTTCAGTTGCTCGCACACACGTTCGTGCGCCCCAGCGAACTGCGGGAGGCTACATGGTCGGAGATAGATTTTGATGGGCGCCTATGGTCAGTGCCGGCCGAACGTATGAAGATGAGGAAACCGCACCTGGTGCCTTTGACGGACACGACCGTTGCAATATTTTCGGCATTGCATGCAGCGCGCGGCAAGAGTGATTATGTTTTCCCGGGCTACCGGTCGCCGGACGTGCCGATGAGCGCATCGTCTCTTTTAAAAGCAATCGACAAAATGGGGTATGGCGAAATCCATGTGCCGCATGGATTCCGCGCGATGGCGTCAACCCGCCTTCACGAACAGGGTTTCGCAATTGATGTGATTGAGGCGCAGCTTGCGCACGCACAGCGCGGCGTGCGAGGCATATACAACCGCGCGCTGTACCTGAAGGAAAGGGCCGCCATGCTCGAATGGTGGTCCGCCTATCTGGACGGACTCACCAAGGCCGCTATGGCCCGCTAGAGCGTTCTATAAGGGCGTCCGCCCTGGGCGGCGCGCTATCCAGGCCGCCGCAAGCAGCGCCGCTGGGGAGCCAGCCGCGCCGCTTTTTTTTCGTCTTTTTTCAACCCTTTGCGCGATTAAAAATCCGTTGCGGATCAATGCGTTAGCTACTTTCCAGTATAGCAATTGCTATAAAAAACCGTTATTAATCAATGACTTGCAGCATAAAAACGATTGCGGTATTGAATAGTGATGCGGTACATTTAACTATATGCAGTTCTATTGTGAGTTACGGGCGTTTAAAAAGGGGAATGGAATGATTGATCGTATTGTGCGGGTGGATGAGGTGGCCGCGATCCTCGGCATCAGCAAGCCGACGGTTATCCGGTGGGTTGAACGTGGCGTACTTCAGAAGCCAATCAAGATCGGACCGCGTGCGGTGGGCTGGCGCGAGTCGGACATTGAGGCGTACATCGCGAGCCGCGAAGAAGTCGGCGCGGAAGCGCTCGCCTGACCTGCTTTACCCGTAGGACTGCATTACCCGCTTTACCCGCTTACGAAGTGAGATTCGAAAAATACAAAAAAAATAGCCCGCTAACAGCAGCGGGCTATTGCATGGTCGGTTTGGCTAGAACCGACCTTTCTCACTCGATAGAGGGTTTAAGCATGACACAACGCCTAAGTGTTTCACAGCAATTTTCAAGAATGATGGAGCGTGAGCGCGAGCTTGCCGCGATCAAAAACGTGGCGGCGCTCGAACGCGGCGTACTGTTCAACGCCCTGCCGGGGTCGGAGTGGCAACGGGACGACGCCGCGTACTTCGCAACATCAGGCGACAGCTACCGCGTGCGTCCTTGCCATGAGGGTGAGTGGACGGGCGGCGAGCAGTACGTGTGCCTGCACAAAGTGTCGTCGGTGATGCGCGTTAAATACGCATTCGACTTCACCGGACCCGAAGGCTTTGTTGAGCGCTTACTCATGCCTACCGGCGGCGATGCAGAGACAGCGCGCGCCATTCTCTTCGCCTGTCTGCGCGATCAGAAGCCATTCGATATCCATGAAGTCGCGCGTGTCGTTAATGCGATGCGCGACGCCGGCACCGGACTCGCCAATTAATCAGAGACAGATATGAAAGGCCAAAACTTCACGAACACCATGCTTTGCTGGAATCCGCGCGGCGACGTTTGCCTGATTCCGTGGCCGGATACGACCGGCGAAAGCGATGCTTTCGAGCGCACATCCGGCGCTTGCTATACCCATATCGAAACAGCGGGATTCGAGCAGCGAAAGGCGCATGCGTTTATAGCGGCAATGCACCTCATTATCCGCGACGGATGCGACCCGGTGACGGTGCATTGTGCATTGCTCGGACTGGACGAATACCGCGACGGGCTCGCTCCAGAGCTTGTAGGGCAAAACGTATAGGCGAAAAAATAGCCGATTGCGCAAACAATCGGCATTTATCCTTTCGGATCAACGAGTTACAACAAAATCGAGACGTAAATATTATGACACACGATACAGCAATTGCAAAAGATATTTCACTGACTTTTACCACGTTTCCTGACACGTTCGCCAAGGCGAAGACAGAGCGCTTTTTGCCGTGGGCCCGCGTCTTCAGCACGCTCGAAAAGCCGGTAGAGCGGGAAAGCAAAGCCGATTGCCCCTTGTTGATGCTGGCGAAGGTGGGCGATAAGCGCACGGCTAAGGGATCACTTCGCCATGACGACAATGTGCTGGCGGTTTTCGGCCTGGCCGGGGACTATGACGCGGAGGAGGTGAGCATAGATGAAGCCGCCCGCCGTGCCGAGGCCGCAGGCATCGAAGTGTTCTTCTACACCAGCCCCAGCCACGCCCCGGAAGCGCCCCGCTGGCGGGTTCTGGCGCCGCTATCGCGCGAGTATGCACCCGCCGACCATGCGCGGTTTATGGCGCGGCTAAATGGCGCCCTGGGCGGCATTCTCGCGGCAGAGAGTTTCAGACTCAGCCAGTCCTACTACTTCGGCAAGGTGAAGGGGACGGCATACGAGCATCGCCATGTGCCCGGTGAGTTTTTGGACCTTGCGGATACGATCGCGGAAGTGTGGCCCGAAGGAAAGACGAACTATGAACCCCGGCAGGCCGACGCCGCTCGCATTGACGAGTTGCCGCGGGGCGATCAGCTAATCATTGACGAGCTGCACGCACAGGGCCGGGTTCTGGGGGAAGACGCCAAGGGTCTGTATATCACCTGCCCGTTTGTGGAAGACCACACAGACGGCGTGCAAGGTAGCCAGACATCTACCGCGTATCTGTTCCCTACGACGCAGCACCCCGAAGGCCGTTTTGCGTGCCTGCATAGCTGCAAAGAGAAGCACCCGGCGCATAAAGATTACGTGAAGGCGCTTTTTGGCGAGCACTACCGCGAGAAATACGAGGAGCCAGTCGGGGAAGACGGTTTCGAATCGCACGAAGCGGCAGACGACCCCGAACCCGCCAGCCGCAAGTTCAAATTCTATTCAGGTGACGACCTCGTGGCGAACTACGCGGTAGCGCCTGAGATTGTCGAAGACGTTCTGCCCGAACGCGGGGTAGCGATGGTGTACGGCCCCTCGGGCAAGGGTAAGACGTTCTGGATGCTCAACCTGGCGTTTCATGTGCACAACGGCATCAAGTGGCGCGATAAGGACGTCAAGCAGGGTGACGTGATGTACATCGCGGCGGAGGCCGGCAGCAGTATTACGCGGCGTATGAAGGCCGTTAAACAGGTTCACCCCGACTGGCGCGCACCGTTCGCCGCCACGATGGCGCCGAACCTCTCCAGCCGCGAATCACTGCGCGCAGTACGCGACGCCGCAAAGGCCGCTGGCAAGCCTGCAATGGTCATTATTGACACCATGTCTGCATCGTTCGAAGGGGACGATAACAGCCAGCAGGAAATAGCGAAGATGATGCACAACCTCATGTCTCTAGCCGACGATCTGGAGTGTCTTGTCGTGTTCGTGCACCACACGAACAAAAACGGCGACAGTTTCCGTGGGTCGGGCGTGCTCTATAACGACGCAGACGCCGTGCTCGAACTGAAGACGGAAGAAAAGGACGGGGTTCATAAACAGTGGGTCACGCAGCACAAATTGCGTGACGGCGAGGCGGGCAAGTCCTACCCGTTCAGTTTCAGGGTATCCGAACCGCTCGGGTACAAACCGAACGGCAAGCCGATCACGTCGCTTACGGTTGTGGAGGAAGATCAGGACGAACAGCCGGCCGCCACGCGTGTAACGGATAGCAAAACCGTAGACGAAGCGGGCCGCAGGGCGCTAGACCGCGAAAACATTGCCCGTCGAGTTCGTGATTCTGCCCGGATGGACCCGCCGCGCTACTACACGGCTACCAAGTTCCGCGAACGTTTCGCCGGTAGGGCGGGAGGGATGGATATATCAGACCCGCGTATGCGCGTGCTACTCGCGGAACTGGAGGAGGATGGGTGGGTTGTTACGGGCAAGCGCCCGGACGGCATGAGAACCCCGGGGGACAGGGGGGTTTTGCTGATCGGGCCGAAGGCACCGGCATTGCCGGATGAGTGGGCGACGAGCGACGAGCTGGAGGTTGTCGAAGGCGAGGAAGCGCTTGCATGAGGTGCCACAAGGCTGAATTTGTTCGCTATGTGAACTGGCGATATTTTCCAAATCATGGCGCACAGGTGTAGTCGAAACCCCCGGATAGGCGGATTTTGCACGGGACGGAAAATAAGTCGGATAGTCGGATTTTTGTCGAGGATTTCAAGAATCCGTCTTCCTGAAACCGCCGACCAGTATAGGTTTGACCCGGATTTTAACGGAAGTCGGATAGTCGGATTCTTAAAAACACGAATCCGACTTCCAAGAATCCGACTTTTTCGCCTTGCTGGGCGGGGGTTTGCGACGGATTTTGGAAGTCGGATTCTGCCGTTATCCCCTACGGGGACGGACTTTGGTAGTCCGTTCCCTCGGTGACGGAGTAGGCGCGGTGAACAACCCGGCGGCAAGTAAGAGAAGGGGTAGTTTTTCACCTGTGACTTTTCAGCAGCAGCAGCAGCCCATGGCGCGATGCGCAAAACAGGGGAACGAGATGAAAAAAGTAAAAGGCGAGCTGGAGAAGAAGCTTGATGCTTTCCATGTCGCGATCAAAGCTCAGGCTTTGTTAATTGCCTTGGAGTGGGCCGGCGGCAGTACGAGGGTGTTATCGGACGCTTGCGGCGGCACAGAAGGGCTGGCGCGGCAATGGATTCACAGAAAGGAATTGTCGCCTATGGCAGCGTTTCTGCTCTCGAAAATTGAGGGGTTTCCTCTGTCCGCCCGTGAAATGCGTCCAGACGTGGATTTCAGCCGTTTTAAGCGGATTCGCTGTAACGGATGCGGAAAGCGGATCAATGCGCCTTCTTACCGCACAGGGTGTCGCTCTCCAAGAAACGATTCGGCCAAAGTGAAAGCTGCAATTGCAGCAGCATCCCTCAAAAATTGATGTTACCGGTCAGTCACACGTTTACACACCAACCGGCGATCTGGACGACCTTTAGATAATCGCGCGCCGCCGTACGCACAAGTGTATGCATGACAATGCGCCGTCTGGGCGGCGCGTTGCTCTAAAAGGCAGTCCGCTTTCGCGAATAGCAGTAAGAATAACGCACATCGGAACACCCCGAACCACCGCTGTACTCGTAGCTTTTCGTTGCCATGCACCTGTCGTCCGCGACCGCGACCACAGCATAAAAACCGGCCGAATCGTAGGTGATGTTTTTCCGGGTTTGCTCAGCAATCACAGCGTTGAGTGATTGCTCACTACAGTTCTCGAAGTCGTCGCTGTCTGCCGGCCCCGCGTGCCGGGTCCAATAGACAAGGCCGACCAGAATCGTAGTAAGAACCAACGCGGTTTGTTTCCAGACAGGAGCGGTCAGGTCTTTGCGAGTCCAGCGCAGTGCTTTCGCGATCGCGAACGCCAGTAGCCCAAGCACAAGAGGAGGCACGAGGTAGAAAGCAGCAAGGCCAATCCAGTCCTGACGGTGGAAGCTGCTATTTCCTTGGCGCTCGCACATTGCGTCCATTCGGCTGGCCAGTTCGTTGGCTTCACTGACACGGCTGTTCTGTCTGAGATACGAAATCGCATTAAGCGTGTCGTCCATGCACCTCAAGACTTCCTTCGCGTGAAGATCGTGTACCGAATACGCAATGTACGCCGTAACACCGGCAAACCACACGGCGAGGAGCACGACGAGGATGCGAGTTCGTTTTTTTTTTTTCATTGTTCTTCCAAGGATTCTGCCCGCTCGAATGGTTATCGACGGTCGGCGCGGAATCTTGAAGGCAGGGGTAAGGAAGTTCGTCTCGTTGACCGCGCGCTGTCAGCGCCCGCCGCCGACGAATTCGAGGGAACGTTCATCGAACAGACATGCACACACCGTGCGGGTGCTGTTCAAGCGGCACGCGGCAATTTGTTTCGGCGGCACGCTGGCGACTGTACCCCGGAGCGGAGCGGCGCCCTTGCGAACATGCAGCGTGAGCGAACAACCGGGCGCATATGTCGTGCGCCTCCCGCAAAGTATCTTTGGCGAAGTGAGCGTGCCATTTTCGACAATGCGCTCCACGACGACCGAACAGGCAGCGAAGCCATAGGGGCTCCAGTGAAGCGCAGCGCTACGTGTGCGCGGCTGGAAAGCCCTAGTGAGGTACGCTCACTGAGGGCGTGCGCCCTCAGTATAACGTCCGTATGTCAGCGCCATAGCTCTAGCTCTTTCCAGTTGGCAGGAAACCCCATTGCATCGACTGTGGCCACATCTGCGCAGGTGGGGAAGGCGTCTATCAACTCTTTCAAAGAGTCTTTCCATCCGTCATCGAACCCCAGTGCCTGAAGCAGGAATTGAATGACAGCAAGGCCGCCATAAACGTGGTCGCGCAAAAGCGCGTTATGCGGCCCTGCCAAGTGGGAAAGGATTTCAAGCTCACCCCTTCCGGGAGGTTTAGGGTTGTCAGTGAGTGCCCGATTCCATAGGCGGCTGTGATGAGCGGATATGTTCCGCAGGTGACTGATGGTCCTCAGCCAGCTCACAAGCAACACGGCCCTTGGGATGCCCAAATCGGAAGCTACCCGTTGGCGATCGCTCTGCCTCAAGCCCGAGTAGTAGTATGAGAGGAGTCCAAAGTCCCAAACTTCGATCGAAATCCAAAGTGGAACTGGAGGCTCGTATTTGCGGCGAAAGTGTTTCATAAAGTCCTCTTTCGACCGAGACACGAGCTTATCGTGTTGCTCTATCCAAGCCGCGAAGTTTGACTTTCTTGGGGTTTCGCCTGGCGGGCAACTTGGAACCGCGCAAAACTTCGGATCGAGTAGGTCTACGTTCAGATGCGCACACGGATCTGTGGCCGCCATGTGATAAGCGATCTTCGCGCGCAGCGAAACCTCCAGACGTTCGATAGCGCGCGTCGCCAAGAGGCGCAACGATTGATCGAACTTGTAAAGCTCTGCCACCTGTGAAAACGTGGAACCCGGCACGAACTCAGACGAGCGGGTTGGATGGTCTGGTTCTCCTGCATCACCAGGCGCCCGCGGGACGAGCACTCGGAAAGGGTAAAGATAACCGCTCAACCGGTAGTATCCGAGATTCTCCAGATGCCACAAGGCATGCGGCTCGTCCTCGATCAGGAGCCCGCGCGCTCTGAGAAGTTCGAGTTGCTCGCGATAGCTAAGGTGACGTTTCGCGTACGGGATCGGCATGATTTTTTTTTGGTACCCGTTAACGAGAAAACCCAACCGTGCAAACTTCGCAGAGGGTTGGGCCGTATTAGCAACCATTCTACAGAACCCTTAGTAACGGCTGCAATTTCTTTTTCGCAATTGCTATAACACTACACCTGACGGCCCCCACCACATATTGACGTGCGCGCTGCGGGGGATCTGCTGGAGGACAAAAAACCCCATAGATTCAACGATCTACGGGGTTTTTTTTTGTTCCGTGCTGGCGGAGAGACGGGTAGCGCCTCAGAACACTGACCTGACCAACGGCACATCTAACGAGAGCGTCACGCCAGCCGATTCTATCGTCAATGCGGCAGAGGGCATTGCAGATTTTGTGCAGTACCTTACGCCAGACGGCGTAATTGTCGCATCGACCCTTGACGCGAACGCGCAAGGCGCCAGCACGCCGGGGGCGTCACGAACAGCGAGACGGGCGCAACGCTCGCTCCAGCAGTCGTCACCCGCACGGTTACTGGCTCATTCGGCACGACGGGCACGGGCACCAACCCCGTGACGCAGACAACCAATTATTCCGCATGGCGGGCGGCTTCCCCCCTGCCCGGCAACCTCGACACCAGCCCCCGGCCAGAAAACGAACAAATGCTACGCGCCCTTGCTCTCTCTCTCTCCGCTGGCGTGCCCTGAAACTGACGCACCAGTCCAATTCGGCGCGGTAGTCACTCCGGCGCCAGCCCCCAAGCCCGATGCATTCAACCTGTCGCCAGTTGACGCCCACGGCGTTAGCACGCCATCACCACGGCGAACTGACAAGGGAGGGGCGTGCCGACCAAACACACAACGAGATTGCGGGCCTATCTGAACCTTGTCACTCTGGCGGCGAATGATGCGATGCAGGCGGGGCTTCTGGATGCAGCGTTTTGCGGCGGGTGATTCGCTCGACAGTCTGACGGCGCACAGGTCCGAGTACCGCACGATCCTGGCGCCCGCCGGCAAGTACAGGTATTGCGTCAACAACGACGAAGGGGACACGGAGACGTGCATCCATATTGATGCGGGCGTGTCGGTTTCCATCAGCGACGAAGCGCGCCGCCGACTAGCCAACGAACAACGCATAGAGCAGCCAGATACGCCCGTAAAGCCGCCCTGAGAGGCGGCTTTTGCTATTCTGGCATGCCTGCTTTATGCGGCGCCAATCATACCCGCCAGCTTCAGCGCACGCGCCACGGTGGGGCGGCTCACTTTCAGAAGGCGCTCAATATCGCTATAGCTCTTTCCCGCTTTCTTCAACTCCACGATGTTCGCATGCATGTCAGCGTCAACGCGCCGCCCTTGGTAGCCCTTCTGTTCTGCCGGCTTGTCTTCATCCGCAGCACGGCGGCGCGCAACGCCTTCAGCCGCACGGCGCTTGCGGTCGTCCAGATCCTTGCGAGCGACAGCCGCCAGCATATCGAGCATCATTTCGTTGACTGCCGACAGCATCCGGCCTTCGAATGATTCAACGCCGTCCGTTGACTTCAGCGCGCCATAACTGGTGGGCAGATCGAGCGCAACAACCCGAATACCTTTGGACTTCAGCAGGCCGCGCAGCTTGTTCCAATCCGATTCACCAAGACGTGACAGGCGGTCTACTTGCTCAACTAGCAGGACGTCCCCTTGCTCGCTCTGTTCAATCAGGTTGAACAGTTCGGGACGGTCAAGCTTGGTGCCCGATTCGTTCTCACGGAACCAGGCGGCGATGCGCACACCTTGCTGTGCTGCGAATTCGCGGATTGCGTTTTCAGCACGGTTAGCGTTTTGGTCTGCGGTCGAGGCACGAAGGTAAGCGCGGATGAACACGTTGGACTCGCTAGTTACGTATGGATGACTCATATTAACTAGTTACGTTTGGATGGTCAACAGGTTTATTTAACTATCTAGGCATCATGCCGCAGCAAGAGGCATATTAGTTACTCACAGGTATGCCTTAACTTAACTACCCCTGAAGTACGTAGATGGACTGTTTTCTGATTTAAGTCCACGCACCGCGTTACCGGGTAACGATAGGGCATCGGGTGCCGGTGGCGCGCCGTGGTGTGAGTCCGCCACCTAGTGCACGATAGGGCGGCGCGCCGCCAGCACGACAGCACCCGCAGTCCAATGGCCCCTCCTGAAACGCCATGCGCGCCGCCCGCATCCGATGCGCGCGGCATGAGCTAAGTCATTGATGTGATTGATGTTGGTGTGCATCGCACACGATACAATCGGGCCAGATTCAGCCCGTTTCGGCCGTTTTTGCCCAATTTTTCGGGGACCCCTCCGGGTAAAATCGCAGGGCGCGAAAACCCTTGCTAGGGTCAGCTCGACGACCGCGCTAAAACAAAAGACCCTTTTTGTAAGCAAATCGTAAACTGGAATTTGCCTCCAGTTCCCGCATGCCTGGTGAACTGGAATTTGCCTCCAGTTCCCGCGTAATCAGCGGCTCGCAAATCACCAATGAGGACTCCTAAAAACCGCTTGCGTGCGGGTAAACGCCTGTGTTACCTTGGTATCGCGGTGGACATAAACTTGACCCGCCAGCGCAGAACGAGTAACCCGCGCAATGCGGGCAGTTTTACCCAAAAGCAGATTTACCGCGCAAAGCGGGCATTACCAAAAAGCAGAAGTAAAGCGAAGCCAGCACATAGCGGTCTCGCGGCAGTACCGGACATACGTCCGTCAGATCACCCCCGGCATAGACCACACAGTAAAAATCGCGGCTCGATTTCGCATCGACGCCATGCCTGTGATCTCCATCTAGGATCGAAGATGACCGATATCAACGCCCCTACATTGCCTGCCTTACGCATAAAAGCGTGGCGGGCTTTAGTCGTTGGCGTGAGCAATTTCGCGCTTAGCCGCCACCTCTTTTACACCAACTGCCCGCCCGGCGACTTCCCCGAAGACACAACCGTGCACGTTGATACCCGCGTCGATATCGTTGGCAGGCCATTCGCGCTGCACATCGAAGACACGGGCCGCCCATCGCTCACATTCCAGGTGTTTGCGTCAAAGCGCCACTCTCACGCGGCATGGGGCATTCGCCGCAGCGCCGACGGTCTGTCTATCGAAACGCCGGCAAAACGCATGTGGCTAAACGGCTTCTCGATGGACGAACTGGCAACGCTCGCGGCAATGCCCGTCGAGCCAATTGGCTACGGCTTTTCTAAACAGGGAGAAAACTATGCCCGGTGAATTTTCAGTGGATTCAACCCCTGGCGGCGGTTTCGGCCTCGGCGCTATTTTCACTGGTCTAGCCAAGCAGATAGGGGACGCTCCCCAGCAGGCCGCCGACCTTGAGTATCAGCGGCAGTTTCGAATGAATCAGCTCGCAGGCCAGACCCTCGCAAATCAGATGGACGCTCTCAAGCTCCAGCAGGCGCAGCAGGCGGAGAGCCAGCAAACCGCAGAGAACACGGCTCTGGCCGATGTCTACGGCGGCACCGATAGCAGCGGCACAGCCGGGCAAGGCCAGCCAGGCGCAAGCAGCGCCGGCAACGGCAGCGTAGGCAACGCATTGGCATCGCTGGGCGCCGCGCAACAGCCCGGACAAGCACCGCAACAAGGTCGGGCAGCGACACCGGTGCCCGCTGGCGCACCAATCGCAGCGAACGCGCCGCAAGCGCCTAACCCTGCTTTGCCCGCGCCTTTGCGCAACAACAACCCCGGCGCGTTGACGGATTCGAAGACGGGCCAGTTGATGAAGTTTCCGACGATTCAGGCGGGGCAGCAGGCGCTCGCTAATAACCTGTCGTCATACGGCGCAAAGGGTATCAACACCGTGCAGGGCATCGTCAGCACGTGGGCTCCCGCAGCGGCAGGCAACAATACACAAGCCTACGTGCAGGATGTTGCTAGCCGCCTTGGTGTCTCCCCGAACCAACCGCTGAATATGCAAGACCCGAACGTGAAAGCGGCATTGGCCCGTGCTATCTCAATTCATGAGAACGGGCGTGCAGCGGTTGACTCGACGGCGCAGGGCATTCGCGGGAGCCAGTCGCAGGCCCAACAACAACAGAAGCAGCAAACCGCACAGGCCGTCGATCAGGCGGTTGCGCAACCCTCGCCGGTGGACAAGCTGAACGCGCGTGCGGATTCGGGAGTCGCGCACACCTTGCCCGAGTTAGTGCAAACAAGCACAGCGCAAGACCGGACAATCAGCCTTTACCGGCAAGCCGCAGACAAGCTCAGGCAGCAAGGCAACATGGCGGGCTATCTGGATCTGAACGCGAAAGCGGACAAGCTCCAGGAACAGCAGCTCGACAACAAGGCCGCCGTCATCAAGGCGCAGAACCTGAATTTCAAGGAGATTGGCGACGACCTGCACGGCAGCACGGACCAAACGTCGTATAACGCAGCAATCGATACGATGCGGCAGAATCCTGACGTGTACAAAGCCTACCTTGCAATGCGTCCCACGGGCGATTACACGCAGGACCGGGGCATTATCGCGACCATGCAGTTTAAGGGCGAAGGCATGGCCCAGATTCAGGAAAACGAGAACAAGAAAGCCACGCTGGCCCTGAATCGGCAGAAACTTGACTTTGCCGAACGGAAAGCGCAGACCACGGCGGCGGTCAAGGATGGCACTTACGTGCCGACCGATTACGAGCTGGGCAACGCTGGGCAGTCGGTTGCGCAAGACCCGCGTTTTGCGAGTCTCTCCCCGGAACAACAGACATATGCCCAAACGGCGGTAGCAAAGACAATCAAGGCGCTACAGCTCGCTAATCCTTCATTGTCGGCAGCAAAGGCCGGGACGATGGCCGTCCAGTCGATCACGCCCGAACAGGTGGTGTCACGTTCGCTCGACAGTGCCGGCGCACCAGCCGCGCCGGTTAATCCCGTCGATATCGCGCGCCTGGAGAATGGGGAGCTTATTACCTCAATCATTCCGTCACGTGGGAAGGATGCATACGCGCAGCGCTCCGCGCTATTCAATGCCGCCGTTGCCGACAAGATGGCGAAGAATCCCGGCATGGACATGCAGACGGCGGTGAATGAGGTCAACATGTCCCACGGCAATCAGGTCGCAAAGGGCAAGAGCGTGGGCCAGCTCACGGCGATGTTCAACAACGCCTCTATCGCGATGGGCCGGATGGACAATAACCAAAGGCTGGCGGAAGACGCACTTAGTCATTTGCAGTCAACGGACCTTGCTCCGGTGCTTAATGCCGCGGTTCGCAAAGAGCAGAAATTCGTCGGCAACCCGTACCAGACTCAGCTTTTTAACGCGATCAACGGTTTCGCGGACGAGAACGCCAAGTTTATCGTCGGCAGCTTTACCGGTTCGGGCGTCACGTCCGACTCGTCCCGGAACCAGTCGCTCGCGATGTTTAACGACGCCATGACGCCGGAACAGTTGGCCGCAGCCTTCAAGGTGTCGAATTCTGACGCGCAGATGACCTTGAAGACTATTGGCGGGCGCCTCGGTGCGATGGGCGGCACGACAGTGCCAGCAGGCAGCGCAGCGGCGCCAGCAGGCAACGCAGCAGGCGGCAAAAATTACTCCAACCTGTGGGGCGGTTAACATGGCTCAACCTTGGTCGGCAGTAGAGGCAAATCCCCAATATCAGGCGCTCCCGCCTGACCAGAAAGAAGCGGCGCGGAATCAGTATTTTCAACAGGTAGTCGCGCCGAAGGTGCCCGACGCAGAGCGCGCGACGGCACGGTCGCAATTCGACGCGGCGACCGGCCCCAGGAAAGCACCCGTCAGCGCACCGTCAGCGCACCCTGGCGCGAATACAGCGGGCTTTATCGGCGGCAATCTCGGCAAGGGTGTCGCCAGTGTCGCCGGGATGCCGGTGGACCTTGCCAGCGATGCGGTGGAGGGCGTGAAAGGCGTTGCGAACCTGTTCGGCGCGCACCTGAAGGCCGATGAAAAGCCGGTAGGCGGCAGCGCGTGGTTTGAAGACGAGTTCAAAAGACACGGCATGATGCCGTCCGACGCCGTGACCACGCCGACCAGCACAGGCGGCAGGATCGCAGCGGCCGCGCTCCAGGCGCTCCCGCAGGGCGCTCTGCCCGGGGGCGGCGCCAAAGCCGCAGCGCGCTACCTTGGCGCGGCGGCGAGCGGTGCAGGCGGCGAGATTGGGCGCGTTGTGGGCGGCAC
Organism: Paraburkholderia sp. RL17-373-BIF-A; assembly: GCF_046030175.1. Taxonomy (NCBI): domain Bacteria; kingdom Pseudomonadati; phylum Pseudomonadota; class Betaproteobacteria; order Burkholderiales; family Burkholderiaceae; genus Paraburkholderia; species Paraburkholderia sp. RL17-373-BIF-A. Next base: position 32,905 of record NZ_JARESO010000073.1, read on the forward strand.
TCCCGGCCAGCTTGTCGGCTCGATGCTCGGCGGTGCTGGCGGTGGCATGGCGGGGCGCGAGAACCCGCGCATTGCGGCAGGGGCAGACGCAAAGAGGGTTCCAACCGCAGCGCAACTTGCGGCAGACCGTGCGGGCATTCCGCTCACACAGGGCCAGTCAACCGGGAGCCAGCCTCTAAGGTGGATAGAGGACCAGCTACACAACACTTTCGGCTCCCGTGGCACGGCGCAGGAATCGGGGGTAGATCAGGCAGCGAAAGCCGTGGATTCTATCAACCGTCTTGCCGATCAGATGCAGGAAGCGCCGAAGGGGGTAGAACAGGCCGACGCGCGGACGAATATCGGGGAGCGGGTACAGAACGCCTACAAAACGGCAATTGACAGCATGGTCAAAGCCCGAAAGGCCGACGCGGATAAAAACTACTCGGCAGTGCGGGCCCTGGCTGGCGATCAGCCTGTGGTGAAGTATGACAACACCATGCGCGAGCTAGACGCCATCATCGCAGAGCATGAGGGTGTGCCGTCCGACGACGCCCGGACGATCACCCGAAAAGCGCGGCAAATGAAGGAGGATTTGACGACGCAGACCCCCGGCGCCGCAGCGACTCCCGCAACGCCGCCGTCAAGCATTCTCGACGCGCAAGGCCGCCCCCTGCGCGCCGGTACGCCCGCAACGCCAGCGGGTCCGACGCAAACCGGCGTGGCCGCTCACACGATCACCAACGCCGTGCGCACCGCCTCGAATTGGGGCGCGGCGGCGCGCAGAACGGGCAACATCTTTCAGGACATCGACCCTAACGCGAATCAGATCCTTGCAAAGCGTCTTTATGGGGCGATCAAGCGTGACTTCGATGCGGCGGCGGCAACCCCTGATGCGGCTTGGGCTCCAGCACTGGCGGCGGCTAACACCCGCTACGCTCGCCAGTCGCGAACAATCGACTACGTGACCCAATCGACGCTTGGCAAGATGCTTGGAAAAGACCTGTTCGACGCGGATTACTCAGGACTTCAGGCGTCAACGAAAAGCCCTGAGTCAGTCGCGCGAAAGTTGCTGGCGCTGGACCCAAGCGAAGCGCGCCACGCGGCGTCTATCCTGCAAAAGCACGCCCCGGAAACACTTCAAGGCGTGAAGGCTTTCATGTTCCGCGATGCGCTTGCCCGCTCGATGGACGAGACCGCCCCCGGCACGACACAACTCAACTTCACGAAGTTCCGGGCCAACGTCAAGAAAATGGAGCCGCAGCTCAATCACCTGGGGTTCACGTCGGATGAGAAAAGCCAGATCAATGACATCATCGGCACGATGGAAACGATCGGCAAGCAGGCGAAGCCGAAAGCCGGTTTCACTGGCGCGGACAAGGCGGAAGGCGCTGCGCTCCTGACGGCCACTGTGATGGGCCAGGGTTTGCACGCCGCCGCGATTGCGGGAATCACGGCCATAGGCGCGCGGGGGTTCTCTAGCCTACTCATGACGCAGAGCGGGCGCCAGGTGCTACGCCAGATCATGCGCGCAAAGGACGTTCGCTCGCAGATGGCCGCACTCGGCGCGGCGCGCGGACTGGCGACGGCGTATGGTGCCTACGACGAGCAAAAGCGGGCAGGGCAGTCCGCCCCAGCAGTGCAGACCGGACAGCAGGCCGCGCCAGCACAAAACCGCCCGACCCTGACGGCACGCCCGAACGCAGCACAGACCGCACGACCGCAAGCAGGTTCACCCGCAAACGCAGCACAAGCCCCGACTACCAACCCGGCAGACCAAGTCACGGTACGGCAATTGGCGGGGCTGGGGGTGCAGGGCAGTCAGGCCAGCCTGCTTATGCGTATGGCGAGCGAGCGAAACGGAATGGCGCGTATCAAGGCAATGAAGCCGCCGCGCGCCGTGCTGGAGGCGCTGTACAAGTGGAAAGCGCAAGCAGGGCAGTAAAGAGAAGGGGGGGGGGGGGGGGGGGGGGGGGGGGGGGGGGGGGGGGGGGGGGGG
>NZ_JARESO010000074.1:0-34662 GCF_046030175.1 Paraburkholderia sp. RL17-373-BIF-A
TGTGCGGGGCGGCACCTACTTCTCTTTGCCGGCCGCAAAGAGAAGTAGGCAAGAGAAAGCGGCTTGAACCGCTAACTCTTAAGCGGGTCCCCTGGCTTGGAGGGAATAGTGGTCCATCTGGAATCTGTCGGCTCGCACATTCGGCGTAAGTGACAAGGCACTCATACTTCCCGCCTCGCGCTGCGCGCTCGCCGGAACGGTCTGCTTGAAAACAGGGCCTTCGTTTGGGCGCGACGGGGCCATCGGCTTCGCCTCGGTGAAATGCCGAAAATATCGTGAGATTGCGCGGCGCGATGGTATGCCACGACACCGCGTGAGGTGAGAACGCCGCCGAGCAAACACAGCCGCTGGTTGATGATTACCGCGCGCGGCGCGCGCAACGCCGCCGGAAGAATGAGCGCCTAGTCACTTACGCGGAATGCGCGAGAACACAGATTCCAGATGTACCACTACCGCGACTGCGCGAGACACCTGCTTATGAGCTGGCGGTTTGAAGCGGCTTTCTTTGCCTACTTTCTTTGCCGCGGCAAAGAAAGTAGGTGCCGCCCCGCACAGGGGCAACGCCAATCGACCACCGTGAATTCAAGGAAAGGCCAACACGACAAAAACCGCCACGCAGGCACCCATGCAAAAGCACAACACCCCGACCGCGTACAATAGCGCCTTATCCAACGCCTTCCGGCAACCTCAATGTCCTTCGATTTCTTCCTCCCTTGCCCGCGCGGCCTTGAAGCCTCGCTTGCGGCTGAACTCGCCGAAATTGCCGCCCAACACCTGAACGGCGCCCCGTTCACGGCCGGCGCACAAGTGCCGGGCGGCGTGCATTTCCGCGGAGGCTGGGCCGCCGGCATGGCCGCCAACCTGTATTCGCGTCTCGCGAGCCGCGTGCTGCTGAAAATCGCGCATCGCCCGTATCGCAGCGAGCAGGACATTTATGCGCTCGCAGTCGAACAGCGTTGGGAACAATGGTTTTCGGCGAACGAAACGCTGCGCGTGGACGTCACGGCGATCAAATCGCCGCTGCGCAGCCTGGAATTCACGACGCTGCGCGTCAAGGACGCCATCTGCGATCGTCTGCGCGAAGTCAGCGGCGCGCGTCCAAGCATCGACACCGCCATGCCCGACGTGCGCGTGTTCGCCTTTCTCACCGCCACCGACTGCACGCTGTATCTCGACACCTCGGGCGATCCGCTCTTCAAGCGCGGCTGGCGCCTCGACAAGGGCGCAGCGCCGCTGCGCGAGAATCTGGCCGCGGGCATTCTGCGTTTGACCGGCTGGACCGCCGGCACTCCTCTGTACGACCCGATGTGCGGCAGCGGCACATTCCTCGCGGAAGCCGCGCAAGTGGCGCTGAATATCGCGCCGGGCGCGGAACGGCGCTTCGGCTTCGAGAAGCTCAAGCAATACGAAGCCAAAACCTGGCAAACACTCAAGGCCGCCGCGCTCGACGCGAAGCACGCCGCGCGCAGTTCGCGCGCCGATCTGCAAATCTTCGGCAGCGATATTTCCGGCGACATGCTCGACAAGGCGCGCGCCAACTTCCAGCGCGCCGGCTTGCCGTCGATTCCCCTCAAACAGGTCGACGCGCGCGGCATGACGCCGCCGACGTCCGCCGCAGGCATACTCGTCGCCAATCCGCCGTATGGCGAACGGATCGAAGTGCGCGGGCGCAATGCCCGCGGCGAGCTTCGCGAAGGCCGCGGCAATCGTGACAGCCGCGATGACGAGGGTTTTCGTCGCGCGCAGGAAGAAACGCCGGACAGCGAATTTTTCCAGTCGCTCGGCGATGCGCTCAAGCAGCGCTTCACCGGCTGGCACGCATTCATCCTGACATCGGATCGCAAGCTGCCGGGCCAGTTGCGTCTGCGTGAATCGACCAAGACGCCACTCTTTAACGGCGCGCTCGAATGCCGTCTGTTCCGCTTCGATCTGATCGCGGGCAGCGTGCGGCAGCGTCCGCAGAGCGACACGCCGGCGGCGTGAGGTGCGCTGCGTCTGACAGGTAGTTTGGCGACGAAAACCGCGGACTGGCTCCGCGGTTTTTTTCGCCTGTGGCTTGCGAGCCGTCCGTTTTTTTCGCTGCCCTGTCCATCGCTCCTGCCACCTCCTACTGACACCACGCTGTCAGTAGCATCCTCGCACACTCCTTCTCACGCCATCCGGCGCTTGACACGGCTTACCCGCCATCCACAGGAGAGTGACATGTCCGCATCATCCAAAGTTGTTGCATGGTTCGAGATTCCGTCCGTCGATTTCGATCGCGCCGTCCGTTTCTATGAAGCGGCGCTCGACGTCAAACTGAATGTCCAGGAAGTCGGCGGCCAGCCAATCGCCGTGTTCGGCTACGAGGAGCCGGCCACCGGCGGCGCGATCGTCCACAGCCCGTCGATGACCCCGACCGACGACGGCGTGCTCGTCTATCTGAACGCGCAACCGACCGTCGACGCCACCCTCGCGCGCGTCGAACAAGCCGGCGGCAAGACCGACGGCCCGGTGATCAAACTGCCGCAGGACATCGGCTATATCGCGTTCTTCACCGATACGGAAGGCAACCGTCTCGGCCTGCACTCGCGGACCAACGGCTAAACGCAACACAACGCTCGTGCGCGGCGGCCGGCGAGCACCGCGCACGAACGCCGACCGGAGCGCGGCATGCGGCGCTATCATCGCGGGACTGTCCCCGTCCTCTTCTACAAGACGCCCACGATGACGCGCCGCGCCGACCGCCTGTTCCAGATCGCCGAACTGCTGCGCGGACGGCGTCTGACCACTGCGCAACAACTCGCCGACTGGCTGCATATCTCGCTGCGCACGGTCTATCGCGACGTGCGCGATCTGCAACTGTCAGGGGTGCCGATCGAAGGCGAAGCCGGCATCGGCTACCGTCTGAGCCGCGCGGCAAGTTTGCCCCCGCTCACCTTCACCGCCGATGAACTGGCCGCGCTCGCCGCGGGCGCGCGCATGCTCGAGTCGTGGGGCGGCGCCGGCTTCGCGGGCGGCGCGCGCGGGGCGCTCGCCAAGATCGCCTCGGCCATGCCCGCCGACAAGCGCGCGACGCTGGAGAGGCTCGCGGTCTTCGCGCCGTCGTTTCACATCAAAGGGGATTTTTCCGCACAATCGGACGCGCTGCATCGCGCGATCGACACGCGGCATGTGGTGAGCTTTGCCTACGTCGATGTGAATGGCGCGGCGACCGAGCGTCGTGTCTGGCCGCTCGCCCTCGCCTATTGGGGCGCGCGCTGGACACTCGGTGCGTGGTGTGAATTACGGAGCGATTTCCGCAATTTCGGGCTGGAGAAGATTCAGAATCTTCAGGTGCTCGAACAATATCCAGATCAGGAAGGCAGGCGACTCGCGGACCTGTTGCGGCATGTGAATGCGAAGCCGAAGTGAGGATCGCGGTTCGCCGCTGCGAGGCAAACCGCGATCTCGTTCCTGCCGCGCAGGCTTATTCCACGGCCTTCACCATGTCTTCGATCACCTTCTTCGCGTCGCCGAACACCATCATCGTCTTGTCCATGTAGAACAGGTCGTTGTCGAGCCCGGCGTAACCTGCGGCCATCGAGCGCTTGTTCACGATGACCGTACGCGCCTTGTACGCCTCGATGATCGGCATGCCCGCGATCGGTGACTTCGGATCGTTCTTCGCCGCCGGGTTCACCACGTCGTTCGCGCCGAGCACCAGCACCACGTCGACCTGACCGAACTCACCGTTGATGTCGTCCATTTCATAGACCATGTCGTACGGCACTTCGGCTTCCGCGAGCAGCACGTTCATGTGCCCCGGCATCCGTCCGGCCACCGGGTGAATCGCGTACTTCACCTCGATGCCCTTCTCGACCAGCTTGTCGGTCAGCTCCTTCAACGCATGCTGCGCGCGCGCAACGGCAAGACCATAACCCGGCACGATCACCACGGTTTCAGCATTGCCGAGCATGAACGACGCATCATCGGCAGAACCCGATTTCACCGGACGCTGCTCAGCCGACCCACCTGCGGCTGCCGCTCCCGGCTCATTGCCGAAGCCACCGAGAATCACGTTGAAAAACGAGCGGTTCATCGCCCGGCACATGATGTACGACAGAATCGCACCGGACGAACCCACCAGCGAGCCCGCGATGATCAGCATCGGATTGTTCAGCGAGAAGCCGATGCCCGCCGCCGCCCAGCCCGAGTACGAGTTGAGCATCGACACGACCACCGGCATGTCCGCGCCACCGATCGGAATGATGATCAGCACACCCAGCACGAACGCGATCAGCGTCATGATGATGAACGGCAGCCACGACTGCGTGAGGAAGAACAGGATGCCGAAGCCGAGCATCGCCAGCGCGAGCAGCAGGTTGATCAGATGCTGACCGCCGTACACGACCGGCGCGCCCTGGAAGAGCCGGAACTTGTACTTGCCCGACAGCTTGCCAAATGCAATCACCGAACCCGAGAACGTGATCGCGCCGACGAACGTACCGATGAACAGTTCGATACGGTTGCCATACGGCAGGAAACCCGGCGCCGTATTCTCAGGATCGACAAGGCCGAACGCGGCCGGCTCCGACACCACCGCATACGCGATACACACGGCAGCGAGACCGATCAGCGAGTGCATTGCCGCGACCAGTTCCGGCATCTTGGTCATCTCGACGCGCGCGGCGACGAACGCACCGACCGCCCCGCCGATCACCAGCGCGACCAGCAGCAAACCAAGCCCCAGCCCAAGATTCGAACCGAGCCCGTTAGCCTGTTTGACGATCAGCGCGATGGTCGTAACGATCGCAATCGCCATCCCGACCATGCCGAAGGTGTTGCCAATGCGCGCCGTCTTCGGATTCGACAGCCCCTTGAGCGCCTGGATGAAGCAGACCGACGCGACCAGATAAAGCAGCGTGACGACGTTCAGACTCATTACGCGTTCTCCTTGGCAGCGGCGGGGAGCTTCTTCGGTTCTTTCTTGCGGAACATCTCCAGCATTCGTCGTGTGACGAGAAAGCCGCCGAACACGTTCACTGCCGCCAGTGCGACCGCGAGCGTGCCGAAGAACTTGCCGGGGGTGCCCAAGGTCAGGCCCGCGGCGAGCATTGCGCCGACGATCACGATCGCCGAAATCGCGTTGGTCACGGCCATCAGCGGCGTGTGCAGCGCGGGCGTGACGTTCCAGACCACGTGGTAGCCGACGTAGATCGCCAGCACGAAGATGATCAGGTTGATGACGGTGTGGTTGATGACTTCCATCGCCGCTCTCCTTAAGCCTTGCGCGTGACTTCGCCGTCACGGGCCAGCAGCGTGGCCGCGACGATATCGTCCGCGAGATCGATGTTCAGGGCGCCTTCCTTCGTGATGATCAGCTTCAGGAAGTCGAGCAGGTTGCGTGCGTAGAGCGAGGACGCGTCGGCGGGCACCATCGAGGCGAGATTCGTATAGCCGACGATGGTCACGCCGTGCTTGATGACGACCTTGTCCGCTTCAGTGAGCGGGCAGTTGCCGCCGCGCTGGCCTTCGTACTCCGCGCCGCGGCCGGCCGCGAGGTCGATCAGTACGGAGCCGGGTTTCATCGCCTGCACGGTTTCGACCGAGATCAGCGTCGGTGCGGCGCGGCCAGGGATCAGCGCAGTGGAAATCACCACGTCGGCCTGTTTGGCCCGCTCGTGGACCAGCGCGGACTGGCGCGTGAGCCACGAAGGCGGCATCGGCCGCGCATAGCCGCCGACGCCCTGCGCGGCTTCGCGCTCCTCGTCGGTTTCGTAGGGCACGTCGAGAAACTTCGCGCCGAGCGATTCGATCTGCTCTTTCACCGCTGGACGTACGTCGGAGGCTTCGATCACCGCGCCCAGGCGCTTGGCGGTCGCGATCGCCTGCAAACCGGCCACACCCGCGCCGAGAATCAGCACGCGCGCCGCTTTCACGGTGCCCGCTGCGGTCATCAGCATCGGCATGAAGCGCGGATAGAGCGTGGCGGCCAATAAAACCGCCTTGTAGCCCGCGATGTTCGCCTGCGACGACAGCACGTCCAGACTCTGCGCGCGCGTGGTTCTCGGCGCGGCTTCGAGCGCGAACGCGGTCACGCCCGCAGTCGCCAGCTTTGATGAGTTTTCGGTATTAAACGGATCGAGCATGCCGACCAGCGTCGCGCCGCGTTTAAGCAACGGCAACTCGGCATCGGTGGGCGACTGGACCTTCAGGACGAGTTCAGCGCCAAAAGCGGTCGCCGCATCGACGATCTCCGCGCCGGCGGCCGTAAAGGCATCGTCTGGAAAGCTGGCGCCGGTCCCGGCGCCGCTCTGGATCGTGACCCGGTGGCCCTGGGTCACATACTTCTTGACCGTTTCGGGCGTCGCGGCGACGCGGGTTTCGTGCGCGCGCGTCTCGGCTGGCACTCCGATGTGCATCTTGTTCCTCCTCGACTTCCTGTTTTACGACAGATCGGCCGACGAGGCCCGCCGGCTTGCGAGTGCAACGGCTAACGCCTCACTTTAACCGAAACAGGGGGGTGCGCAGAAATCGGGGACAATCCGGGGGTGCCCGGCGGACCGGCCCGACGTCGCGGACGGCGAGCGGCCGGCCCGCCGGTCGTGCCTGTCACCCGCAACCGGCCGGCCGCTTCCCGGCAGGCGAGGCCCATAAACGGTAAAATGCGCACCCATGAAACCGGAAACCTGGCTGCCGCACGTCACCGTCGCGGCCATCGTCGAGCGTGACGGGCGTTTTCTCGTGGTCGAGGAGCATACCGTCGACGGCCTGCGCCTGAACCAGCCCGCGGGCCATCTGGAAGCGGGCGAGACGCTGGTGGAAGCGGTGATCCGCGAAACGCTCGAGGAAACCGCCCACCCGTTCGTGCCCGAGGCGCTGGTGGGCATGTACATGACCCATTTCGAGCGGCCCGGCAGTGAGGGCGTGACCTACCTGCGCTTCACCTATTGCGGCACCGGCGGCGCAGCCGATCCGCAGCGCGCCCTCGACCCCGACATCGTCCGCACGTTGTGGATGAGTGCCGACGAATTGCGCGCCTGTCCCGAACGGCACCGCACGCCGCTCGTCATGCAATGTCTCGACGATTACCTCGCGGGCCGACGTTTCCCGCTCGACTTCGTGCACACGCATTCGGTCGGGCAAAAAAGATAGCCGCAACGAGCGGCCAACCCACGATCCATGAAGTCACGCAGCACCCAGTGAGCATCTTATGAGCAAGCAGAAAGTCGTAGTAGGCATGTCGGGCGGCGTCGATTCGTCGGTTACCGCATGGCTGCTGAAGGAACAGGGCTACGACGTGGTTGGCCTGTTCATGAAAAACTGGGAAGACGACGACGACAGCGAATACTGCTCAACGCGGCAGGACTGGATCGACGTGGTCTCGGTGGCGGACCTGATCGGCATCGACGTCGAAGCGGTCAACTTCGCCTCCGAATACAAGGACCGCGTGTTCGCCGAATTCCTGCGCGAATACTCGGCCGGCCGCACGCCGAATCCGGACGTGCTCTGCAACGCCGAAATCAAGTTCAAGGCTTTCCTCGACCACGCCATGTCACTCGGCGCGGAAACCATCGCGACCGGCCACTATGCGCGCGTGCGCGAGAACGACGGCCGCTTCGAACTGCTGAAGGCGTTCGACCATACGAAAGACCAGTCGTACTTCCTGCATCGGCTGAATCAGGCGCAGTTGTCGAAGACGCTGTTTCCGCTCGGCGAGATTCCGAAAACCAAAGTCCGCGAAATCGCCGAGCAGATCGCGCTGCCCAATGCGAAGAAGAAAGACTCGACCGGCATCTGCTTTATCGGCGAACGGCCGTTCCGCGACTTCCTGAACCGCTATCTGCCGACCAAGCCCGGCCCGATGAAAACCACCGACGGCAAAGTGGTCGGTGAACATATCGGCCTCGCGTTCTACACGTTCGGCCAGCGCAAGGGCATCGGCCTCGGCGGCAGCAAGGACGGCAGCGGCGAACCGTGGTTCGTCGCCGGCAAGGACATTCCGTCGAACACGCTGTATGTCGCCCAAGGCCATGATCACTCGTGGCTGCTCAGCCATACGCTGTCCGCGGGCAATACCAGCTGGGTGGCGGGCGAACCGCCGGCGGACGGCTTTGCGTGCGGCGCGAAGACCCGTTACCGGCAAGCGGATGCGCCATGCACGTTTAGCAGAGCGGGCAGCGGCGAAGGCCTCTTCGAGCTGAATTTCGAAGCGGCGCAATGGGCTGTCACACCGGGGCAATCTGCGGTGCTCTACGATGGCGACGTGTGTCTCGGCGGCGGCATCATCGAACATGCGGTCACCGGACAGCCGGTCGCGCGTGAGCCGCAAAAAGCGGCGCTGCTGACCGCCCGTTGATCCAGACGTCCAATCGTGCGGCAACCCGGCCTGGCGCCGCACGCTTCACTTTCACGTTTCAATCTGCGCTGCGCGTGGCATCCACGCGTTCGCTCTTCAAACCGCAGCTAGCTTCACCATAACAAGCAGTCGCTCGTTTTCCTTTGCGGCGGATTCCGTCTGCGCCGGCAGCGCTGGCGATCCCGCCGTGACGATCCTCACTGCACTGGAGTCCCCATGTTTTCTCGACGTTATCTGGCCATGTGGTGCGCCGCCGCGCTGTTCGCCGTCTGCGCGGCGTTCGCCGCCACGCAGCACATTTCGTGGTTCTGGATCATCGTGCCGCTCGCACTGGTCGCGCTCGGCCTGTTCGACCTGACGCAACAGCGCCACGCGATCCTGCGCAACTATCCGCTGTGGGGCCACTTCCGTTTCCTGTTCGAATTCATCCGCCCGGAGATCCGCCAGTATTTCGTCGAAGGCGACACGGACGAAAAACCGTTCTCGCGCGCCCAGCGCAGCATCGTCTATCAGCGCGCGAAGAACGACGTCGACAGCCGTCCGTACGGCACCGAACTCGACGTCAAAGCCATCGCGCACGAATGGATCAGCCACTCGCTCGCACCGACCACGCTCGAGAATCACGACTTCCGCATCGTCGTCGGACCGGATCGCGCGCAGCCTTATTCGATGTCGATCTTCAACGTCTCGGCGATGAGCTTCGGCTCGCTGTCGGCGAACGCGATCATGGCGCTGAACCTCGGTGCGAAAAAAGGCAACTTCGCGCACGACACCGGCGAAGGCTCGATGTCGAAATATCACCGCGAGCACGGCGGCGACATCATCTGGGAAATCGCCTCGGGCTACTTCGGTTGCCGCAACGACGACGGCAGCTTTAGCGCGGAGAAGTTCGCGAAACAAGCCGCCGAGCCGCAAGTGAAGATGATCGAGGTGAAGCTCTCGCAAGGCGCGAAGCCTGGGCACGGCGGCGTGCTGCCGGCCGCCAAGATCACGCCGGAAATCGCGGAGACGCGCGGCGTGCCGATGGGCCGCGACTGCATCTCGCCGGCCACGCACTCCGAGTTCTCGACGCCGCGCGGCCTGCTCGAATTCGTCGACCGTCTGCGCACGCTGTCGGGTGGCAAGCCAACCGGCTTCAAGCTGTGCATCGGGCATCCGTGGGAATTCTTCGGCATTGCCAAGGCGATGCTGGAAACGGGCATCCTGCCGGACTTCATCGTCGTGGACGGCGCGGAAGGCGGCACGGGCGCGGCGCCGCTCGAATTCACCGATCACGTCGGCGTGCCCTTGCAGGAAGGTCTGCTGCTGGTGCACAACACGCTGGTGGGCATCGGCTTGCGGCAACGTATTCGCATCGGCGCGAGCGGCAAGATGATCACCGCGTTCGACATCACCAAGACGCTCGCGATCGGCGCGGACTGGGTCAACGCCGCGCGCGGCTTCATGTTCGCGGTGGTTATTAACCCCATACTCGTGCAACTATTAAAGCTTGCAAATCGCCTCTCATGCCGAATTCAGGACTCACTGACTCGTCCGTCGGTGCTGGGGTAGCAGTTTAAATTTCTAAATTGGGCAAGCCGGCGTAGCCGGCGCGTCAGTCTTAAGTGTGTGCAACTTCGGAACCGCCCTTAGGGCGGCTGTCCACACCCTTGTGGTGTGGACAGCGAAGTTGTGCACACGTGGAACTGCCAAAGCGATTTCACTGAAGCGCCCTGACAAATGTCAGAGACCTACTTTTTCGTTTAGACCCTATCTAGGGCAGCCGCCAAGAGCTTCGTGTCTAAAAGCTTTTTGAGCAGCTTACGCTCCGACTTTGATAGGCGAACCCAAGCTAAAACTAATTCGGCAAGGTCCTCGTCCTCACAATAGAAATAAGCCGTCGGAACGCCCAGCGCTTTGGCCAGCTTCATTGCAATTTCAAAGGGTGGTTCGTGCACACCAGTCTCGTACCGACTAATGCGAGCACTCGCCGTGTGTTCATCAAGCCCGATTTGGACGCCCAATCTGTCTTGTGGGATTTCCGCCTGACGGCGGGCAACGCGAAGCCGCCGACCGAAAAGCGAGGCTGATTGCTGGATTTTCATTCTACGAATATCGTAGGATTCACTTGTTGAATCTCTACGTAATTCGTAGAATTGGGGTGTATCAGCGAGCGACTGCGAGATATGAAGCAATGGCAAGTATGTCAAGGCCGTCAGGTTGCGAGGTTAGTCGCATTTGACATTTAACTTAGAAGGCACGGCCAAGAGCGTGGTAAGTCGACGGCCGTCCGTGTGTAGTGATTGAACCTTTTTGAGATATTTGAAGCCACTATGGAATCCGCGCGTAGTGCAAAGCGCGGCCCCCTGAGCGACCCATGCGTCCGCGCTCGATTCTGAGGACTGTGGATTCGTTGAACCTTTAAACATTCGGTTGGCCGTGCGATGCTATTTACTGACAGCAATTGGGAAGAGTCACATCCCATAAAAGCGGCTCTCTTGCAGCCACTTCGTCCGTGGCGTTGTATAGGGTGGTCGGACCTTACTTTGAATTTCTTCGTTGTGGCCTCGCCCGGTCGCGGAGACCAATTCGGTCCAGACGGATGGGTAGCGGACGGCGCCGAAGCTTTGATTGAACTCGTGTCTCATTTAGGTGATGCTGAATTTTCAGTTCATCTGATGGCCAGAAAAGACGCGGACGCATCCGTCACTTTCTGTCGGGTGACCGGACTATGGAAGGAGGTACAGGCCGAAAACTCGGACGCGGGGAGCTACTGGTACTCAGTCACCGACGAGCAGCCGAAACCGTGCTCCCCTCTAGCTGTGACAAGGCACGCGGAGAGCCCAAGGTTAACGAAGCTGTTGAGCTTCGAAGACAGATGAGCCGAAGTACATCGACTCTGCGCCAACAACTTTAGCCTCGCTTAAGTAAGGGAATGACCATGTTGCCTCGGTCTACGCGTGAGACGAAGAACAACACGCCGCTCAAAGAAGAATGGATACAGCACATCCTACGTCGCGCCGTCGTCGCAGCCATCTTGTGCGACCCGAAAGTCATTGAAACGCTGCTGCAAATCCCCGACGCGGCGCTCGGCCGCATGTTCAAGAATCATCTCTGTGCAGCCATGGGCATAGCTACGGCATACGGAATTGACCTACCTGCGCTTCGAGAAGAAGAAGAGAATCTTCGAAAGCGCGTCAAACGTGCGTCGAAGTCGACACCCGAACATGAGCCTTTGTCCGGAGCCAACAAAGCGAACGCTGAGCGTTACCCGCTTGTGCACCAGGGAAAAGTGCTTCGAACCAACGATTTCTGCAATGCGGTCGGCATCACGGAAAAGACGCTCGATAAGTATGTCACCTCGAGTCGGATGTTCCGCGTGTACTTTGGTCCGGACGCCTATATCCCAGCGTTCTTTCTCACGCCCATGATTTTCCGTGATGACTTCAGAAAAGTCATACGTCGTCTGGGCAAAATTGACTCGTGGACAATGTTCGACTTCTTCACGACCCCGGCTGAGGCGCTGGACGGTGATACGCCGCTCCAGCGGCTATCGGTCGAAGATGTTAAGTCGGTTGTGAAAGAGGCCGCGACCTTTGCGCAACAATATGTGCAGCTTTTCCCATAGGCACGAGACCTCAGGTTCTAACGTCCGCCGGTAATGAAAGAACTGCTGGCCTTCGCCGTCAATAGCTCCGCACTTCTGGTCGTGCCGGCAGTCGCGTTCGTACTCAGCTTGGTCATGCTGCACATCAAAAGGAGATACGTGAACGAGGGGATTTTGGTCGGTTGCAAGCCTACCGCAGAACGCGACCGCCGCGCATCACAAGAGGGAAATGAGATGAAGTCGAGTACCGATATTGACCTTGAGATTGCGCTTCGCAAGTTCCATGAATTGGGCTTGGCGGACGGGGATTTGGGATATGCCTATTGGTATAAAGTCGGGCAGCTACTCAAAGGAGCGGCTGGCATGCAAACGCAAATCGACGCGCTCAGCGAAGAGTTGGAACAGTTGCGCGCCACGCGGCATAAAAGGAATTGAAACTGATGCTTGGTTCTGCTCCTAGTTTGGGACACTCCCGCGGATACATATCTACATGAACATGAACGCCGACGAGCATCTGACGACAGACCACGTCGCAGTTAGCAGACTTCTTTCGAAGATTTTGCGACATGAACCCGAGATGATTGGCATCCGGCTCGACAGTCAGGGCTGGGTATCTGTCGACGAACTGATACGCGCAATCGAACGCGCTGCGCGTACCGCGGGTGCGTCAAAGAGGTTGAGAACGATGCCTGCAGTTACGAGAGACGTCATTCTGGCGGTCGTCGCGACGAGCGACAAACAGCGCTTCTCACTATCCGCAGGCGGCGAGCGAATACGCGCGGCGCAAGGTCACTCGATAGAGGTGAACCTAGGCTATGCCGCAATAGAGCCCCCAGCCATTCTGTATCACGGCACCGCGTGGAGCAACTGGGCGAGTATCAGCATTGAAGGATTGACACCTCGAACCAGGCACGCCGTCCATCTGAGCACGGACATCGACGCGGCAACGCGAGTAGGTGCTCGCCACGGGTCACCATTGGTTCTCGTCGTGGACGCTTCGCAGATGTACGTCGATGGGCACGCCTTCTCTCGCTCGGATAACGGCGTTTGGCTTACTTCGGTAGTTCCGCCTAGATACCTGTCTCAATTGAAACATGATGAGCGCGGGCAGAAGTGATGACAGCGTGTGCTCAGCGAGACCCAAGACATTCTTCACAACCGACTTGAAATGAACGAGCAATCGCGTCTTGAAGAGCTGCTATTGAGTAGGTCCGAGCGCCCCTCGGAAGACTTCAGTCGGAGCTGGCAGATGAGGAAATCCCCTAGCTGCGGCATCATCCGCTCGGGACCTACAACGGGCAAGTGGTGAATTTTCACGCCTTCATCCGATGTCGACCAGGCATGGGCGAAAGTCAAATGCGCCGTTGAGGGCGATAACCTATTGTTTGCGAAGGTATCGACGGCTCTGCGCAGCATGGGTCGTGATGGTCACGTCATTTGCGTGTACACGCAAGATTGGACAGACAAACAAGACCTCTTGCACGTACGTGAAGTGTTACGGTCGCTGGGCTTTGTCGACGAGCTCGGGTACAAGCGTGACATCGATACATTAAACAGGATTTACGGCCTAGGCGAGTGGTTCCTACGTGCATAGCTCATAGAGCACCGCGGAACGGCGTCATTGAGATAATGTTAGCAAGGCAGCGCGCCTCGCGCTTGCGACGACCTATCCACGGAGGCTCACGCGCGTACACCACCTGTTCGTGCCGAGTTTGCGCGTCTTGCGACGGCTCGCAACATCAACCGCCTCGAAGCTACCCGCTAGCCGGCGGGGCGCACTCAAATCATCACAAGCACGACCTGTCTGAATGTCGCTTGGAGGCACCAGCGCGTGTCAAAGTAGCACTTACGGGGATTGCTGCTGCCGGTAGGCTATCCGAACATTCAAGGGGAAGTTAATGGCTGAATCGCGACTGACAGCCAAAGGCCGTACCATCGTTCCCGCCGAGGTCAGGAAAGCGTTTGGCATGATGCCGGGCACGCGGCTGCTGTGGCATGTCATGCCCGATGGCGACATCCTAATACGGGCCAAATCGAAGTCGCTTCTGGAACTGGCGGGAAGCGTGGCGTCCCCGGTCAAAGGGGTGACCATTTGGCATGAAAGCGTGGCGACGCTGCCGCGCGTAATCAGCGAAGCCAAATCTTGTCGGCGGTTTCGAATGGGAGCACAGAGGTGGTCGATTCACAAGATGAAAAGCTTCGGAAAGCTGCTGGCTGGCTGCGAGAAGCAGACGGACTCCTCATCACGGCGGGTGCTGGAATGGGCGTCGATTCAGGCCTTCCTGACTTTCGTGGTGGGGAAGGCTTCTGGCGCGCCTATCCCGCGCTTCGGCACCACGGCCTATCGTTCGAAGACATGGCAAACCCTGCGCGGTTTGCAGAGCATCCGGAGCTTGCGTGGGGCTTCTACGGACACCGGTTGAGGCTCTACCGTGAGACAGTCCCTCACGAGGGCTTCGCGATTTTGCGTCGGTGGGCAGACCGCATGAGCCATGGCGCCTTTGTGTTCACGAGCAACGTCGACGGACAATTCCAAAAAGCCGGGTTCTCCGGAGACCGAGTCCACGAATGCCACGGGTCGATTCATAGACTTCAATGCCTAGATGTTTGCACAAGCGATACATGGCCGGCCACGGAATTTCTTCCATCGGTGAATGAGAACACGTCTGAGCTGGAATGCCCAATGCCCCGCTGCCCACGGTGTGGTGCGCTCGCGCGTCCGAATATTCTGATGTTCGGAGATTGGGGATGGGTCGACGTGCCATATGAACAACAACGGGAGCGCCTGGAAGCTTGGATTCTTTCGGTGTCGAACCCAGTCGTCGTGGAACTGGGCGCAGGGAAAGCACTGCCGACGGTGAGGCGTTTCAGCGAGCGAAACGCGCGCCAACAGCTCATTCGAATAAATATTAGGGAGTCAAATACGAACCCGTTGCATGGCGTCGGATTCGCAAGCGGGGCCGCCGCGACACTCAAGCTACTCGACCTGGCGCTTGCGTGACATCGGGCCCCTTCAGTCAGGATTCAATTGGTTCGCGTGGCCGACATACCTCAATATATCCGGTATTATAGAAATGTAACCCGGTGCACTATATGTCTGATAACAACGCCTCAACAGGCAGTCAAATCGATGTCGCGATTATCGGCGGGGGCCAATCCGCTCTGGCGGTTTCATATTTCCTGCGCCGCGCGGGCATCAGCTATTTGGTGCTGGACAATCAGTCGGACGCAGGAGGCGCATGGTTGCACGCGTGGAATTCGCTCCATCTCTTCTCGCCGGCACAGTGGAGTTCGTTGCCAGGGTGGCTGATGCCGCCGACCACGGGTCAATATCCCTCTCGCGAGCACGTCATTCGATACCTCGCTCATTACGAGAAACGCTACGGGATTCCGGTCCGCCGGCCGGTGGCCGTGAAGTCAGTGTCACGTCGCGGGGACCGCTTGTTGGTATCGACGAATCACGGCGACTGGCTCGCGAAAGCGGTGGTAAGTGCAACTGGCACGTGGGGCCACCCGTACATCCCAGAATATCCGGGACAGGTGGACTTCGGGGGTGAGCAGGTGCACTCAGCGCGTTACAGGAATCCGGAAGCGTTCCGTGGCAAGCGCGTGCTCGTCGTCGGAGGCGGCAACTCCGGCGCGCAGATACTCGCCGAACTCTCGCAGAGCTGTCATGTGACTTGGGTTACGTTGGAAGCGCCGACGCTTCTTCCAGATGACGTCGATGGTCGCGTGCTGTTTGAGCGAGCAACCGAACGTTGGAAGGCGCGGGTGGACGGCCGCCCGGACCCCGCACCCACAGGCGGTCTAGGAGACGTTGTCATGGTGCCACCGGTTCGTGAGGCACGTGAACGTGGTGTGCTGAAGTCGGTTCGCCCCTTCGCCCGCTTCGTAAATGACGGCGTCGTCTGGGGAGACGGGACTCGCTCGCAGGTCGACGCAGTTATATGGTGCACAGGGTTCCGGCCGGCACTCGAGCATCTGCGCGCCTTGAACGTCGTCAACGCCGGAGGCAGGGTCGACGTGGTAGAAGGCCGTTCAGTTGTTGAGCCCAGATTGTGGCTCGTTGGCTACGGTGAATGGTGCGGCTTCGCGTCAGCTACTCTCATTGGCGTGATGCGTAGCGCCCGGTCCACCGCTGCACAGATTAACGAATATCTATCTTCCCTTGCGGAGCAAACGGCATGACTGTCACGATTTACCACAACCCTGACTGCGGAACCTCGCGCAACACTCTTGCGATGATTCGAAACGCCGACATCGAACCGATGATTATCGAGTATCTAAAAACGCCGCCGTCTCGCGAAACGCTTGTAGACCTTATCGCACGGTCAGGACTGAGCGTACGTGATGTAGTGCGTCAGAAGGGAACCCCATATGCGGACTTGGGGCTGGGTGACCCATTCGTCAACGACGACCAGCTCATCGACGCTATGCTGGAGCATCCCATTCTCATCAACCGACCGCTTGTCGTAACCGACCACGGAGTGCGGCTATGCCGCCCGTCTGAAGTTATTCTCGACATCCTGCCCGAAGCCCGTGCGGTGCCGTTCGTGAAAGAGGACGGTGAGGTTGTCGTCGACGAACATGGACATCGCGTGAAGTAGTTTGCCCATCCAGCGGAGTGGCTAACGGATGGGCTGACTGAATAATCACCCCCGACCTATGAAACGAATGGCAACAGAGTGGCCGTCTGCCATCAACCGCCGATGAACGACATTTCGACTTTGGACCGGTCGTCTGTGGCGCTACTTTCACCACGTTGCTCTGAATAGCGGTCGGCCCGCCGTCTCCAAAGGTAAGAGACCAGTTGGCGCAACGCTTCATCAGTGTCTCCGTTTCGCATTGGCGTACGTATGTCCAGGCCGCGAGAGGCGAACAGACAGGTGAAGAGCTGGCCGTCCGCCGACATTCGTAGCCGCGTGCAGTCGCCGCAGAAAGGCTGTGAGACGCTTGAGATGACGCCGACTGTTCCCTGACCATCAGCGTAGCGAAATCGGACCGACGTGTCCGAATGCTTGTCGCGACCAATCGGTACGAGCTGGAAAACCGCATCAATGCGACGAACAACCTCGGATGAAGACACCACTGACTCCATGTTCCAGCCGTTGCTTGCACCGACGTCCATGAACTCGATGAAACGGACTTCTACGCCAGTTCCCCGGAAGTGGCGTGCCATCGGCAGCATCTGCGTGTCGTTCACACCGCGCTTCACCACCATGTCGACCTTGACCGGAGCGAGGCCGACACGCAGTGCAGCGTCGATTCCCTCCAGCACCAATGCTGCAGGAAAGCCGACGCCATTCATCCGCTGAAACACAGCCTCGTCTATTGAGTCGAGACTGACTGTGATGCGCTTCAATCCCGCGTTCCGCAGGAGTTGCGCCTTGCGACTTAGCAGCGAACCATTTGTCGTCAGTGTCAATTCGACGTCTTCGCCACGAGGCGTCCGTAACTTGGCCAACCGCTCGACAAGATATTCAAGGTCTTTTCGCAGCAGCGGTTCTCCACCCGTGAGTCGAATCTTTTCAACACCGAGGCCAACGAACACCCGTGCGGCGCACTCAATTTCCTCGAAGCTGAGCAGTTCGCGTCGGGGCAGGAACGCATAGTCCTTGCCGAACACCTCCTTCGGCATGCAGTAGACGCAACGGAAGTTGCAGCGGTCCGTAACCGAAATACGCAGGTCTCGCAACGGCCGATGGCGCGTGTCCCGAAGCGGCAGTTCCATTATCGGAGAGTCTGACGCAAGCAAATTGCGCTCAGTCGAGTCAGCGGCGCCGACTTCGACAAGCGGAATGACTCGCCCCAGCGTAAATGCCTCCATCGCAGCTCCACTCTCACGTGCGGATGGCCACCGGCTCAGAAAGAGACAATACGGCCGGCAATGCGCCGGCCGTATTCACCTATGTGTACCGACGACTCTTGAAGCTGACCGTTTGCTTGTAATCCTCCATCGACCCGACGCGACGGATGTTCGCCCACGTACCCTTGTAGTACGGAATGATGTTGCGGTCCGTCCATGTAGTGGTGACGTTGTCCTGTATTCCGTTGATGTGGCCGAACACCATGAAGGACTGGTCATGCTTCAGTTCGGCTGTCGGATAGGCCATCGCGTACGTAGACCCGAAATCATTGAAGACCTCGACGATGTCGCCGGCGCCAATCCCGAGCCCCTGTGCATCGTCCGGGTTCATTTCGATATACGCCATCGGGTCACGAGCGCGGACGAATTCGTTGTACTGGTCGTGGTACACCGTCTGCCACACCTCATTCGTGCGACCGTTGTTAATCCAGAAGCGGTATTTCGACTTCTGGTCAGCGACCGTCTTCGGCAGACCCGGCCACGGCGAGGGCTTGAACTGGGCCTTGCCGTCTGGCGTGTCGAATTTTCCATCCATGTACATCATTTCGGTGCCGACCAGCTTGCCTCCTTCCCACGCCTTGGCCGGCAGTTGCACTCCGTTGTTAGCCATCACCTTGAGACGTTCATAGGTAACCAGGTTTCCGGTGTCGCCGCCCTGGCTATCTATCTTTTCCACTCCCGGTTGCCCGGCACGACGGAATCCATCGTTGAAGGCGTCCTCTTCGGTCTTCCAGTCAAATCCGTCGAACCGCGCGGCCATCTTCGTGTTGCCATCTTTCTGATACATGGCGCGCAGCGTGTTGGCGACGCGCGCGGCAATGAGACAGTCTGGCATCGCGCTTCCGGGCGGGTCCATGAACCGTTCGGACAGGCGCATGCGGCGCTCACCGTTCATCGACGTCAGATTCATCTCACCCGGGTGCGTTGCGGGCAACATGAGGTGCGCGGCCTCCTGGAGCTTTGTCGGATAGATGTTGATGTTCGTCACGAACAAACCGCCTTTGCTGGTCGCGTCGTAAATCACGTCAACCAGTTGCTCTGTGCTCGCACCACGTGCACCCTGCATCGCGTCTTTCACGATTTGCGAGCGACGCAAGACCACTTCGCGCAATCCCTGCGCATTGTTGCTCGTCTGGAAGTTATTACACGCCCACCACGTCATCATCCGCCCCTTGCCGTGGATGAGTTCCTGGTCGATGTATATCTTCGTGTTGCCGGGATACGGCGGCCTAGTGTATCCCTCCTGGTGTCCGCCCATCCGCACGCAACCCGTACCTCGCCGTCCGACATTGTGAGTGGCCACAGCGACGTCCAGTAGCGACGACTGAATCAGATAATTGTCGTTGCCCCAGATGATGCCCTTTTCATAGGTATGCATCGTTCTCGGAAGCTGCCCCGGCCCCTTCGGTTTATATGACCATTCCGCTGCGGTTTTGATTTTCTCAACCGGCACGCCCGTGATTTTGCTGCACTCGTCGAGTGACAGCTTGTTGGCCTGGACAGCCGCATCAAAGCCATTCGTATGGGCGGCAATGAAATCTTTGTCAATCCATCCCTGCTGGACCACGTAGGTAAAAATCCCGTTGAACAATGCGATGTCAGTGCCCGGCTGAATGTCCAGATGCAGCACGTTGTCTTTTCCGGCTACCTGCTCGGCGACCGCGATGGTCGCCGTGCGCCGCGGGTCCACGAACACAACTTTTGTCTTCGGGAACGCCTCGCCTGGGAAGCGTTGCTTTTTCTTGTCTAGCGTCCCGCCCTGCAGGTTCGGCACCCAGTGGTTGAGGAAGTAGTTCGTCTGTGTTTCGTACGAGTTCGCGCCGATGGACCAGATGACATCGGCTAGTTCAGCATCCTCGTACGAATTGTTCAGTTCGCCGATACCCATCTCGCGAGTCGCGTGACACTCCGAGTTGTACGCGGGCCGGTTGTGGATGCGAACCATCGGCGTTTGCAGCGCCGTGAACATCAGCTTGCCGGACCCCCACGTATTCTCGAATCCGCCACCCGCACCACCATGGTCGAACGCAGAAAAGACAATGCCGCTCGGACCATCCTTGTCGAGCACCTTCTTCAGCAGGCCAGCGTAAAGCGCCATCGCCTGGTCCCAAGTCGTATCCACCCACTGGTCGCTTAGATAGATGCGCGGTTGTCTCAACCGTTCCTGAGTGATTCCGTCCGCCGCGTACATGTACATCGCCATCTTGCCGCCGCGTGTGGAACTCAAGCCACTGTTCACGACGCAGGTCTTGTCCGGAACAATCATGATGGTGTGGCGCGAGCCATCGCGGTCGGTGACCACGTTTTCCATGGCAGGCGTCATGATGAGCGAGAGTGGCGGCACCTGTTTGCGAAAATCAACACCGAGCGCATTCTGGTTCGGCGCGCGGCCACCTTCCTGGTCTTCCGGCCATTTGTACACGTGGTACCCGCATCCAACGATGCAGAAATGGCAGGTCATATTGGTTCGCTGGGCCGTGACCGGCGGTAGCGCAATGCGGTCCTTTTCGGTAGGCATTTTCAGCTCCTCGAACTCAGAGAACATTGGCCTGGCGGCCGTATATCAAACCTTCCACGCCGACTGCTGACACGGTGCCCGTCTTCTCGTCATACTGAAGCCGCACCCGAGGAAGATTTTCGGTGGCCTGTCCGACAATCATCTGTCCGGCCTTTTCTGCGTCGAACATGCTGAAGTGGCATGGACACTTGAAGACCTTCGTCGTCGGCTCGTAGACGACTGGGCACCCCATGTGCGTACACATGGTGCTATAGGCGACGATGTCGCCATCGGGGCCGACGCCACCCGGAACACGGCTCCCAAGCTTGAGAGCTGTGCAGGGTGATGCAGCATCCGGATAGGTGAACGTGACAGGGGCGTTGACCGTCATGCGTCCCACCTGTCCGACGGCCTTTTTCGGGTAAGGGAGCTTCGTCTTGCTGGTATCCACGGGGTTTGCGGCCGAGGCCACGGTGGGTACCAGAGCAGAAGCGGCGGTAGCGGCAATCGAGCCGCCGCCCAACTTCAGGAATGTGCGACGCCGGATTTTGAGTTCGGACATGGTCTCCTCCTCGCTTGAATCTTGCTCGTGTAATCGTTAGCATCGAGCAAACGGCAAGAGGTATGCCATGCGGCCCGACGTCCGCCGGAAGGCTTGTGCCAACACGATTTGAATTCAGCAGACCTGATGGACGCCATTACCGTTCGGTAACGGTTCGTGAGGGGGAGTGAGCCGTTATGTCACCAATTCGTAACATCCGGCGGCGGCAAGTTCTACGCTTCGCGTTAGGCCTTCCACTGCTCTCGTCCTTCAAGCTTGCGACTGCCGGCGAAGGCCCGACGGTTGCGTTCGGCACGACTGCAGTGTTCCTCGATAACGAAATCAGTCTGCTCGACCGTTGGAGCCGCGAGCTTGGTGAGGTATGCAACTCTGATGTGAGGTTTGTGCAGCGCAATAGCTATCGCGAGATTGATGACCTGCTTGCTGAGAACCGGCTCGATGTGGCGTGGGTATGCGGGTTTCCATACGTCACCAACTCACAAACGATGCGCTTGATGGCGATACCGGACTATCAGGGCAAGCCGCTTTATCGGTCATACCTGATTGTCCCTAGAAGCGATACGCAGACGACTCACATCACGCAGCTTCGAAACCGCGTGTTCGCCTTTAGCGACCCACAGTCCAATTCGGGGTTTCTCGTTCCGACGACCGAGCTAATACGTGCGGGCATCCGGCCGACCAGCTTCTTCAAGAAGTCCTTCTTCACATATGCCCACAGAAAAGTCGTTGACGCAGTGACGACCGGACTTGCGGATGCGGGCGAGATTGATGGATACGTCTACGACACTATCGAGAAGCAGTACCCGGAACGTACCCGCGACGTCCGGGTGGCGTGGCGTTCTCCCCAGTACGGTTTTCCGCCGATTGTCGCGCGCCGCTCGCTTGACGACGAATCGTTTCTTCGTATGCAGCGCGCGTTGGTCGGTATGAAAGACCGCCCTGCAGCCCGGGAAGTGTTGCAGCGATTGAACCTCGATGGCTTCGTGCCGGACGACGACAAGGTGTTCGATGGCATACGCCGCCTGGTTGCCATCCTGAACTCTGGGCCAGTTTAGGACCGCGCAGATGCTGTCCCATCTCAGCTACCGTTACAAGATTCCACTCGCGCTGAGCGCAGTCATCCTGCTGACGGAGATACTCGTGACCTTCGCGCTCGTAAGCGTTGCGGTTTCCGATGCCAGAAATGACCTCGAAAGTAGCGCCCAGAATCTGTGCCGCGTCCTCACACTGTCGCTTCGCGACCCGATGGTCAAGGACGACCTGTGGCGTGCCTTCGAAGTGATTCGGACACCGGTGGCGGTCAGGGAGCCCACAAATCCGCTGAAGGAAATCGTTCTGTTCGACTCGAAGGCTCGGGTGTACGCCTCCACGTCTCCCCGCAAGGAACCTGTCCAGCGCCCGGTCGCCCAGCTTCCGGCACAGTTTGGTGCGGTCATCTCACATCTACGAGGTCCAGGCGACCCGTTCTTTTTCGACTTTCCGGGATTACTCGCGAGCCGCGACGTCACCGCCGGCATGCCGGTGAATTCGGACGATGGAAGCCGACTCGGCTATGTGGTTCTGCTCTATGACGCCAATACCTTTTACGGTCGTGTCCGCTCCACGCTGCTCAAGCTAGCTGTGGCTACTGTGCCCGCCTTGCTACTACTCATACCGCTAGGCTGGCTCTGGGGCGACCGGATGGCGAAACCGCTCTTGCGCCTCACGGCCGCCATGGGCCGCATTGGAAAGGAGCACCCTGAAGAAGTTGGCGCGGAAATCACAGTGCAAGGGAACGACGAAATAGGTCAGCTGGAACAACAGTTCCGGGCCATGCTCGCCGAACTGGCGCAGAAACAGGAGTTGGAGAGAGAAGTCGTCGTCGCCGAAAGACTCGCGGCCGTCGGGCAAGTCGCAGCTGGCATCGCGCATGAAATCAACAACCCCCTGGGCGGCATGCTTAACGCTATAGACACACTCAATACGCATGGGGAACCCGACGCCCAAACCCGAAAGACCCTAGGTTTGCTCGAACGAGGTCTCGCGCAAATTCGTTCTACTGTTGGCGCATTGCTGTTTGAGGCGCGGCTGGACTCCCCGGCAATGAGTCTGTCGGACTGGCAGGACTTGAAGCTGTTGATAGCGCCGCAGATACAGGCTAAGCAGGCAGCGTTTCACTGGAACATTCAGTTAGACGAGGCGATAGCATTACCCGCACACCTGGTGCGCCAGCTCGTGCTCAATTTGCTGTTGAACGCGGTGAAGGCCGTGGAGGTTGGCGGGCGCGTTGACTGCCTGGTTGCGGCCAATGGGGTTGGGCTGCAGATAACAGTATCGAACACCGGTCAGCACATTTCGGGCGTGGCCATGGAGCACCTATTCGAGCCGTTCGGGTCGGTTGCCATGGCCGAGGGCCGGCGGTCGCACAGCCTCGGATTGTGGGTGAGTTATCAAATCGTTACGCAGCTCGGTGGCACAATTTCAGTGGATAGCGCACCGGGACGGACGTATTTTGCCGTGCTATTGCCGGTTACTTCTCCATGAATCAGGAGAGCATCATGTCGACCACGCTTATCTGTGTCGTCGAGGACGACCCCATCATGGGGGAGTCGTTGGCCGACCGCTTCCGTCTGGAAGGTTTTGACGTGGACTGGCATACCGACGGCGAATCCGCCCTAGATGCCTTGCAGAACCGACCGTATCAGGCCGTCATCAGCGACATCCGGCTACCCGACATATCGGGTGAAGAACTGTTCTCACGGTCGGTCGCCGCGCATACGTCAGTGCCGCCATTCTTGTTTATCACCGCGTACGCTTCGGTCGACACGGCGGTGTCTCTTCTGAAGAGCGGCGCTGCCGACTACATCACGAAGCCATTCGACATCGGCGCACTGGTCGACAAGGTCAGGCTTCTCACAGGAACGGGCATACCAGACCAGGCCATGCCGGCGCAGAGCGAACTGGGTGTGTCGGAAGCGATGCGGCGCCTTGCGGAACTGGTGCCACGAGTCGCGGGCCGCGCTAAATCGATTCTGATTACAGGCGAGTCGGGCGTTGGCAAGGAAGTGCTCGCACGGTTCATTCATCGACATGCGCCAGGCGACGCGTCGCCGTTCATCGCAGTCAACTGTGGTGCCGTCCCGGAGACGCTTCTCGAGTCTGAATTTTTCGGACACGAACGAGGCGCGTTTACCGGTGCGGAACGGCAAAAGAAAGGCTACTTCGAGCAGGCCGAGGGTGGCACGCTCTTCCTCGATGAGATAGGCGACTTGCCCCTGTCAATGCAAGTGAAGTTGCTGCGGGCGCTACAGGAGCGACGCGTCACGAGAGTCGGCGGTGAGAGAGGGTTCGAAACCACCTTTTGGCTGGTCTGCGCAACGAATCGAGACCTCGCGGAACTGGTCCGGGTCGGGAAGTTTCGGGAGGACCTGTTCTATCGCATCAACATCCTGCAGCTACGCGTCCCGGCACTTCGCGACAGGCCCGACGATGTCCTTTGGCTTGCCCATCGTTTCGTACGCGACATTGCGGGCCGGCTCGGTGAACCAACGAAACTGTTTCATCCGTCCGCCGAAGCGCGATTGGCGACATATAGATGGCCCGGGAACGTGCGAGAGTTGCAGAATCGCCTCGAACGAGCATGCATCGTGTGCTCACGCAATATGCTTTTCTCCTCCGATATTTTCGAGGAGGACGGGTCTCAGGCCGCAGTAGCACTGGATATGGACGCTCCGCTCGACGGCTACATGGCCGCGTGCGAAAACGCATTCATTCGCGCGGCGCTACTGCAGCACCAGGGCCACATTTCCGAGACGGCCCACGCCCTCGGCATCTCCAGAAAGAGCCTTTGGGAGAAGATGCGCAAACATGCGATTGCAGCCGAACCACTTCATTGAATCTCGCTCGTCAATGCCTCAACCTGCAACCGGAGTACGCCCATGGAATCTCATGAGAACGAGCCGCTTGAGACCCGACCGGTCCAGGTGCGTGGCCAGGTACAGGGCATCGGCTACAGAGAGGCCTGTGTACGCCGGGCGACAGCACCAGGCGTCACAGGCTGGGTTCGCAACCGTATGGATGGTTCGGTAGAAGCAATGCTGCAGGGCTCGCCGGAGCAACTGACAGTAATGTGCGCCTGGCTAAGCGACGGGATGTCCGCGGCGCTTGTCGACGCGCTTGAGGTAACTGAGGTGCAGCCACCGTTTGCCCGCTTTGACAACTTCGAACGCTTGCCGACACTGTAAGGGCAAGCAAATCTCTACGATGGGAAGAACGTGTTTTGTCGCACTGCTGCGTGTACTGTTCATATGGCACCAGCAAGTGCCCGCCGATGCAGCAGTCTGGTTTATGCTCCACACGAATACACCAGCGCGGCAACTGATAAAGCTGCCCCGCACGGCTGCCCGACCAATTGCTTATTCGGTGTTTGCGCGTCAAAGTCTCAAATGGAGGAACTATGCCGGGGCGGCATCAGGAACAGCATCGTCTCGAATCTATTAGCTGGTTGCGTGCCGCTGTACTGGGCGCCAATGATGGCATTGTCTCGACGGCTAGCCTCGTCGCCGGCGTGGCATCAGCGCACACCGCTCATGGAAGCGTTGTGCTCACGGCCGTGGCCGGCCTGGTTGCTGGGGCCATGTCAATGGCGACCGGGGAATACGTATCTGTTTCCTCGCAGGCAGATACTGAAAAGGCATCTTTGGTCCAGGAGCAGGCCGAACTCGATGCCGACTTCTCGCGCGAGCATCGGGAATTGGCTGCAATCTACGTGCGTCGCGGTCTGGATTTGCCACTTGCCAGGCAGGTCGCCGAAAAGCTTATGGCGCACGACGCACTGGGGGCTCATGCGCGTGATGAGTTGGGCATTTCGGAGGTTACGTCTGCCCGACCTCTGCAAGCCGCGCTGGCCTCTGCGTGCAGCTTTGCGGCTGGCGCCGTGTTGCCGGTTATCGTTGCGGCACTTGTGCCCGAATCGGTGCTGCTTCCAGCCATAGTTGTTTCTGCTCTGGTTTCGTTGGCCGCGCTGGGCGGCTTGGCCGCGAAAGCTGGCGGGGCGAAAGTTGGCCCAGGCGTTATCCGCGTGGTCTTCTGGAGTGCTCTGGCAATGGGCGTGTCATCAGGCGTCGGCGCTTTGTTTGGTGCGGTAGCCTGAGCGCCAGACTCTGTCAGAGTCGATACTTCGAAGAAAAACCGCGCCAGGAAACCGTCGGGACGCGCTACAACTGCCCACAAATCTTGCGGGCGTTACGTCCACCGGCTTGTCTGCTTCGGCGTTCTTGCTGACACACGTCAACGGAGCGCGACACGAACACCAACCTGACTCCCAATTTGCCGCAACGCAGTCGTATTCACCCTCTGGTTGCCGGTGCGGCCGGGGCCGTCATCTTGGCCAGTTCGACTGGCATCGCGGCGATGACCGGCATTCTTCCCACGTCCCGGGCAACGACTGAGCCTTCGACGCAAGCAATACCGGTCGCCGCTCAAATCGCCAGCGCGCCGGTTGCATCGCCGCAACCAAAGGCCGAGCAACACACCACGCAAGAGGATGCGCCAATCTAGGCCCACGTGCGTCATCACCGTAGTGCTCCGGTTGAGCAGGCTCCGAAATATGCAAACAACGATACGGCTTGCCGTTGCAGCCAGAAGGCTTAAACGGGGCGCAGACTAGCGACAGTTAGAGCGCCGTGATGACGCTGCTGTCGCGTTCGCCTCGTGTTCGTCTTAAGGTGCTTTCGATATTTGCGCAGTCACTATCTATCGTTCACATCTTCGTTCTGGAAGGACTTCCTTTGACAGGTCAGCGTGTGTTCTGCGCCACTCCGCCATCCAAGCAGCGTCCTAACCTCCAGTCTTGGCGCCACATGCCGTGACAACCACGCGGGTCGAGCGCAACGCAAGGCATGGCGCGGGAGTCGTCGTCACAGAGCATCCAACGGAATTTTCAGGTAGCTGACGCCATTGTCCTCGGGGGGTGGAAAATTGCCGGCCCGTATATTCACCTGTACAGACGGCAGGATAAGAACTGGCATCGCAAGCGTTGCGTCGCGTGCCTCACGCATGCTGACGAACTGTTCTTCCGTTACGCCGTCGTGCAAATGGATGTTATGCGCACGCTGCGCGAGCACCGTGGTTTCCCACTCGGGCTTCCGACCCTCGGGTGGATAGTCGTGGCACATGAAGAACCGGACGTCGTCTGGCAGGTCCAGCAGCTTTCGAATCGACCCGTATAGCCTGCGCGCATCGCCTCCGGGGAAGTCACACCGTGCGGTACCGACATCCGGCATGAACAAAGTGTCTCCTACGAACACCTCATCTCCAATCTGGTAGGCCGTGTCGGCCGGGGTATGGCCCGGCACGTACAGCGCTTTTGCCGTCAGGCCACCGATGGAAAATGCCTCGTCTTCGCGGAAAAGATGGTCGAACTGGGAACCATCTACATGAAATCCGGGCTCGAGATTAAAAAGCTTCTTGAAGACCGCCTGAACGGTGCAAATGTGTTCTCCAATTGCAATCTTTCCACCAAGCTCGCCGCGCAAATAATGCGCTGCGGACAGGTGGTCCGCGTGCGCGTGGGTCTCCAGAATCCACTGCACGCCCAGGCCATGCTGGCGAACGAACTCGATGACCTTGTCGGCATTCGTCGTTGAAGTCCGTCCTGCTTTGGGGTCGTAGTCAAGGACCGGGTCAATGACTGCGCATTCTGGATGCCCGGACTGGAAAACCACGTATGTGACCGTACCGGTGACCGGGTCGAAGAACGGTTGAACGATGGGCTGCATCCTGACCTCCTCAGATGCCACCCATTCTATTCATAAATAATCTACAATTCAATATACTATGTATGTGTAAATTATAGGGTGATGAGATGAGGAAGAGGTCCGCGTCAATCGACCTTTCAGTGATGCAGGCCTCCGCGGAGAAAGCCTGTGCGCTGCTGAAGGTGCTGGCAAATCCTGACCGGCTGCTTCTGATGTGCCAGTTGTCCCAGGGCGAGTTGTGTGTGAGCGACCTGGAAGAACAGTTGGGGATACGTCAGCCCACACTCTCCCAACAACTCGGCGTACTTCGCGATAACTCGCTCGTCGAGACACGTCGGGAGGGGAAAAGTATCTTTTACTCCATCGCGAGCAAGGAAGCGATTGCAGTCATGAATGTGCTGTACGACCAGTTTTGCGCCCAATGAAGAGAAGGAGACGTCATGTCGATTGATACAACGAGTTTCACGCCCGGCCTGTCACTGACTGGCGGCCTGGTGATTGGCGCTGCGGCTGCCGTGCTTGTTTTGTTCAATGGACGTATAGCGGGCATCAGCGGCATTCTCGGTGGCCTGCTGAGCGCGCCACAGAAAGATGCGGGATGGCGTGTCGCTTTTCTTGCAGGGCTAATCGGGGCACCTGTGTTGGCAAGTCTGCTTGGGAACCCGATAGCGCCTGATATAGAGGCTGGGTGGACCCAAATAATCGTCGCAGGCTTTCTGGTTGGCATCGGCACGCGTTACGCGAGCGGTTGCACCAGCGGCCACGGTGTCTGCGGCATCTCGCGGGGCTCCGTCCGTTCGCTTGTCGCGACGGCAACATTCATGGCAAGCGGTTGTCTGACTGTATTCGTGTCCAGACATCTGCTGGGAGGCTGAGATGGGTTTGCTCACTGCTTTACTTTCCGGCCTTCTGTTTGGAGTCGGCCTGATGGTGTCCGGCATGGCCAATCCTGCGAAGGTGCTGGGATTTCTCGACCTCGCGGGACGATGGGACCCGTCACTTGCATTCGTAATGGCCGGGGCGATAGCCGTCGGCTCTATCGCGTTCCTGTTTGCAAATCGCCGCAAAAAATCCCTGTTGGGTCTGCCCATGCAGATTCCAGCGAGCACCGCCGTGACGTTGAGACTTGTGTTGGGAAGCGCGGTGTTCGGCGTTGGCTGGGGGCTTGCAGGATTTTGCCCCGGGCCCGCACTGGTCGCCTTGGGCGCTGGCTTTCCGAAGGCATGGGGTTTTGTGGCCGCGATGCTCGGCGGCATGGCCGTGTTCGAGTTCCTCGAGCGCGCGAAGCTGAGTCGGCAGCAAGCCTGAGTTGTTGCGCATTCATTTAAGCGCCGTCCGCGCAAACGCGGTGGCTTTTTGAGGCAGCTGATTGGACAGCATGATTGCAGGCAGTATGTTCCTGAGAGGTGTTGTCGGCCTGATTCTCGCGCTGACGGGTGCTGGCGGTACCATCGCGGCAGTCTCCTTGCCGTTCTTTGTTCTTCGCCTGGATTTGGCCGACGCTTCGCCGCTAGCTGCACTTGCTGTCGGCCTGTCTTCGGGAATGGGGCAATCAGGCACAGGTTGACTACGCGGGAGTCTCATCCAATGAAACCGACCATAATTTTTTCTACGCTTATCGTGATGGCAGCCTTGGCCGCGCCGTTTGAATCTTTCGCGGTGGACGCTGAACGTCAGGCAGAGGTAGCGCAGCGAGGTGCGGAGGTCATGCCGTTCAGCCTCAAGGCCACGACTCACATCTTCACCAAATCGGACGATGGTGGAAACCAGCAGGTGATTGCGAAAAACCCATCCGACAGCGGCCAGATTCGGCTGATTCGTAAGCACCTGCGTGAAATCCAGACGCAGTTTCAGCGTGGTGATTTTTCGGGACCTGCCCGCACTCACGGAACTGACATGCCCGGGTTGGCGCAACTCAGAGCGGCCAAGCCCGGTCAAATATCGATTACGTACAAGGACATTAAAGGTGGAGGCGAGCTTACCTATCGCAGCGATGACCCGAAATTGGTGTCGTCACTTCACGCATGGTTCGACGCGCAGCTCTCGGACCACGGTGCTGACGCGATGGATGGGCATATGCATCATCACCAAGGGATGACGCAGCCATGAGTCCCATGCCGTGGTCCTCTTCGGGGGCTGCCTTGCATCGCAGACACTGGTAGAAATCCGAGCGCGTTGATATTCAGAGCGAGAATTCCTCAAAGGCACTCAACGCATGGGTGGCATACATCATCGATGGACCGCCTCCCATATAGACGGCAGTGCCGAGCACGTCTCCCAGCTCGGCCCTTGTTGTGCCCAGCTTCACCAGCGTCTGGACGTGAAAGCCGATGCAGTCGTCACAGCGGCAGGCAATCGCAATCCCTAACGCGACCAGTTCCCGCGTCTTTCGGTCCAGTGCCCCGTCTTTTGTCCCGGCCGCAGCGAGTTGGCCGAACGCGGTCATCAAGTCAGGCTGTGACGCCCGCATCGCTCGCATCTGAACCGATACCGCGCCTGTCAGGTCTTTGTAGTTGGAAATATTGCTCATGTCTGCTCCTGTCGTTGGCGAGCTTTCAAGGCTGGGAAGTCGTCAGTATCGAATGTTCAGCATGTCTAGTTTGTACTGGCAGGCGGTGGCCCGCCCCGGTATTGCTGCTGCCACATCATGTTGTTCATCATCTCCTGCTGCATCTGCAGGTATTGGTCAGTCATGTATTGACGCTGCCGCAGTTGCTCGGGTGTCAGGCGCGAATAGTAGCCGCCCATATGCCCCCAGCCCCCCATCATTCCGGGCCCAGCGCCCCCCATCATTCCCGGGCCCATTCCATGGCCCATCATCCCCGGGCCCCACATCCCGTGCATGATTGTCATCGCACTTTGCATTGTGGCCCAGTGCTGCTCAAGTAGCTTCTGGCGTTCCTGAGGGTCTTGAGTCTTGCGAATCTGGTCCATCTGTGCCTGCATTGTCTTCATTTGCTCCTGGAGCTGGGCCAGATTCTTATCGAACTCAGCAGCGCCTGGGGGCTGCGTTTTTGAACTGCTTTGCGGTGCACCTGTGTCCTTGGAAGCAGCTTGCAGAACCGGGGATGTCAACGCGATACCGGCAGCCATTGCAACTAGAAGCTTTTTCATATCTCCTCCTTGTGGAAGCGCGACACGGTGACAAGGCGTCTGCAGGCATCGTGCAATACAAGGCTACATGGCAGCACGGACCTTCCCTTGACGCTTGTCAACGAAGCGGCTGGAGTCGACTGGCAAGTGATTTGATTCTCCACGCATGGAAAGTGCCGTTCCATCGCGTGTGACTTGACCGAAGTCAATGACCCGTCCTGCAGAGGGACGAGCATGACGGAGTGGACGCGGCTGCGGTCGGGCCGGACAGGCGGAATTCGTGGGAGCAACGATGAGCAAACTTGAAGTGTTTGAGCCGGCCATGTGCTGCGCGACGGGTGTGTGCGGCGTCGACGTCGACCCGACGCTTGTTCAGTTCAGCGCTGATGTCCGATGGCTTGCTGAACATGGTGTCGAAGTCGTTCGGCACGGCCTCGGACACGACGCGGCAGCCTTTGCTGCCAATCCGGAAGTGGTCCGGGAGCTGCATGCGGGTATGGACCGCCTGCCCATCGTAACGGTGGATGGTCGGGTCATCTCCGTCGGGGTGTATCCGTCACGTGCCCAGTTGATTCAGAAACTGGGCCTCAAGATTTCCGCCGCCGACAAGCCGCACATCAAAGCGGGGGCCTGCAGTTGCAAGCCCGGCGAATGTTAACCGGCGCACCGATATGACACTTCCTGCCGTTACAACTCACCACCTGTTTTTCACCGGCAAGGGCGGCGTCGGTAAGACGTCGCTCGCCTGCGCAACGGCGCTACAGTTGGCTGAAATGGGTAAGACTGTGCTGCTTGTCAGCACCGACCCGGCATCCAATCTCGATGAGGTGCTCGAGACTCAACTTTCCGGGCGGCCGACACCAATCGCCAAGGTTCCAAACCTCCACGCGCTGAACATCGACCCGGAACTCGCAGCGGCCGCCTACCGCGAGCGTATGGTCAGCCCTTATCGAGGCGTGTTGCCCGATGCGGCAATTCGCAGCATGGAGGAGCAGTTTTCCGGTGGCTGCACCGTCGAGATAGCGGCGTTCGACGCCTTTGCCGACCTGTTGGGAGGTAGTGCCACCGCGAATGCGTATGACCACATCATTTTTGACACCGCACCCACGGGGCACACGTTGCGTTTGCTGACACTGCCGTCTGCCTGGAGCAACTTTCTGTCGACAAACACAACCGGCAATTCGTGCCTGGGGCCTCTGGCAGGCCTCGAGCAAAATAGGCAACTGTACGCAGCTGCCGTTGCCGAACTGACCAACCACGACCGCACTACTGTGGTCCTGGTAACCCGACCGGAGGCATCTGCATTCCGTGAGGCGGAGCGAACCCGTGTCGAACTGGCCGACCTCGGGGTCCGAAACCTTGTGCTCGCAGTCAATGGTGTTTTCAAGGCTGTTTCTTCTGACGATGACATTGCTTGCGCAATGGAAGAACAGCAGGCTGTAGCCATAAGGGCAATGCCGCCGGGGCTCGCAGCACTTGCGCGAAGCGAAACGGGCTTCATTCCCAGGGGATTGGTTGGGTTGACCGCGTTGAAGGCGTATTTGCAACCGGAGCAGATTCCCGCGTCCAGGGCAGATACCCCGTTGAGTATTAAGCTGCCTGGTGGCCTTTTGCCGCTCATTGACGACCTTGAGAAGACGGGACATGGCCTTGTCATGACGATGGGCAAGGGTGGCGTTGGCAAGACGACGGTGGCTGCGGCGATAGCACTTGAACTGGCTCAGCGCGGGCACGCAGTCCTGCTTTCTACGACGGACCCGGCCGCGCATGTGGCGTGGACTCTTCAGGAATCGCTGCCGGGTCTAACAGTAAGTCGCATCGACCCGGAACTGGAGGTCAACCGCTATCGCGATGAGGTTCTTGCCAAGGCCGGTGCTCAACTCGATGCCCAGGGGAAGGCGATGCTCGAGGAAGACCTGCGGTCGCCGTGCACAGAGGAAATAGCAGTTTTTCGCGCATTCGCGCGAACGGTGGATGAGGCCCGGGACTCGTTCGTGATACTGGACACGGCTCCGACCGGGCACACCATCCTGCTGATGGACTCGGCGGAGGCCTACCATCGCGAAGTCATGCGCACCCAGGGTGATATGCCAGAAGCGGTTCGCCAGCTATTGCCACGTCTGCGCGACCCCGATTTCACGCGCGTACTTATCGTGACGCTCGCCGAGGCGACGCCTGTTCATGAGGCGGAGCGACTGCAAGCCGACCTCCGGCGGGCCCAGATTGAACCGTATGCCTGGGTTATTGACCAAAGTCTGCTCGCAAGCGGCACCCACGACACGGCACTCGCCGAACGAGGGCGCTACGAGGTGCCGTTTATCGAGCGCGTGATGAAGCAGGATGCGAAGCGGGTTGTGTTGTTGCCTTGGCAGGCGACCCCGCCCGTTGGTCTACACGGGCTGGAAGAATTGGCTCGCGGACATTGACGGATGGAGCGAACAGCGTGCGCTGGCCCGTGCTCACACGAGCACGAGGCCGGCCAAAATTTGCCGCATCGATTTCGACTGGCGGAATCCCGGCGTGAAGGCTGCTGGGCCGTCACACTTCCCGTTCGTACCAACGTCGCGACGCGTTGACCACTTTTACGACGGCTAGCATGACCGGCACTTCGATAAGAACACCAACCACAGTCGCCAGTGCAGCTCCCGATTTGAGACCGAAGAGGCTAATCGCCGTCGCGACCGCCAGCTCAAAGAAGTTCGATGCGCCAATTAGACATGACGGCGCTGCAACATCGTGAGACACACCGAGCTTCCGGTTGGCCAGATAGGCGAGTGACGAATTGACAACCACCTGAATCAGGATGGGCACCGCCAGAAGCAGAATGACCAGCGGTTGCGCGATGATTTGCTCGCCCTGGAATGCAAACAGCAGCACCAGCGTCAACAGCAGTGCAGTGATGGAGAACGGTCCGATTTTCGCCAGCGCACTCTGGAAATGCTGCTCGCCCTTTCGAAGCAGAAACTTGCGGAGTATCTGGGCGATGATGACTGGGATGACGATGTAGAGCACCACCGACGTGAGCAGCGTATCCCACGGCACCGTAATGTTCGAGATGCCGAGAAGCAGTCCCACGACCGGAGCAAATGCGAAGACCATAATCAGGTCATTGAGCGCAACCTGCGACAGCGTGAAATACGGGTCACCCTTGGTGAGTTGACTCCAGACAAAGACCATCGCCGTGCACGGTGCTGCAGCCAACAGAATTAGACCGGCGACATAGCTATCCAGCTGGTCGGCGGGCAACAGCGAAGCGAACGCGTGTCGCACAAAGACCCAAGCCAGAAATGCCATCGTGAATGGTTTGACCGCCCAGTTAATGACGAGCGTCACACCGATGCCTTTCAACTGGCTGCGAACTTTTCCCAGTGAAGCAAAGTCGATGCGCAGTAGCATCGGAATAATCATTACCCAAATCAGAATCCCGACCGGAATGTTGACGTGGGCAAGCTCGAGCGTGGATACGGTATGCACAGCCCCGGGCAACAACTTGCCGAGAACGATGCCGGCCACGATGCACAGCGCGACCCAGACGGACAGATAGCGTTCGAAGAATCCGATACCGCTGGGCGCCCGGCGAGTGGTTTTCGCAGCGGCTTGACTGCCAGCCATCATTACTCTCCCTTCTCGCGCAGAGACGTACCGATGCTCTGCATTTGCTGCTGGATTGCCAGGCGGTCGAGTTTTTCGAGCGGGAGGTTCGCGAAAAGCTCTATGCGCTTTTTCATCTGCACGAAAGCCTGCAAAAATGCCCTGTGCTTGTCCTCGTCCGAACCTTCCGCCTTCGATGGGTCTGCCACGCCCCAATGCGCCTTCGCCGGGTGGCCCGGCCAAATCGGGCAGACTTCGCCTGCTGCATCGTCACAGACCGTGAAGATGAAGTCCATTTGCGGCGCGCCTTCTTCAGCGAACTCGTCCCAGCTCTTGCTACGCAGCCCATCCGTCTGAATGCCCTGTGAGTCAAGCAGGGCGATTGCATAAGGGTTTGGCGCCGTTCCTGG